>JAGLHT010000018.1 GCA_023143455.1 Desulfobacterales bacterium
TAAATTAAATACAAAAATTATATCCGATATCTTCAAAGCTGTGTATACCTGTTTCTAAAATCTGATTAGCTCCAAAATTCTCCGCACCAACCTGATAAAATACTTTTTTTCTATTGCAAAATAATACTATTTTGTGGGAATAATATATCTGTTTGGTCAAGAATGACATATAAAATCATATTTTGTTTCTGAATACCATTCAGCGAGAATTGCTGTAATTTTTAGCTATTCCTTGACAAAAGGCAAAAAAGCATTTACTTGTCTTTTTATCCTTATCCTTATCCTTCCAATAACTAATTACAGGAGGGTTTGCATGAGAGTAAAATTTTTTGTTATGGTAGTATTAACAGCTATTTTTTTTATAATTGGAATAGCTGTTGCGAGTGAAAATCAAGGCGCAGAAAAGATTAATTTTGATGGTGGTAATAAAGGAGCAATCGATTTTCCCCACCATTTGCATCAGGTAGCCATTGGTGATTGTAATGCATGTCACTCTTCTTTTCCAAAAGTTGAAGGGGCAATAAAAGATCTAAAAGAGCAAAAAAAATTAAAAAAGAAGCAGGTCATGAATGAAACATGTATCCAATGCCATAAAGCAAAGAAAAAGGCAGGAGAAAAAACAGGACCAACAAAATGTTCTGCTTGCCATGTTAATTAGGTTGATCCATTAATAAATTATTAAAGGAGCTTACTATTATGGGGGAAGATGTAAAGGTAGGTTGTGCTATGCCAACCGGAGAATTACTAGGGGAAGAAGGGGAAAAAAATAAAGAAGAAAAAATAATAAAAAATACACCAAAGGAGGCACCAATGATTAAAGTAGGCCAAAAAGCGCCGGATTTTACAGCACCGGCATATCATAAGGGAAAATTTACTTCAGTAAAATTATCAGATTATTTAGGCAAATGGATTGTTTTATGTTTTTACCCGGGTGACTTTACTTTTGTCTGAGCTACTGAAGTTTCGGCAGTTGCCAGAAAATTTTCTGAGTTTCAGAAAATAGGCGTTGAAGTTTTTTCAATGAGTGTTGATAGTGTTTTTGTTCATAAAATGTGGAATGACAATGAACTTTCAAAAATGGTTGATGGTGGTATCCCTTTCCCAATGTTATCAGATGGTGGCGGTAAAGTAGGAACTATCTATGGTATTTATGATGAAAATGCAGGGATTGAAACAAGAGGCAGATTTATTATAGACCCTGATGGTGTAATTCAGGGATATGAGGTGCTTACTCCTCCGGTTGGAAGAAATGTAAGTGAATCTATACGACAGATACAGGCGTTCCAACTTGTACGTGAAAGCAAAGGAACACAAGCAACTCCTTCAGGATGGCAGCCGGGGAAAATGACATTAAAACCAGGCCCTGACTTAGTAGGAAAAGTTTGGGAAGTCTGGAAAACGGAGATGGCATATGAAAAATAAACCTTGGAATCCTTATCTGGCAGGTGCTCTTGTTGGGATAGTACTTGTCTTGTCGGTAATTATAGCAGGTCAATATCTTGGTGCATCAACAACCTTTGCCAGAGGCGCGTCTGTAATAGAAAAAGCTTTAGGAATTGATTATTCAAAGTTTGAATATTTTACAACCAGCAAAGGAAAATATGGACCTGGCTCTCTTCCGAACTGGCAGCTTCTGTATGTTATTGGAATTGCCATTGGTGCTTTTATTGCTGCAAGACTTTCAGGCACATTTAAGATAAATGCAGTTCCTGAAATGTGGAAAAAGAAATTTGGATCAAATCCAGTAAAAAGAGGGGTGGTTGCTTTTGCAGGGGGAGCAATTGGTCTGATCGGTGCTAGACTTGCCGGTGGCTGTCCTACCGGACACGGTCTCAGCGGAGTTTCTCAACTTGCGGTAAGTGGTTTTCTTGCCTTGGCGTTTTTTGTAATCGGGGCTGCAATTACAGCAAGATTTTTATATAGAGATGGGAGGAAATAAAAAATGACTTTAATATATGGACTTATTACTGGCATTCTTTTTGGTTTCATCCTGCAAAGAGCCGGTATATTGACTTATGAGAAACAGGTTGGAGCACTTAGATTGATTGATATGACAGTTTTTAAACTAATGCTGAGTGCAATCATTGTTGGATCAATTGGTATTTACTTATTTAATGACCTTGGTGTTATCAAACTTAGTTTGAAAGCGACATCAATTGGAGCTCAAGTTATAGGCGGTCTGATTTTTGGTGTAGGCTGGGCTTTGCTGGGCTATTGTCCTGGCATTTCTGCAGGAGCACTGGGAGAAGGTCATATTGACGCACTTTGGGGAATAATTGGAATGTTGTTCGGAGGTGCTGTTTACGCAATGATTTATCCTTTTATGAAAAAATACATAATTAGTATTGGGTCATATGGGAAAATATCAATTCCTCAACTTTTAGAGCTGAATCATTGGGTGGTAATCATTATTTTTACTATTTTAATGCTTATACTATTTCGATTTTTTGAGAAAAAAGGGCTGTAAAAGACCAAAAATAAAGGAGAACTGGTATGGACCCATCCTTACTTATACCTGCACCGGACTCCATACCGGTTCACTTTGGTTGGTTTAATTTTTTCTTTATATTGACTTTTGTTCTTCATCTTTTATTTATGAATGCAATGTTGGGGTGCAGTATTATTGCATTGGTACGGTCTCTTAAAGGCAAACCCGGCGATTTGTTTATAGCAAAGGAAATCAGCCTGAAACTGCCTTATACTATTGCGTTTGCCATAAACATGGGTGTTGCGCCTTTACTTTTCGTTCAGGTCCTTTATGGAAATTTCATTTATACAAGTTCTGTGCTGATGGGATGGTATTGGTTAATGATAATCCCAATATTAATCATTGCCTACTACAATGCCTATCTGTTTGATTTCAAATTTGACTCTCTTGGTTCGGCAAGAAACATTGTTATTGCTGTTTGTACTGTATTGCTCTTGTTAATCGCCTTTTTATTTGTGAATAATATGACGTTAATGACCAGTCCTGAGAAATGGTCTCAGTATTTTTCCAATCCAAATGGTACTATTCTTAATCTGACTGAAGTCACATTGATTCCAAGATTTTTACATTTTACCTGTGCCTCAGTAGCTGTGGGAGGTCTTTTCCTGGCTATTGTCATCAGCTTTTTTGATTTTTCCACCTCACAAACTGACACAATAGTACCCACTCGAATATCTATTTTTTCGAAATCTTCGAAAGAGATAATGTCTTTTATTTGGGCTGGTTTCATTTTAATGCCCCGTAAAGCATAATGTAAAACATCTGTGGCTTGCCCGTAGCATGTTTTTGTTGTAGTTAGTTGAAAAACTTTATTTTGATAATGTGCATTTGGACTTGATAAATGTTATAAAAAGTGTTAATAATAGTATTGTTGACAATAATTTTAGACAAGAAAATGAGGTTTATTATGAATACTATAACAGCCAATCAGCTCAAAACGAAAGGAGTCTCTGCGATTCAGAACAACCTTTCAGAAAATCATGAATTAGTCATTACAGTTCGAGGTAAAGAAAAATTTATTGTAATGGATATGAAGCACTATAACTATCTGCGGGAATGCGAACTTGATGCGGCACTACATCAGGCCAAAGCTGATTATCAAGATGGTAACTTTATCACAGAGAATGTTGAAGCCCATATCAAAAGAATATCATAATGACATATAGACTCATCTACACAAATAGTTATATTAAGCGGGTTTCTAAATTTGTTAAAAAACATTCTGAGCTAATATCTCAATATGGTAAAACACTTAAACTTTTGGAGATAGACCCTAATCAACCATCTTTGAGGCTTCATCCTTTAAAAGGGAAATTAAAAGGCTTGTATTCAATTTCCATAAATATTTCCTATAGAATCACGCTTGAATTCTTTGTTACAGAAAAAGAAATTGTTTTGGTAAATGTTGGGCATCATGATTGTATTAATAAGGCTAAAATTAAACATGTTGATATATCAAGGTTTACGTCTAATATTAATAATACTTCATGATAATCAATATGTTTTTAATATTTAAAAATGCTTTATAAAAAACATTAATAAATATCTATCAAATAAGAATAGGATTGTAAACAGAACGTCAATTCAATTAAAAACAATTTATATTGTCACCAGTAAGAATACCCAGCTTAAAGAGTTTATAGAAGGCGGATTAAGATGTTTTTTCTTTTGTATATCGCCCTCCAAAACTCTATCTTGAGAGCAAATATTTCAATTTGACAAGGTAACCAGCACTTTGACAAATATCAAAGTTATAGTCTGAGAGTTGAATAAATTTAAAGATTTATGTATGCTTTTATAATATAGTTGAGGTGTTCTACTTTTTTGTAAGGCCTATAAAATGAAATATTTATACTCAGTTCTTTTTATACTGTGTTTTTCAATTAATTTACATGCCACAGAAAGATCTTATAATAATTATTTATATAGCAATTTGAATTTTAGTTTTTGTTATAATATTACATCCTATGATCCACTTGAATATCTTTACTACAAAGGATTAAGCAAAACATTAAATAAATATATAATTGAGAAAGTCCAAAAAAGAGATTTCATTAGTAATAAGTTTGAAATTCAAACAGGATGTACAATTTTTGGCGGGCATCCATCAATTGAAATTAGCAGGAATAGAAATGGAAATTTTGTTTTTATTCATGGAGATACTAATCTGTCTCAATTGGTTAGAATAATTAATTATTTTTCGAGTAAAGATTGGGCATCCTTTTGTTATGATAATGAGCAAGTAAACCCCCAGGTAGCATTAAATACTTTTAATGAAATTTTAAACGATAGAGCTTCAAAGCCTGGTAAAGATTTTTTTACTGATAAAAAAGAAATTATTTGGGAGCTTGGAGACTATAAAATCATATATCAAAACGATGATTTATATTATCAGTATAAAAACACCAGACTAAAATACAAACTCTATTATCCATTGCCTGTTAAATTAAAGGACAGATATTTTTTTGTTACGAACGATACTATTCAAGTATTTGAGAATGGTAAAATAATGTTAGAAAATAGTATCCCCGGCTTTGATGATATCAAACCATACAGGTATTCAATGAAAGCATATAAAGATTGGGTTAACTTATATTATGAAGATAAACCCGTTCTAAGTTATTCCTTTGCAAAAAACAGATTTTATAAAATCAATAGAAATAAGAAAAATAAAATATGAGGCAAGTCTTTGTGTTTGTCTTATAAATTAAGGATAAATAGTAAAAATACCCCTTTTTGATAAAGAATTTTAATAAAATTACCTAAAAATACTTCAAAATTAGCTTGACAAAAGGTAGCTGGTTTGGTTAGCCTGTAATTAAGATAATAATATTTCGTTGTTAAACTTAAATTCCATAAATTTTAAATATGGAGGGAAAAAATGCCAATAGAAAATAATACTCTTATTCTTGACGGCTATACATTATCAATTGAGGATCTTGTAGCGGCAGGTCAGGACTCGTCTATTAAAGTTGAAATCAAGCAGGGCAATTGGCTGAAAATTAGAGAGTGCAGATCGCTTGTCGAAAAATGGGCTAGTGAGGAACGCTGTATTTACGGTGTAAATACAAGCTGTGGAGGTCTTGTTGATTATCTTCTGCCAAAAGAAAGAGATAATGATTTTCAAAAAAATCTTGTAAGAAGTATCACAACTCAAGTGGGTAAACCATTTGAAGACACACTTGTAAGAACTTTTATGATTGCAAGGGCTAATTCTCTCTGCCGTGGTTTTTCAGGAATTAAAGAAAAAAACCTGAAAATTTATCTTGAGATGATAAATAAAAAAGTGTTTCCCCTGGTTCCAAGAAAAGGCTCCCTTGGTACAAGTGGTGATCTTGGACCCCTTGGCTGTATTGCAAGCGTTGCCTTTGGGGAGTGGAAAGCAAGATTTAACGATAAGCTCATGCCAGGTAAAGAGGCAATGGAAGCTGCCGGGATAGAACTGATGTACCTGAATGCAAAAGAAGGTTTGTCACTGATTAATGGAACTTCGGGTATGGTTGGTCTTGCCTGTACTGTTATCACAGAAGCCACTAATACATTGAAAAATTCAGATATAATTGCAGCCTTTGCTATTGAAACTTTAATGGGTAGATTTAATCCTTTTGATCCAATAGTTCATGAGCAAAAATACCATCCAGGTCAGATGGCCACTGCCATGAATTTAACTAAGCTTTTAAAAGGAAGTAATCTTGCAATTGATGAAATTGAACTTTCTTTAAAGCTTCAGTCAACTCTTAAGGAACATAAAGGTGTTTCTGTGGCAGATATTCCAGTTGAAGATGCATATTCAATCCGCTGCACACCTCAATTTGTAGGTCCAACAAAAGACTCTTTGCAAAATGCCCACGAGGTTCTTTTAAGAGAACTTAACTCCAGTAATGACAATCCATTAATTTTTACAGAGTTGGATACGTTTTTTCATAACGGTCATTTCCATGGTCAGCCAATCTCTTTTGCAATGGACTGCCTTGGAATCTCCATGGTGAACATTGGAGTTATAAGTGACAGAAGAATTGACAGATTTATGGATGAACATCACAGTACAGGGTTGCCGCCATTCCTCTGCAAAGAAGACACTGGTGTCAGAATGGGACTAATGGGTGGTCAGTTCATGACAACATCACTTGTTGCAGAAAACAGAACCCTTGCAGTTCCTGCTTCCATCCAGTCAATTACATCTACTGCTGATTTCCAGGATATTGTAAGTTTTGGTCTTATTGCAGGAAGAAAAACAAGGGAAATTGTTGAAAACACCAACCATATTCTCTCTTTTGAACTGATGTGTGCTGCCCAGGCAGCAGATCAAAGAGGTATTGAAAAACTCAGCCCCGCAGGAAAAATCATGCACAAAGCTGTTCGTGAAACTCTTGATTATATGGATAAAGACAAGGTTTATATCGATGACCTTGAAGATCTCAAGGTAAGGATCGAATCAGGCGAATTTGTAGAAAAAATAGAAAAAGAAGTTGGTGAACTTTTAATAGTTCATGAAAAATAAGGAAGATATGACTATGGGAGAAGAAATTAAAGATAGAATATTTGACATTTATAAAGAAAAGTTTCCGGTTTGCAAAGAACGTCATGAAGAGCTTGTCAAATATATTCCAGGCGGTGCAACAAGGAGTTTGAGCTATTTTAAGCCTTTTCCCATTCATATTGATTATGGTGAAGGTTCTTATGTTTTTAGTCCTGAAGGGCATAAACTTTTTGATATAACTAATGCTTACGGAGCACTGATACACGGGCATGGTGATCCTGATATTGTTGCTGCTGTTCAGGCTGGTATTAAAAAAGGATCACAATACTCAACACCCACAGAAGCACAATATAAATTAAGTAAGCTTTTATGTGAAAGAGTTCCAGGGCTGGAAAAGCTAAGGTTTCTAAACAGTGGGACAGAAGCAACTCTTTATGCTTTGAGAACTGCAAGAGCTTATACAAAAAAAGATAAAATACTTAAAATGATTGGTGGGTTTCATGGTACCCATGACTGCGTTGCGGCATCAACAAAGAAAAATATTATAACAGCAGGCATTCCTAAAGGAATGACAGAGGATGTTATAGAAGTGCCGTATAATGATATTGAAGCATTGGAAAAAGCAGTCAGGGAAAATGCTTCTGAACTTGCAGTCGTAATAATGGAGCCGTTTTTGGGGGCAGGTGGCGTTATTTTGCCAAAGAGTGGCTATCTTAAGTCCATAAGAGAAATTACTGAAAAATATAATGTGCTTTTATTTTTTGATGAGATTTTTTCATTCCGCGTCCATACTGGTGGTTGTCAGGCTTTATATAATGTAATACCTGATTTGACAACCGTTGGAAAAGTTATTGGAGGCGGGCTTCCCATTGGTGTTTTTGGTGGGAAAGAAGAAATAATGAATATGTATTGTCATGAACATACAGATACACCTTTATATCATTCTGGTACTTTTAATGGCTATGAGACTGTAATGCAGGCAGGATATGCAGCTTTAAAAAAGTATGATGCCAACGCAGTAGAAAAGATTAACAGTATTGGTCAGTATTTTCAGGATAACCTTGAAGGTATTTTTAAGAGTAATGGTCTGAATATTCAGTCCAATCATATTGGTTCCTATCTTAATATTCATTTTGTAAATGAGAAAGTAACAACACCAGAGTTAGCAATGAAATCTGAAGAAGAGTTGTTGTCCTTAATGCATCTTTCTCTTTTGAATAAAGGAATTTTTACAATTCCAAGAGCTTTATATATTCTATCTTGTAAAATGACAGAAAAGGAAATTGATAACTTGGTAAGTAAAATCGATGAAACTTTGAAAGAATTGTTGCCATTGATTGAAAAAAAATATACTCATTTACTATTATAAATGGCTTTAGGTATATTTATGAAAAGGAAATGCAATGGTACTAGATGAAATAGATAAGATCATATTAAATACTCTTCAGGAAAATGGAAGAACAACAAACTCTAAGTTGTCAACAATGGTTGGCATCTCTGCACCTGCAACTCTTGAGCGTGTAAAAAGGCTGGAAAACTTAGGTGTTATATCAAGTTTTACTGTTTTAGTTGATCATGAAAAGCTTGGATATACTATAACAGCAATAGTTAATATCACCCTTAATTTGAGCGACTTGTCCTCGGTACAATCGATTAAA
This sequence comes from Desulfobacterales bacterium, assembly GCA_023143455.1. Classification (GTDB taxonomy): domain Bacteria; phylum Desulfobacterota; class Desulfobacteria; order Desulfobacterales; family Desulfobacteraceae; genus JAIOSM01. The sequence goes on from JAGLHT010000018.1 coordinate 8,627, forward strand.
GAAGAATTTATTGCATTAGATGAAGTTGTTGAATGTTATCAGATTACCGGAGGCAATGATTTTATTTTAAAGGTTCTTGGTAAGGATATGAGACATTATTCAGAGTTTATCAATAACAAATTAACCCAGATTAAAGGAATCCAGGCTATGAATTCTTCTTTTATTATTGATAAGGTAAAAGAGAAAAAAAAGTTTATCTTTGATAATGCAAAAAGCTATGTATTGTCAAAAAAGAAAAAAAACAAAACAGGAGGAAGATAGATATGTCTAAAGAAATGGATAAATTAATTATTACAGCAGCAGTCACAGGTTCAGTGCACATCCCTACTATGAGCGATTATCTTCCGATTACTCCGGATGAAATTGTAGAAGATGCAGTCCGTGCTCATGAAGCGGGAGCTGCCATTGCTCACATTCATGTGAGAAATCCTGAAAATGGTTTGCCTGTTTCTGATCCGGATTTGTTTGTTGAGGTGTGCACAAAGATTAAAGCAAGGTGTGATATAATTCTGCTTCCTACAACTGGTGGCGGTATGAATCAAACAACTGCAGAAAAATTAATACCGATTGAGAGGCTTAGACCTGAAATGTGTTCTTTTGATCCCGCACCTTTTAATTTTGGCATTTTTCAGATAGCGGGAAGATTCAAGGAATTCAAATATGAGTGGGAGAAAGAATACCTTGATCTATGCAAAAACGTAACATTCAGACCAACTTTTAATGATGATATAATATATGCGAAAAAATTCTTAGAAATTGGTACAAAACCAGAGCTTGAAATGTATGAACTTGGTCATATAAGTTATGTTTCATGGCTTATTGAAGAAGGGCTTTTAAAAACACCTGTTCATCTTCAATTTGTTTTTGGACCTATGGTGGGTTGGATGACTCCATCAGTAAAACATCTTGTTTTGATTCACGATGAAGCAAAGGAAGTCCTTGGAGAAGAAAACTTTACATGGTCTGTTGCAGCAGGTGGAAAATATCAAATACCAATTACTTCAACAGCCATGGCAATGGGAGCAAGTAACGTCAGGGTAGGGCTTGAAGATTCTATCTATGCAGGTAAAGGAAAAATTGCAAAAGCAAGCGCTGATCAGGTTAAAATGATTAAAAATATTGCGAAAGAGATGAGTTTAGAACTTGCAACACCTGAAGAAGCAAGAAAAATATTGAGATTAAAAGGTCTTGATAAAGTAAACTTTTAAAGGAGATAAGAACATTGAATTATTCAGGATATGCAGCAATCCATGCTCAAAATATTCCAGATAAGATCTGCCTAATTGAAAGGACACCATCGACCAGTTCAAGAGAAACTTTTACCTGGAAAGAATTTAATGATGAAATTAACAGGTTAGCAAATTATCTATCAAAAGAGATGGGTGTTAAACATGGCGATTATGTAATGCACCTACAGAATGATTCTCTTAATTGGATGGTGACTTATTTTGCAATAATACGCCTTGGTGCAATAGTAGTCCCTCTTAATTTTCGTTTTGAAGCCTCAGATATTTTATATGCTGCTAAAGTCTGTGATCCTAAAGTTTTTGTATTTGGCTCTGAATTTTTGAACGTTGTTCAAGGCGCTCAAAAAGATTTAACCACTCTTGAAAATTATATTTGTGTTGGTGGAGACACTCCTGATGGGATGATAGATTTCAAAACCATTCAGGCCTATGACGACATCTCTGATGCTCGTGTAAGTGTTGACAGAGATCATAACCTTGCCATGATGTTTACATCAGGCACAACAGGTAAACCAAAACCTGTTCTTCATACTCATTTTTCTGTTAACAGCATTGCTGTTGCCAATGGGATGTCATATTTTGTTCAAAAAGATGATAATTACCTGATTTTCTTACCACTTTATCATTCCGGAACAATGTTTCTCTGGGCACCTTTTTACACAACCGGAGCTACAGGTACTATCATAAGAGGCCTAAAAGACCCAAAATGGATTTTCGAGGCTGTTGATGAGGAAAAGTGTACAGATATGCTTTTTGTTGTGCCAATAGGTATTGCAGTTTTAAATGCAATTGAGAAGGGAGATATAAAAATATCTGATTATGATCTTTCCTCATGGAAATATATGGAGATTGGAGCTCAACCAGTTCCCTTTGATATAATGAAAATGCTTGTTGAAAAACTTCCATGCAAAGTTTCAAATATTTACGGTATTACCGAAGGCGGTGGGGGAGGAACATTTAACCTCTATCCAGAAGATACTTTAAGAAAACCCGGCTCTATAGGGAAACCAACTTTTTCTGTTGAGGCAAAAATTGTTGATGAATCAGGGAAAGAAATTCCAAAGGGTGAAGTTGGTGAGTTAGTTTTCAGGACCCCACGATTAATGAAAGAGTATTATAACAATCCTGAAAAGACTAAAGAAACCATTAAAGATGGTTGGCTTCTAACCGGTGATTTATTGAAAAGAGATGATGAAGGATTCTATTATGTTGTTGATCGGATGAAAGATATGGTCACAAGTGGTGGTGAAAATATTTTTCCTGTTGAAATAGAAGATGCCCTTATGAATCATCCTGATATAGATGATGTCGCATGTATAGGCTATCCTGATAAAAAACTTGTTGAAGTTGTTCTTGCAGTTGTTCAGCTTAAAGAAGGCAAAACCGTGACCGAACAGGATGTGATAGAATTTGCAAAATCAAAACTTGCTCTTTATAAAGTTCCAAGAAAAGTAATTTTTGATACTATTCCACGTAATCCAACAGGAAAGCTTCAGAAGCCGGAATTGAGAAAGAAATATACAGGCAGGAAAGAAGCATTTCAAAAACTGGATTGATTTTTACAGGATATAGACTATAATTTTATTGAACAATACCACCCGGGTACTCTTTGGTTTCTCCATCAATGGTTAATATGGTAAAGTTACCATTTTCTTCTTTGGCGGCAACAAGGCAGTCTATCCGGGTGCCATTGTTTAGTGTAATATAACATTCACCGGATTCATTCAATGTGCTTACAGCAATGAATTTTTTATTTTTGGATATTTGTTTGAATGTGTCAGCAGCTTGTTCAATAGCGATGATTTTGTCATATTCTGTTTTGTCAATTTTCTTAATTTTTTGTTTTAACGTAAGTATTTGTTTTTTTTGATCCGCGATTTCGTTAATGACTTTTTCCATCTCTTTTTTATTATCAGAAGGTATTGAAAGTAAAATTTGTTTATGCACCTCCATGTCAGTTTCAATAAAATTAATTTTTTGCAATAGCGTTTTTACTTCTGCACTCATATCCTTCTCCTAATTTTTAAAAGAGTTTATATTTTTTATCGAAATATCATATTCATTTTATCCGAGTTTGTCAAAACTGAACATTTTACAAACACAGTATTCAAAGAAAGTTTTTATTGCTTTGAGTTAAAAAATTGCATAGAATGTATTTTCGAAGATAATCTTCACTGAGCCTAATGCCGTACTATAGTATCTTTTTTTATTGAGATATAAATTTATGGAGACATTATAAATTATGACTGATTCTAAATCCTATCTTACAGGCAAATATATTATAGTTGTGGATGATGAAGAAGATATCCTTGAAACAATAGAAGAAATGCTTGATAATGCACGGCTTGATCTTGTAGGGGATTATCAGTCTGCTTCTGAAAAAATTAAAACCAACAACTATGATCTTGCAATACTGGATATAATGGGTGTAAATGGTATGCAATTGCTTGAAGAAGCTGTTCAAAGAAATATTCCTGCTGTAATGCTTACCGCCCATGCAATGAATACCGAATCTCTGATGGAATCAATACGCAAAGGGGCAATATCTTATATTCCTAAAGATTCACTTTTAGACATTGAAATTTTGTTAGGAGACCTGCTTAAAGCTTCTGATGAGGGTAATCCTCCATGGAAATTACTCTTTGATAAAGTTGGTCCTGCTTTTAATAGAAAATTCGGTGCTTACTGGAAAGAAGAAGACAAAGAGTTCTGGGCTAATTTTGAAGACTCATCTAAGAGCGATAAAGATTGATATAAGTCTATTACAAGTTTTATCTTTATGAACTTGAACATAGTAACAATTAGTATTATAAATTGATAATTAATAACAAGTTGGAGAAATATCAGATTTCTTTTAATACCAAGGTCTTCAATAGAAGACCAGCCCCTTTTTTTTATTAATAAATATTGAAAAAGAGGTTGACTTTTATTCGATAATCCTATGTTATGTATTTGGTTGACAAGCTAAATAATAGTTATTTGTTAGCTTGTTTATATTGAGATTGCTTTTGGCATCTCATTTATTCTTATAATTTTAGATTTAGGAGGGTGTCCCATGAAAAGATGTAAAATAGCTTTTATTATGGTCAGTATTTTTTTTCTAATGTCAATCTTCTCATCAGTGGCTATAGCTAAGGATTTAAGCCTGTCTTCCTGGTTGCCACCAAAACATCCAATTGTGGCAAACATGATAATACCATGGGCAGCAAATGTTAATAAGGCCACTGATGGCCGTGTTAATATTAAAATTCTTGCCAAGGGACTTGGGCATCCAAAGGCTTACTTTGATATTGTAAAAAATGGTTTAGCTGATACGGGTTATACTTGTAACAACTACAGCCCCGGTCGCTTTACATTGTCAGATGGTGTGGAGCTTCCTTTTCAAGGTGACAGTGCTGAGGCAATGTGTGTATCTTACTGGCGAACATATGAAAAATATTTTGCCAAGGCAGATGAATACAAAGGCGTTAAACTTCTATCAGTATTCGTGCATGGACCTGGACAAATTAATGCAAATAAATCAATTCAGTCTGTTGCTGATCTTAAAGGCCTGAAGTTTCGTGTTTCAGGAGGGATTGCAGCAAAAGTTGCCAAAAATTTGGGCATTGTTGGAATTCAAAAGCCAGCTAGCCAGGTTTATGAAATACTTTCCCGTGGTGTTGCAGATGGAGTTCTTCTTCCAAAAGAATCAATTAAATCTTTTAATATTATCAAAGTTGTTCCATACACTACTTTAGTTCCTGGTGGACTTTATAATGTTTCTTTTTATCTGGTTATGAACCAGAAGACATTTGACAGCTTTTCACCAGCAGATCAAAAAGCTGTGGAAAAAGAATCTGGAGAAGCTTTTGCAAAACTTGCAGGTAAAGCCTGGGATGAAGCAGATCGAGTCGGGCTTGAAGCTATGAAAGCTGCAGGCAACACTGTTCAAACTGCGTCTCCTGCATTTATGGCTGAGCTTGCAAATGCTACCAAAGATATTGAAGCAAATTGGGTAAAAAGAGCTAAGGCAAAGGGTGTTAATGGTACAAACGCATTAGAATACTATCGTAAACAGGTAGCAAAATATAAATAAAATGAAATCATCTGATCAAAACAATTTACAAACAAGTGCTTGGGCATTAGTTGTCAGTTTTTTGCATCGATTTATTGAACCATTAGTATCAATTGCTTTATTTTTCATGATGGCATTGACTTTTGCCGATGTCATCGGGCGTTATATTTTTAATAAGCCTATTACAGGAGCACTTGAACTCACAGAGTTCTTCATGGCCATTGTTATTTTTTTAGGCCTGGTTCTCCTCACATCTGAAGAAGGCCATGTAACGGTTGATCTTTTTGATAGTTTCATACCTGATAAGGTTAAAGTCATTCAAAACATTTTCATTAATATCATTAATTTAGTCATCATGACCGTCATTAGTTGGCAATTATGGATCAAGGCCGGGGAAGCAGCCGGGTATGGAGATAGAACTGAGTATTTGGAATTGCCGTTATCACCATTGATATATTTCATGTCAATCATGGTAGGCATTTCTGGTCTGATTTTGTTTTTGATTTTGATCAAATCGTTGAAAATGGGAAAATAGATTTATGGAAGCATCGTTAATTGGATTTGCAGCCCTTCTCATATTAATTCTTGCAAGAGTGCCAATTCCCATGGCCATGGCTGTGATTGGTTTTATTGGGTTCGGGCACGTTGTCAGCTACAACGCAGCTCTTAGTATGGTATCCCTGGTGGCATCAGAAGAAGGAATGAACTATGGTTTATCTGTAGTCCCACTTTTTATTTTGATGGGTAATTTAGTAACTGAATCAGGCCTTTCTCATGAGCTTTATAGGTCTTCCTATGCCTTTTTTGGGCATAGGAAGGGTGGATTGGCCATGGCAACAATTGTTGCCTGTGGTGGATTCAGTGCTGTTTGCGGAAGTTCTTTGGCAACTGCAGCTACAATGAGCAAGGTTGCCATGCCTTCCATGCGCAAATTTGGATATGCCGACAGCCTGGCAACTGGCGCCATTGCTGCCGGTGGGACTTTGGGTATACTTATTCCTCCCAGTGTTATCCTAGTAATTTACGGCATTATGACTGAATCTGACATTGGGCAATTATTTGCTGCAGGTATTTTGCCTGGCATGCTCGGTATTTTCTGTTACTTATGCGCTGTTTCGGTTGCAACAGGCATTAATCCAAAAATTGGCCCCAGAGGTGAGAGGGTTTCGTGGTCTGAAAGGTTGAAATCCCTTAAGGGTGTATGGGGTGTATTGCTGTTGTTTTTTATTGTTATGGGTGGGATTTATGCAGGAATTTTTACACCAACTGAAGCTGCCGGTATTGGAGCTACAGGCGCATTCTTTTTTACCTTGTTTCGTAAAAAGCTTACAATGCCAGTATTAAAGCAAGTTTTGGTTAACACAGCAAGTACAACAGCCATGATCTTTTTCTTACTGATTGGCTCATTTATTTTTGCTAATTTCGTTAATGTTGTGGGATTGCCGGGTGCTCTGGCAGAGTTTGTGCTTAGTTGGGATGCTTCACCATTTTTTGTCGTGCTAATTCTTATGTTCGTCTATATTATCCTGGGCTGCATCTTGGAAAGTATGTCAATGATTGTTTTAACAGTTCCTGTTTTTTATCCCTTGATACAGGCACTTGGTTTTGACCTAATATGGTTCGGTATTGTAGTGGTCGTTGTTACTGAAATAAGTTTGATTACCCCACCGGTAGGATTAAACGTGTTTGTTCTTAAAGCTGTGTTGCCTGATGTAAAAGTCAGCACCATCTTTAAAGGCGTAACACCTTTTTGGATAGCTGATATTGTGCGTTTAACACTTATTGTGTTGTTTCCAGCGATTTCATTATTTCTGGTCAGCATGATGCGTTAAAGTTAACTACAATTGAGTACAATCGTCTTAAAATAAAAAACCGGAACCTATCGAGATGATCTCGTTAGGCTCCGGTTTTTTTAGATGATTATTTATATATAATAATTTTTATCAAACTTATCCCAAAATTCCTTATCTTCTTCTTTCCAATTGCTACCAAACCGTTTGTCAAAATGACTTCCCAGTTTTTCAAACAAAAGTTTCCAGGTAGATTTACCCTGGTTTTGTGCGGTCAAAAGCTCAGTAACATATGAGTCAAGTACACTTAAATGATCTTTTGAGAGATAAGAAATAGCCCCTTTTTTAATGGATTCAACTAGGGATTCAGGGTTCATGGAATTTGCCGTCAGCATGATAGCGGGGATTTTTCTTTTCACACATTCTTCTAAAAGCTTAATCCCATTAACCCCCATAATATCGAGGATAGCAAGATCATACTGGGTTTGAGCGATTTTTTTTGAAGCTGCTTCATAGTTCTGGGCAACGTCTATTTTAGCTTCTTCTAAAATTTCCTGTATGATTTCAAGAACGTCCCATTCATCATCAACAGCAAGTATATGTTTGTTTTTGAGAAAAGAATCGATTTGTGTCATTTTTTCTCCTTTAGAAAATATATTAGATACCTGTTTTTGTTTATTTTATAAAATTTTTGCCAATGTTTATATTATTTTTTACGAAATTATCATATCTAAAACATGTTGAAAAATCAAGCTATTCAGGGGTTTTTTTGACGCAACCTTTAGTTAGTAAATCTTGTATTGATTTGGATAAGTCTTTAGTTTTCTTTTTTTGTTATTTTTGGTATATCATCTGTTAACTAAATGAGAAGAGGGAGTTAAGAGCAAGTGGCCAGAAGAATTGATAAAAAAGGAGTAAACCGTTAATAATTATTATGGAAATTACACCTCTACTAGAAAAAGACCTTAAAGAATTAGCTGATTTGTATCAGCAATTAATCCCAAATGAATTTTCTCTTTCAAAGATGAGAAATGTTTTAGTTAAGAATAAGAACAACCCAAATCATATGGTTTTGACTGCAAGAAAAAATGGAAGATTAGTGGGTTCTCTTTTGGCAGTAATTTGTGAAATGTTTTTTGGACAATGTAAATCTTTCATGGTTGTCGAAGATGTTGTGATTGAAAAACAATTTCGTAAATCTGGCATTGGTAAGGCCTTAATGCAAAGAATAGAAGAATATGCCAAAGAACAGAATTGTTCCTATATAATGCTCATAACTGATATTGAACGGATTGGCTCACAAGAATTTTATAAATCACTTGGCTATAAAACAAATGAGTACTGTGCCTTTAAAAAATATCTTTTATAAAATTGTTAACAAGATCATATAACGGGCAATGCACTTCCCCTGTTTTAGTAGGCACTAAAGCTAGGCGCAATTGGAAGAAATTTGAAAATTTTTATCGTTTAGCGTTTTCCTGTTTTATTTTTTCAATTAGTTTTGAGCTTGTATTTTTTATAAGTGTAACAGCAAAGTCCTGCATTTCATATATGCATGTACCATCAACGGATAAAGCTCCGTCTGCTATTATTTGTGGTTGATCGCCATCAATTACCTTTTTAATGTGTGCGCAGATTTCAATTTGCTTATTTGAAGGAATGATTTGTCCTCTATATTTCCATTCATGGACAGTGTTTAAAGTTTCTTCGATTCTAAAGTCCTTAGGAGCAAATTGCCATTTTTGCAGTGCATAGAATTTTAGTAATTGTAGAAAAGATTCAACTCCTAAAGATCCAGGACAAACTGGGTCTTGATAAAAGTGAGCATTGAAAAACCATTCATCAGGGTTAACCGTTTTGATACCTTTAATATATCCTTTATTGTAAAGTCCGCCCTTAAAAGAAAATTGTTTGATCTTATCAATCATACACAAAGCAGTAGAAGGCATACCTTTGTTTTCACCTAAATTTTTATCAGTCGGTGTTAATGGTGCATTGCCTTCAAATAGTACTTCTTTTGAAATATCAAGCAGTAAAGTATCGCATTCATATGTATGGAATTTATTCTTTTTAAGGCCAATTTGATTTGAAAGAGATTGACTTGTAAAAAAACCAAAGTTTGTAGAGCCTTTGTAAATGAGCTCATTATTTTTCAGGACTTCGATATCAAAATCCTGAATTATCATGCCTCCAGCCTTGGAAACATCAGTCATACGAGAGCGCATTTTTATGGTTCCAATTTTTCTGTGAATGTTTTTTAAAATCTGAGCTTTACCACCAAGGTTTCTGAAAAAGAGCCTGTCATTGCTTTGTAATGCTGACCCTGCCCATGCTGCAAGCCATCCGCATGGTTGGAGGGCGATTTCCAAAAGAATACAAAAAGGAATTGTATCCGAGTGATTTGCATTGAAATACCAGCCATCTGCTGGCACATCAAATTCTGCTTCAATCCATCCTCCGGAGTTCATTTCCCACTGGATATGATCGATTTTTATTACTCTGTCCATGAAAAAATAAGGAGGGCGTGGCAACCTTGCCATTTGGCGTTCATTATCAAAGATTTTATATTTTTCACCAAAAGCATCAGAAGGATTGCCTTCTGCAAATGCAAGTATTTTTTCTCTTGGAATGATATCTTTGGTTTTTTTGAATTTCTTAAGAAGTGATGGATCATTGATAGCCTCAAAGCCTGATATACTGGCAAGGATTGTGTTTTTGCTGTCAAGGAAAATAAAGTATCCTTTAATTTTATTTTTACTTGTTTCATTAACTGTAAATCGTATTCTTACATCCCCGTCAGATTTTTCAAATGAATTGTAAAGTCTGAAGTTAGCTATGTATGAAGGTAAACATACCTGTTTTTTGTTTTCATATGTCCAGAGGATAGCTGCCTGAAATGCTGCATCGAGAAGCATAGGATCAAAAACCCACTTGCGAGAAGGATGATTTTCAAACCATTTGTCAGGAGAGGGTGCTTTTGATGCTGTCACTTCAATGCCTTTTATGGAACAACCTGTAATGGATTTGATGGCATGAAGACCTTCTCCATGGAAAAGGACTGATTTATATATTTCATCTACGCTTAAAGAATATGGAATAAGATCAAGAGAGGAAGATGCAGAAAGAATCGGAGGGTTGGACAAGCTATCTTTTAAGAGAGCAGTGCCTGCGGAATTTAAAAAAGTATTGTCTGTATCTTGGAGTTTTGAAAAAACATTTGCTTCGGTTTCAAATCCCATCTCTGTTTTTTTACACTTTCTGGTTTTTACACTGATTTCAATAGTTTCTTTTGAAAAGCTTATTCCTTTTAAAAGCCGCATTTGATCAATGCCTGCAAAAGAAAGCCCAGGATTGTTTTTTTCTGCTGCATATGCCAGCCATTCTAAGTGGATTGCAAAAGGAAGGACTTTATTATTATTGATTTTATGGGATGAAAGTACTTTTGCTGACAAACTATTAAGGTTATAGTCAAAAGCTTGAGTAAGTGAAGAGTGTTGTTTTTCCTTTTTCCCAAAGAGACTTGCACCAATCACAATTTCAACATTGGTTTGGTTTTTTGCTTCCATTTCAGCTAGGAGCTGAAGCGCCCCTGCTTTTTTGTCTATCAGGTCAATATTTCTTTTTTGGAATTCTTTTTTCAGTGATTTGTTAACCATACCGCCATCCCAAGGTCCCCAGTTCATTGCAAGGTATTTACAATCAGGGTTTTCAAGAGAAAGTTTCTGTAAGGTTTTGTTTAAAACTTCATTTGCCATTGAGTAATCTGATTGTCCGATATTACCAGTTCTGGCAGCTATTGATGAAAACCCAATAAAACATTTTAAATTATCATCAGCACTGGCAAAAATTAGAGAATTTAAGCCTGAAACTTTTGTATCATAAACATTACAGAATTTCTCATAATTTTTTTCAATAATAAGTTTATCTTCAAGGATTCCTGCACCATGAATAATCCCTGTAATGTTTCCATGTTTTTCTCTAATGGTCTTGAATATTTCAACAATTTGATATTTGTTTTTTATGTCACAAGAGAAGTATTCAACTTCTGATCCTGAAGATCCAGCGTTTTTAATTCTTTCAATATTTTTTTTGATTTCACGATTAGATATCAATTTTTTGTAAGCTTTTTCAAGCTCCACAGGTTTTAAAGTTTTATCAGTAAATTGGTTTTTTAGAATTGCTTTTTTAATCTCTGGTTCAGAGGTGATATCTTCGATCCAGTAAGGTTCATTCACAGGGTTTTCTGACCTGCCTATAAGCATAATTTTTGGAGAAAAAGATTTTGCAATTTCAACAGCACATTCTGCAGTCACTCCTTTTGCTCCTCCAGTAATAATAAACAGGTCATCGCTATTAAAATTGGGCTCGGTAAACTCATCTATGTTCTCTGAAATGTTTTCTGTTTTAAGTTTTGGGATATTACATAACCCTTCAGATATTCCTATTTCAACTGAACCATGTGTCATCATAAGTGTTACTGCATTTTCTGCATTTTCAATTACTTCTTCTGCTGAACATGGCATATCTAATGCTTTGCAGAGTATATCTTTCCATTCAAGGCCGGCAGTTTTACAAAGCCCTGCAAGCCCACCCTGGACAGGATCATCTATCTGTTTTCCATTAAGTCCAAAGCCTCCGCCTAAAAAGGATACTGTGGCAAAAAAAGCGCTTTTTTGTGATGCAGACTCAGTAAGATAAGGGGCATTTTTTTTAATAAGTTTAAAAGAATATTTTAAAAAATCTGATGTTTTTTCAGAATCGTTTGTTTTTGAAATATCAGGGATTAAAACAATACCGGCAGCATCGCGCAATTCTGGGATTTTTTCGTGTGATACTTTAATAAGATCCGCGTTTATTCCCTGCTTTATAAATTCATCTTTAAAGCTCTTAGCAATACCTGATGAATCTTTTGTTAAATAGACTTTTTTTTGTTTTGAAATTAAAAGCCTTGACCCATTATAAAATTTTATTTTGTCAACAGGGTGTTGCTCCAGAAAGGGGAGTTGCCTCGATAATGCTTGGATTTTTTTGCTTTTTTTTTTTTCTACTGGAAAATCAGTTTGTACAGGAATGCTTCTTTGTTTTTTTTGGGAATTTTGCCCCAGGTTATTATCAAGATAGGCACTGATTGCATCAATGGTTTTAAAACCTGCAATTTCGTCAGAAGAGATTGTTCCAATTTGTGGCAACTCTTTTTCAAGTGTAGATAGAATTTCAACTCTTTTGATAGAATCAATTCCAAGATCCGATTCAAGATTCATATCACCTTCCAGCATTTCGACCGGGAATCCTGTTAAATTGCTGATGGTGTTGATTAGTATTTCTATACTTTGGCTAGCTGAATCAGTGCTTTTGAAAGATTCTGGCTTTATAATATCTTCAGTTGGGTTGTTGTTTTCAGCAACTGAATTATTGCTATTATCAATAATATCGCATATTTCTTTTAAGGTTCTAAGAGAACTCATACTCTCAGGAGTAAGGCTGCTTACAGAGGGTAGGCTCTTTTCAAGCTCAGATATTATTTCAACTCTTTTAATAGAATCAATTCCAAGATCTGATTCAATATCCATATCACCTTCCAGCATTTCTTCAGGAAATCCTGTCAGCTTGCTTACTATTGAAAAAACGAGGTTTTCTGCTTCTTTTACATTTTCAGAAGCACTTTTTGTAGTAAGTTCTGATTCATTACGTTTGACAATTGTTTCTGGCTCAGGAGTATGGGTATTTATCTTATCAGGTGTTTTGTCTATAGGGACATGAATTTTTTGCGTTGGCTTTTGGATTTCAATATTATCAGTAGGATAGGGTGCTGTTATATTATTTGCAAAAAATTTTGTCTGGTCCATCATACTCTGAAGAGTTCTGCTTGCTTCAGCTTGTGTTTCAAGAAATTTTTCATGTGTTTTTGCAGTTTGGCTTTGAAGTTGCTGCATTGATTCAAACCCTTTTTGAATCAGGGTCATTGCTTCATAAATCATGGAAGGTTTTTGCTCTATTGAAGGAGAGTTCTTTTTTTTAATAATACTTGGTTCTTTATTCATGTCATTTCCTTGGGAATGCTCTATAATTTTTGATGGTGGTAAGTCACACTTAATAGGTTTTGGATTAGCACCAGTGATAAAAACATTCATTTTATTTTTAACAAGCTTTTTGCACGGGTCTTCCCATTTTGTGAGATCAACATCATATCCTTTTGATGCAAGGTTGGCTAAAATATGGGCAAGATTTACTATGCCCGATCCAGGCTCTGATTTATTTCCTGTGGAAGTATCCATGGATATTGCATTTATATCCTCGTTTTTAAGGATGGATTTAACAAGACCTGTGAGAACAGTTTTTGGACCAATTTCTATAAATGTTGAAACACCACTTTTATGCATTGATTCAATATTTTTAATAAAATTTACAGGGCTTAAAAGTTGTTTTCCAAGAATTTCTTTTGTTTCTTTGGTTGATGTTGGATATGGCGTTCCTTTTGTATTGGACATAACTGGAATCTCTGTCTTTTTAAAATTGATTTGCTCAAGATCATTTGCAAAAGGTTTTGCGGCATTTTCAACAAGAGGGGAATGGAAGGCTGCTGCAACCGGCAGTTTAATGCCACGGACTTTGTTATTTTTAAAAATTTTAACAGCCCTATCTATTTCATCTGTGCTTCCAGAGATAACTCCCTGATTATATGAATTTTTGTTGGCAAGAATAAGATCAAGGTTGTTTTCTTTTAAAAGTTGTTCAATCTTATCCATTGGAGCTTTTACAGCAAACATGCTACCTGAATCACCTGATTGCTTTGAAGCTTCAGCCATATGTCTTCCTCTGGATACAGAAAGTTTGAGTAAGGTATTATCAGAAATACGACCAGCCGCGTTTAATGCACAGAGTTCTCCAAAGCTATGACCACAGGTGGAATCTGGTTTAATGTTGAACCTTTTAAGAACTTTGGTCATTGCAAGGCTTATGGCACCAAGAGCAGGCTGAGCTATATTAGTATTTCTCAACTCCTGTTCTGAAGTTATATTGGATTGAACATATTCCGGTAGAGGATAAATATAATCATGTAAAGACTTAAAATTGTTATGGGTTTTAGATTGGACATGGTCAGATTTAAAACAAACACCTGCAAGCGTAACAGCATCCATAGCTTCAGGAAATATTGAAACAAGGTCTCTTCCCATCATTGTGTACTGGCTTCCCTGGCCTGGAAATAAGAAGCCTAATTTACAATTTTTCCCTTGGGTTGCCTTAGAGCTTTCTTCAAAATAAATGTTTGGATTACTAATAGCAGATTCGGCGTTTTGAGTATTAGTTGAAATCAGTTTAATTGCTTTCTCAACAAGGTCAACAGCGTTGTTGTTTTTGTCAATGACAATTAAAAGCCTCAAGTCGTTATGATTTGAGAAATTATTTCGTAATTGGGCACTATGCCAGGCAAGGTTTTTGTTTTTCTTCCTTGAGTCAAGATTAGTATTATCATTAATCTTATTTAAGAAATTTGAGAGATCTGTTTTAAGTCCTTGTTTGCTGTTAGCAGAAAAAGCAGCAATTTGTATTGATTTGTTCCATGACACATGCTCTTTTGGCTGACTGTATTCTTCTAAAACAACGTGAAAATTACTGCCCCCAAAGCCAAATGCACTCACCCCTGCTCTTCTTGGGTGGCTAGTAGAAGTATTCTGGGTATCCTGAATCCAAGGTTTTGAATTGGAATTAAGATAAAATGGAGAATTGTTAATATCTAGATCAGGGTCGGGCATATCAGCTTTTAAAGTAGGAAAATGAGTTTTATGGTAAAGAGATAAAGCAGTTTTAATAAGACCTGCTATACCGGCAGCAGCTTTTGTGTGCCCGATCATTGATTTTACTGATCCAAGGGAACATCTGGCAGAGTTTTCTTGGGTCCATGAATTTTTACTTGAAGATTTTTTCCCTGAGTCAGAAAGGAAATTTTTCAAAGCTTGAAATTCAATTTTGTCACCGACTTTGGTGCCGGTACCGTGTGCCTCAATTAATTCTACAGTGCAAGGGTCAATTAAAGCATTTTCGTATGCAGCTTTTAAAGCTCTTTGTTGCCCTTTGGAATCAGGTGCATAAATACCGCCTGAATTCCCATCGCTTGATGTCCCTATGCCTTTAATAACAGCATATATTCTGTCTTTGTCTTTTTGTGCATCTTTAAGGCGTTTTAAAACTATCATCCCAACGCCTTCGCCTAAAACAGTTCCGTCAGAATCTTTTGAAAATGGTCTTGCATCACTTGTGTGAGAGAGCACTCCGGTTTTGGAAAAGCACATGTGCATGAATATATCATTTAAGGCATCTACGCCGCCTGTTATTGACATATCACATTTGCCTTGAATAAGTTCCATTATAGCACTGTTTATTGCACTGAGTGAGCTTGCACATGCAGCATCAATAACACTGTTTGTGCCACCAAGGTCAAGTTTGTTGGCTATTCTGCCCGCAACCACATTTCCTAAAAGACCTGGGAAAGAATTTTCCTGCCATTCAGGATAACCTTTCTGGATCCTTGTAATAATTTCATCGCTTTTTTCCTCTGAAATACCAGACTCTTTTAAAGCATTTTTCCATAATGGGTGTCCAAGTCGCGCCCCTAAAGGGATTACAAGTTCTTGTGTCCCTGTGACACCAAGTATGATATTAGTTCTTTTTTTGTTGGGAAAGTTATCTTTTGTATTGTATCCAGCATCTTCCAGAGCCATTTCAGCAACTATTAGACCAAGCAACTGGGAAGTATCAGTGGCATTTATGTTATTTGGAGGGATTCCATACTTAGATGGATCAAAAGATATAGCAGGAATAAATCCACCACGTTTACAGTATATGTGGTCAGACCGATTAGGGTCTTTATCGTAATAATCATTTATTGCAAAATGCGTTTTTTCCGGAATATCTGTAATGGCATCTTTTTCATTAAAAAGTAATTGCCAATATTCTTCAAGTCCGTTTGCCTTTGGGAATATACATCCCATTCCTATTATGGCTACACAATTGTCTTGCTGTTTGCTTTGTCCCATAAATAAAAAATTTCCCTCTAAAAAATAAAAGCATTGTTAACAATATATATTTTTACAGGAAAATCGAGTAAATTGCATTGGTTGGAGAATGGTTTGACAATAATTTTACATTTATAGAGAGATCATCTTTTTAAGTTCGTTGATTGGAACAGGTGAAAAAGAAAGATCATTGGAAGGAAGGTCAATATTTTGATTTTTCAACCATGATACTCTTATACAGGTAGAAGCTCCAAAAAGAATGTTTAGAGCTATCTCTGCAACACTTCTATTCTCATAGCTTTCAAGAAATGTTCCATTGACCCACTGGTTAAATGCTCCAATAGCAGGACCACACCAAATTTGGTAATCAATTGATCTTTTGGCATCACCTGAAATTGCCCATTTAGAAGAAAGTCCCAAGTATGATCTAAAAACAAGCGCCATTTTATGCTTTGGATCGGTTTCGGCTCTTTTAATCTCTTTTAAGTTTTGAGTCCTTTTAAAAAACTTTTTTGTCTCAAGCCATTTTTCATCAAAGCTTGCCATAAGAAATTTTTCTTCTATCTGATTTTTATCTTTTTGGGGGATTTGATCAAAATTCTGATAATTTTTGTAAAGATTATAAAGTTTATCAGCTCTTATGGCAAACATTGTACCTCGTTTTAAGACCTGTACTTTTGCACCGATTTCAAACATATCAGCTGCTGGTGCCATTGCAATATCAGCTTGCTGAGCTTGTTCCAGCATTTTCTTTGCCTGCTGGGAAATATCTGCTTCAATGCAGGGTTGATTTATTGATCCTGTAAGGATATACCCCGCTCCCATTTGAAATGCCGCAGCAGCAGATTCTGGTGTTGAAATACCTCCTGCAAGTCCAACACAAAGCTTGTCAGCAAAATTAAATTTGTTTGAAAGTTCATTTTTAAGTGACAACATTATTGGAAGAAGTGTAAGAGCAGGTCTGTTGTCTGTGTGTCCTCCTGAATCGGCTTCTGCGGTGATATCCTGTGCCATGGGGATCTGCTTTGATAGTTTTGCTTCTTTCTCTGTTATAAGACCTTTTTCTAGAAGATGGTTTACTAGTTTTTCAGGAGGGGGAGAGAAAAACTCTCGTGCAACCTCAACTCTTGAGACCTTAGCTATGATTTTATTCGGAGCTACAACCTTACCATCTAAATCCTGGCATAATCCTTTAATACGATAATAAACAAGTGGGAGTGTTATTCGCATGAAAGCTGCAGCACTTATAAGATTAATATTATGTTTTAAATAAAGGTTTGCAACTGCCATTTCATGGTCAGGATCATTGGGTGAATGGATTAAGTTAAATCCAAAAGTTTTTGATTTTAAAGTATCTTTTAATTCAAAAATTGCATCTTCTATTTTATCAAGAGAAAGCCCTCCTGCGCCAAAGAAACCAGTCATTCCATTATTTGTCATGACCTGGACCAATTTAACTGAGCTTATTCCATTTGCCATTGCTCCTGCAATATATGCATATTTGAGATTATGCCTTTTTTTGAAATCTTTATCTCCAAGGTTTTCCGGAAGAAGAGGAGGAACATATGCTTTAATCTGATATTCGGTGTTTTTATTATTTTTATTTACAATGTAGATAGGCTGAGCAATTTTGAGAATATGCTCTTTAATTTTGTTAATATCTTTTACTATATTATCCTTGTCATAGTCTATAAAGAATTTGAGCGTTTTAATTTTTTCTGTCATAATGCCATATCTTTCATAAATTAAAAATAAAATCTTTTATCACAAAAAGAACTTAAGAATCAATGTCTTTACTTCTATTAACATTATCCTAGACAATTTTGTATTTTATAAAGACCTCAGTGGAAGAAGTCTGAACTTTTAGAGTCTCAGTAATATTTGAGAAATTATATATTTTTCAAACCCAAAGCCCTGTAAAAACAGGGCTTTGGGTTTTGTTATCATAATTTACTTTTCAGCAGGGTATTGATCAGGGTAAACCCGAGTTGGGTCGTTGAAATATTTTTTTGTTTCGCGGAAAATTACAGGGCTTAAGAAAACAACACCAACAAGGTTAGGCCAAATCATCAGAGCATTCATACAGTCACTGATTGCCCAGACAGTAGGGAGTTCTAACGCAGCTCCTACTGGGAGAAGCAGACAATATAAAAATCTGTAAGGAATAACAAATTTTTCTCCTACAAGGTAAGAGACACATCTGTCACCATAATACGACCAGGTTATGATAGTGGAGAGAGCAAAGAAGATAATGCCGATCGCAACTGTGAGACTTCCAGGTCCTGGAAGTCCCATTTCAAATGCTTTTGCAGTTAGAACTGCTCCTGTTGCTCCTGTGGTATAAGCACCAGTAAGGATAATTACGAGTGCTGTCATTGTGCAAACAACAATTGTGTCGATAAATGGCCCAAGCATTGCTACAAGACCCTCACGCACAGGTTCTTTGGTTTTAGCTGCACCATGGGCAATAGGAGAGCTACCTAAACCAGCTTCATTTGAGAAAACCCCCCTGGCAACACCAAATCTGATTGTTGAAGCCAATGCAGCGCCGGTGAAACCACCTGTTGCTGCGGTGCCGGAAAAAGCATCATGAAAAATTATACTAAAAGCAAGTCCTACTTGATCAATGTTTAAATAAATAAGATATAGTGCAGCAACTATGTAATACAAGGCCATAATAGGTACCATTTTACTTGCTACCTGAGCAATGCGTTTGATACCGCCAATAATAACAAGGAACACAAGGAACGCCATAACAAGGCCAGTAGCTAATTTAGGGACAGCAAAATATGCGGCACTAGTTTCGGCAACGGAATTTGACTGAACCATGTTACCAATGCCAAGGGATGCAATGGCTGCAAAAAGTGCAAACAATATACCCAGCCATTTTTGTTTCAGTCCTCTTTCAAGATAGTACATGGGACCCGCACTAACTGTTCCATTTTTATTGATAATACGGTATTTAAGGGAAAGCAGGCACTCACCGTATTTTAGTCCCATACCAAGAATAGCTGTAAGCCACATCCATACAATAGCACCGGGTCCACCCATTGCTATTGCAGTACCAACACCCGCAATGTTTCCAACTCCAATAGTAGCGGAGAGAGAGGCATTCAGGGCTTGAAAGTGAGAGATTTCTCCTGGATCATCCGGGTCATCAAATTTACCTGAAATCAGGGATAAGCTATAACCGAATTTACGTAGCTGGATAAAGGCTGTTGCCACAGAGATGAATAATCCAGCACCAACAAGAAGCAAGATTGTAGGACCTCCCCATAATGCGTCACGAATGGTTAGGACAACCTGGTGGAACTCTTGCATTAAAACCTCCCTTAAATGATTCTGAATCAAACAGAATATTATTTATTATAAACGGATTATAATAACTCTCCTTTAAAGTCAAGGATAAAAGGAGTAAAAGGGGTAGTGTGTTGCAATAAAACAAAAGTGTATTTATATACAATTATGAATGAGTTAGGTAAAAGAATTGAAATAAAAACAAGGCAATTGTATATTCAAAATTTTACTAATCAATATTTGATGAGGTTGTAAATAAGTATGATTTTAATTTTCCCTCCTATAGTAAAACCATGTGAACCTCCAGGGGGCTTGGCTCTTCTTTCCGGAGCCCTCAAAAAACATAATATAGACCATAAAGTTTACGATGCAAATATTGAAGGGCTATTATTCCTGATAAATTCTGATATTAAGCCTGAGTCAAGCTGGACAAAAAGAGCTCTTTCACACAGACAGGAGAATATTGAGAATTTAAAAAATTATTCTGGATATCAAAACCTTGACAGGTATAAACAAAAGCTTTTTGATACAAATAGGCTTTTAAATGAAGCACTTTTGTCAAAACGCTTTAAATTCACTCTTGCTGATTTCAAGGATGAACAGCTCTCTCCTGTGAAAAGCAAAGATCTATTATTTGCTGCAAAAAATTTTAAAGAGAACCCTTTTTATAATTATTTTGAAACTTGTCTAAAAAAACGAATTCAAGGCTCTGATTCTGATTATGTTGGTATTTCACTTTGTTATTTAAGCCAGGCTTTTACTAGTTTTGCCCTTGCAGGATGGATTAAGCATAATTTTAAAAATAAGAAATTAATTTTTGGTGGAGGACTGATTTCAACCTGGATGAGCATGCCAAACTTTAAGAATCCTTTTTTAAATTTGGTTGATATCCTTGTAAAAGGGGAGGGTGAAGAAGCAATCTTATCTGCCTGCAATGTAAAAGAAAATTGTACGGACCGATATTCTCCAAATTTCGATTTTGTTCAATGGGATTCATATATGGCGCCTGGTAGGATTCTTCCCTTTAGTAGTTCCAGGGGATGCTATTGGCGAAAATGCAAATTTTGTCCTGAAAAGGCTGAAAAAACACAATTTAAACCTGTGAAAATTTCAGAAGCAATAAAAGATCTTAAGGATCTTTCGATAAAATACAAACAGGATTATGTGCATTTCATTGATAATGCAATCTCTCCATCATTAATGAAAGCCCTTGCAAAAAACGAGTCAAAAAGTGAAATGCCTTTTTTATGGTATGGATTTGCAAGAATTAGAAAAGAACTTCAGAGTCTTGATTATTTAAAAGCATTAAAGAGATCAGGTTGTGCTATGCTTAATCTTGGACTCGAGTCCGGAGACCAGGCTGTTTTAGACAAGATGACAAAGGGTATTAATTTGGAGGTTGCATCCAATGTTCTTAAAGCTTGCAAAAAAGCCGGAATAAAAACCTATGTGTATCTTCTTTTTGGTACACCTCAGGAAACAGAGGAATCTGCCGAAAAGACACTTGCTTATATTTTGAGCCATGCTCCTTTTATCGATTTTATGAATCTTGCAATATTTAATCTACCAAGGTTTAGTGAAGAAGCAGAACATCTCAGAGTGAGTCAATTTTATGAAGGAGATTTGTCTTTGTATTACAATTTTGAGCATCCCCATGATTGGAACAGGAAAAATGTAAGAGAGTTTCTTTTTAAAAAATTTAAAAAAAACCCTTTGTTAGCACCCATAGTGTTAAAGAATCCTCCATTTTTCACTTCCAACCATGCAATGTTTTTTTAAATTCCCAGGAGAAGTCTAAATGATAGTAGAAATAGTTTCCACAGGAGACGAACTGATAACAGGCAGTATAGTAGACACAAATGCATCATATATTGCTTCAAAATTTCTAGAAACAGGGATTTTAGTAAAAAGATTCAGTCTTGTTGGTGATGACAGAAAAGAAATTCAAATAGTATTAAAAGAGATATCAACACGTGCCGACATTGTTATTGTTACAGGTGGACTCGGTCCTACAAAAGATGATCTTACAGCAGAAATAGCAGCAATGGTTTCAAACGATAAGCTAATACTGAGTAAAGAAGCGTTATCTGATATGGAAGCTTTTTTTAAACAAAAAAATTTCAAAATGTCTGAAACCAATAAGAAGCAGGCATATTTCCCATCCAAAGCAGTAATACTAAAAAATGCTTGCGGTACCGCTCCTGGTTTTTATATGAATTATGGGAAATCTATTTTTTATTTTTTACCAGGAGTTCCCTTTGAAATGAAGGAAATGTTTAAAAAAAGGGTTTTGCCTGATATCTGTGGAAAATTTGAAGTTTCTCAAAGATTAAAAAGTAAATTCACACTTTTCGGTGTGCCTGAGTCTAAAGCTGCACAGAACCTTGAAGGGTTTGAAGAAAAATTCCCCATGTTACAATTGGGATTCAGAGCTGCTTTTCCAATTATTGAGATTAAACTTTCATCTCCGGCAATATCTGATGATGTGAAGGTAAGAGAGAGTTTTAGTAAGGCACATAATTGGGCTTTGTCTAAGTTCGTTGCAGCAAATGTAGTTTCAGATAAAGGACTTTCAATGGAAGAGGAAGTTGCTCGCCTTTTAATAGAAAAGCAAAAGACTATTGCAGTTGCTGAGAGCTGCACCGGAGGTCTTATTTCAAGCTTGCTTACTGATGTGCCTGGAAGCTCAGCTTATTTTTTATTTTCAGCTATTACATATTCTAATGAGGCAAAGATCAATATACTTAATGTAAATCAAAGTACAATTATTAAACATGGAGCTGTGCATCAGAACACAGCAGAAGAAATGGCAAAAGGTGTAATGGAAAAAGCAGGAGCAGATTTTGGAATCTCAACATCCGGGATTGCAGGTCCGACAGGAGGGACTGATGAAAAACCGGTTGGCACAATATGTATTGGATTTGCAAAAAAAGGTTATTCAACAGCAAAAACATATTGTTTAAATTTTAATGACAGAACAAGAAATAAAAAAGTATTTGCTGCAACATGCTTGAATACACTTAGAAAAGAGTTGCTTTAAACCATTTTAGAGTTTCTTTTTCAAAAATTTCTTGGTCTTTTCGGGATGATGTTTGATGGTCACCATCTTTAAATAATATAATTTTTTTTGGATCTTTTGAATTCTTATAAATGGTATGTGCATTTTCAATGGGTACAACTTCATCAGCTTGACCGTGAAAAATTAGAACGTGGGTCATTTTTTTTATTTTTTCAGAAAGGTCAAAATTCAGGTTTTCTAAAAAAAAGCTCATGGGTAGAGCTTGCTGGTGGTTATCAAGCTGTTCATGTACAGGAATATTTTCAATGGTTCTGCTTTTAACAGGAGTTGCACATAGAACACATCCTGCAAGTTCTATATCCATTTGTTTAAGAGTATCCCATGCCTCAATACAGGTGGACCCTCCAAGACTGCTTCCAAAAATACCAATTTTACGGTCAGCTCCTTCAATTTGAAGAATATATCTTACAGCATTGATAAAATCAGAAGCTCTGTTAGGAACAGACGTATCATTTAAGAAATCTCCTTTACTCTCGCCACATCCTCGGTGATCAAACCGTAGAAAGCCTATATTATTTTGCGGAAGAAGTTTGGATAGAATTATCTGTTTTGCAGAATCCTTTGAGCCTTCAAGTCCGTGTGATCCTATTACAATTGGCAGGTTTTTGGTTTTGGCTTGAAGGATAGGAAGATGAAGAACTCCCTTGATTAGTATGTTGTCTGCATAAAATTCAATATTTTTTTCTGAAATTTTCATGACTGTACTTAATGCACTAAAAATGATATAAGATCAATCTCTTTTGTATAATTTATAAGTAGAAAATAATAAGGTAATTATGACAATAAAAAAACGTAAAGCATATGAATTTGAAATAATTGATCTTGCCTTTGGTGGCAAAGGACTTGCAAAACCAGACGGATTCCCTGTTTTTATTGACCAGGTACTACCGGGTGATAAAGTTTTTGCCAAGGTTGTTAAAAAGAAAAAAAGTTATGCCGAAGCACGGCTGATTGAGTTTATAGAGAAATCACCAAAAAGGGAAAAATCGCGCTGTGAATATTCATCTTATTGCGGTGGATGTAAATGGCAGGAACTTCCTTATGAAACCCAGCTTGAATACAAGAAAAATCATGTAATAGAATCTTTGGCACATATTGCTAAACTTAATGATGTAAAGGTTAACAATGTAAAAGCGTCGGAGAATATATACAATTATAGAAATAAAATGGAGTTTTCCTGTTCAGATAAACGCTGGCTTCTTCCGGAAGAGCTTAACAATCCCGATATTAAAAAAGATTTTGGACTTGGACTTCATGTGCCGGGAACTTTTGATAGAATCATTGACCTTAAAAGGTGTGAAATACAGCCTGAGCTTGGCAACCAAATAATGAATGAGGTCAGAATATTTATTAAAAATTCAGGCGTCCCTGCATATGGACTTCGTTCCCATGAAGGGTTTTGGCGTTTTTTAATGCTGCGCCATTCTCTGTATTTTGATAAGTGGATGGTTAATATTGTGACATCTAAAGAAAATGATGAACTTTTAAAAAAACTTGCTAAGTTATTAATCGAGAAGTATCCAAAAATTGACTCTATAGTAAATAATATTACTTCAAAGAAAGCGGGGATTGCTATAGGGGAATTTGAAAAAGTCCTTGCAGGCAAATCGTATATTGAGGAAAAACTAGGTGAATTTACATTTAAAATTTCAGCAAATTCATTTTTCCAGACAAATACAATAGGTGCTGAAAATTTATATTCAATTGTTTCTAAGTATGCAAATCTTACAGGAAAAGAAAGAGTATTGGATCTCTACTCTGGCACAGGAACCATTCCTATATGGCTTTCTAAAGATGCAAAAGAGATAGTCGGAATTGAGATTGTACAGAGCGCTGTTGAAGACGCTCGAAAGAATGCAGAACTGAATAATATTACAAATATAAAATTTTTAATAGGCGACATTAAGGATGTTTTACCATCTTTTAAACAAATCAGTAATGAAATTGATGTGATGATTATAGACCCGCCTAGAGCCGGTATGCACAAAGATGTTCTTGCTCAGGTTTTAAATCTTTCTCCTGAAAAAATAGTATATGTATCATGTAACCCAGCAACCCTTGCAAGGGACATTGAGCAGCTTAGTACAAAATATGATGTCCTTGAAGTACAGCCTGTGGATATGTTCCCCCATACTTTTCATATAGAGTCAGTGGCTAACCTTTCATTAAAAATAAGATGAAAATATTAATTTTATTAATGTAACGCCTACAACAAATATGAAGAAGTAACGCACAAAGCTTGTGCTTTTTAGGATTACAAGTTTGGAGCCTACAAAGGCACCTATTATCTGACCAGTTCCCATACAGATGCCTACAAGGAATAATACTTCCCCCCCTATTATAAAAAATATCAGTGCAACAAAATTACTTGTAAAATTTGTAAATTTAGTAAAAGCAGTTGCTTTTTTTAAGTCAAGTCCGATTAGCATGACAATTCCGATGACCCAGAAAGAACCAGTGCCAGGACCAAAAAAGCCATCATAAAAACCCATAACAAGACCTGCAACAATGTAGAAAATATTTTTTTCTATCAAAGGCGCCCTTGGTTCCCCACCAAGGTTTGGAGAGAAAATTGTATAAAAAAATATTACAATTAGGAAGATTGGAATAATTTTAGTGAGAAATCCTGCTGATAAAAACTGTATTGTTACAGCACCTGTAAAAGCTCCAATAGACGTAAATAGGATTGCTATTTTAATATCAGAGAATGAAACAAGACCTTTCCTTTGATAGTTAAAGGCTGCAGTAAAACTTCCGAAACTGCTTTGGAGCTTATTTGTGCCAAGTGCCATGTGCGGCGGAATACCAAAAGAAAGCAAAACCGGTACTGTTATAATCCCGCCGCCACCAGCTATGGAATCAATAAAACCTGCAAATATCCCAGTGATAAAAAAAACTAGATAATGGATAAGCGTAAATGTTTGAAGATCAATTTCCATTTATGTTGTCTACAGCATTACTAAGCAGCAGTCAATAAAAGACCTGGTAAGTCAACTCTTGGATCATTTGTAAAGTTGATTACGTCATTGTCTTCAAATTCTCCTTATTTCTTCATCACGTCCTATTACAGGATCAAGTTTGCCTTTTCGTGCAAGTTTTGTAAGGTCCCTATCAAATTTTTCAAGTGCCTGATGATTTTGTTGAGACGCATTTGAATGTGCGTTTTCAACTATCTCTCGTGATTTTATTGTAAGTTTATCAAGTTTCATTTCATACTTCCTTATGAGTTTTTATGTTATATTGCAAATAGTAATGTAACCATGGTTTTTGTCAAGGACGTTTGTGCGATTTTTTTCTTCCACAAATCTTTAAATAGATTTTGATTAATCACTTAAAATAAAATTTGCTTTTGGTTTTTAAATATAGTAAACTGCTAAATATTAGATTCAAACAGACGATAGAATATAAGTATATCAATTTATACTGCTTGAGAGGTAATCCTACGATATCCTTTCAAAACAGTGTTTTCTCTTAAAATAGAGCGAGTAGTATGCTAAAATGACTATTGATGCAATAACAGATGCCCAAGGCGAAAAGAAAGTGTCGGAACTGAGAAAAAAACCAGCCCTGTCTTTGGTACTTTTTATATACTTATTTTTTATTATTGTTTTATTCAGTATAAGTGCTGTTTTTTTGATTCAATCGTCCAACAATAATATTTTTCGTCAAACCACCCAAAATTTAAATATTTTACAAGTGGAAAGCATCAGAAATTCAATTAAGTCAAGTTTACTGGATAAGATACTTATTTTAAAGGATTATGCACAATTCCCTCTGGTGTATCAACCTTTAATAAATCCTGAGGTAAATTCTAAAAGTCTTTTTGATTTTATTGAAAAATCATCAATTTTTGGTGAAAATTATCAATTATCATTACTTGATTCTTCTGGTAAAATTACTGATTCAACCCACAAAAGCCCTGATTTTAATTATAAAGACCTGCCTTGGGTTTCTGACTTAATAAATGGTAGGATTGAGAATAATATTGAAATCAGTAACTATAAAGATCGTCATTTTTGGCGACTTGCTGTACCGGTAAAAAAAGCCCAAATTGCTAAGGGTGTTTTGGTATGCGAGATAGAAATCCTGGAAAATGAAATTAAGCAATTATTGGGCGGAAAAGAAGATAGTTACCTTGGTTTGATTTGGGAAGGCAAGGTTATTGCCTCAGTTGGAATGCGTTCTGATTTACCAGTTGTTAAATCAGTTTTAAAGAAGCCTGAATTGTCTGTGGTTTACCAACCACAAACAGGGAAAATAAATAGATTTCTATATAAAGAGTTAAAAAGAGAAGTGTTTTTTATTGTTGCCTTGGCAATATTGATTCTGATTTTTGCTTTTATAGCTGGCATCAAATTAATAGTCCTGCCCCTGCGTGGTTATCGAAAAATGACCAGCTCCATAATCAACCAAATATCAAATACTATCTACGGTAAGCACGACTTGATACCATCAAGCTATTTTATTAAGGATTTGCAATTGCTGGTTGATGATTTCAATCTTATGTCAAGGCAAATTGGAAAGAGAGAGGATCTTTTAGTCAGAGCGCAGAAAGGTCAGGAACTTCTGATTAAACAGCGAACAGCAGAATTGTACGCATCAGAGGAAAAAATGCAATCTATTATAGATACCATACCAGATTATATTCTCAATATTAATGAAAGCGGTGATATAGTTTATATGAACAGATCTCTTTCCGGAGATAGCATTGAAGACTTCCTGGGTACAAATATCAGTGACCATGTGTCTGCAGAATTTCACACCGTTTTAATGGAAATGATTGAAGAGGTTTTAAAAACAGGCGAGACCAAGGAATTTGAACAAGAGATTATACCAAAAGGGTCAGACAAAAAAATGTGGAATATGATCCGGTTGGGCAGAATGGGTGACCCGGGTGAAAATGCTCTTGTTACAATGGTTTCAACTGATATTACAAACTTGAAATTGATTGAAGAAACATTGCGGATAAGTGAAGAGAAGTTAATGGCTATTTTTAATGCAACACCAGACCCTGTAATAGTTTATGACTTTAATGGACACCCAGTATATTTAAATCCAGGTTTCACCTCAGTTTTTCAATGGACTTTGGATGATTTGCAAGGGAGAAAAATACCATTTATTCCAAAGAGTGAGGAAAAAATCACTCAAGAAAAAATCAAAGAACTTTTTTTATCTAAAAAACCTGTTCGTTTTGAAACTAAAAGATTATGTAAAAATGGAGAGACAATAATTGTTTATCTGAGTGCAGCAATGATTAAGGATGCAATGGGTAAGCCCAATAGCATTGTTGTTAATGTTCAGGACATAACAAAACGGAAGCAGATGGAGGAAGAGTTACGTCAAACAAACAAGAATCTTAAACAACAGACTGCATATGCAAAAAAGATGGCTGGAAAAGCAAAGAGTGCAAATGAGGCAAAAAGTGATTTTCTTGCAAATATGAGCCATGAGATTAGAACTCCCATGAATGGTGTGATTGGTATGGCAGAGCTGCTTTTTGATACAGATCTTAATGATACTCAACTTCAGTATGCCCAAGTAATTAAAAACAGCGGAGAATCTCTTTTAACTCTGGTTAATGATATTCTTGATTTCTCTAAAATTGAAGCCGGTAAATTAGATATAGAAAAGATAGATTTTAATTTAAGAAGTCTGATAGATGATTTTGCCACTGCCATGTCTTTCCGTACAGAAGAAAAGGGTCTGGAATTAATTTGTTCAACTGCACCAGATCTGCCAGATTTTTTTAAAGGTGATCCTGGAAGAGTCAAACAAATTTTGATCAACTTGACAGGGAATGCTCTTAAGTTCACAGAGACAGGTGAAATAGCAATTTATTGCCGTCTTGAAAAAGAGATGAAATCCTCATATAAGCTTTATTTTTCTGTTACAGATACTGGGATAGGGATTTCTAAAAAGACTCAAACTAAGCTTTTTGAAGAGTTTACCCAGGCTGACAGCTCAACAACCAGGAAATTTGGTGGAACAGGTCTTGGACTTTCAATATCAAAGAAATTATCAGAACTACTTGGTGGTGAAATTGGAGTAGAAAGTGAAGAAGGTAAAGGTTCTACTTTCTGGTTTATAATTGAACTTGGGAAATCAGACAAAGTATCAAGACCTGCTAAAGTTGGCGATTTGAGTGAAACAAGGGTTCTTGTTGTTGATGACAATCCAACCAACCTTAGAGTAATAGGAGCAATGTTATCATTCTGGGATATTGAACATGTCCTTGTTAATAATGGCTCTGATGGACTTAATATGCTTAATGAAGCCCATGATAATAATAATTTTTTTGACATAGCTGTTCTTGATATGCAAATGCCTGGAATGGATGGAGAAACATTATGCAAAATCATAAAAAAAGATAAAAGGCTAAAGCAAACTCATCTTGTTTTATTGACATCAATGGGTAATCGTGGTGATGCTAATCAGTTTAAAAAGGCAGGTTTTGCAGCATTCCTTGTCAAGCCAATACGGCAATCAGACCTTTTGGACTGCCTGGCGCAACTTATGGGGATATCAGAATCAAATGAGGAGAATAAAGAAAAACAATTAATAACCCGGCATTCGATTAGTGAAAACAGAAAAATAAAAACGAAAATATTGCTTGTTGAGGATAACAGGATAAATATTATGGTATTAACTATAATGTTAAAAAAAGTTGGATATAATATAGATACTGCATTTAATGGTTCGGAAGCACTTGAAAAACTTAGAGTAACTCCATATGATCTTGTCTTTATGGATTTACAAATGCCAATTATGGGTGGGCTTGAAGCAACTCAGATAATACGGGATAGCAAATCTGATGTTTTAAATCACAAGGTACCCATTATTGCCATGACAGCAAATGTTTTGAAAGGAGATCGCAAAACATGCCTTCAGGCTGGAATGGACGATTACATACCAAAACCCATTAATAAAAAAATAGTTGTTTCTGCATTAGATAAATGGTTACCAAAAAAATAATTACATTTTGATCTATGTAGCCCTTTCAAAGGCAATAATTGCAGCACCTAAAGCACCTATGATATCAGGCATTTCCGGTGTGTGTACTTTTTCGATTTTCATACTTTCGGCAACAGCTTTTACTACACCTTTATTCCGCGCCACACCACCGGACATGGATACAGTCAGTCCATCAATGTTTTTTGCAATTCTTTTGACAAGGGAACTTGTCCTTGCTGCAATGGCCTTGTTAAGTCCTTTTGCAATTTCTCTTTGTTCTGTACCGCTGGCAATCAGGGAGACGACTTCACTTTCAGCAAATACAGTACACATGCTGCTTAAGGTGAGGTCACTTGTTGAACCTTTATCCAGGTCTCCCAAATCATTGATATCAACTTCAAGGGCTCTTGCCATGGCTTCAAGGAATCTGCCTGTGCCGGCGGCGCATTTATCATTCATGGCAAAATCTACTACTTTTCCATCTTGATCAAGTTTCATTGCTTTACTGTCTTGACCTCCGATATCAATTAGAATCCGGGTTTCGGGAATCATGTGTTTTATTCCTTTTGCATGGCAGGTGATCTCAGTGACTGCGCCATTTCTTTCTTTAACTCTGGTTCTGCCATATCCTGTGGAAATAATTGAACTGATATCCTTTTCCATAATTATAAAGGGTAAACCCTCGGC
>JAGLHT010000019.1 GCA_023143455.1 Desulfobacterales bacterium
ACCCAACAGTTTTAATTGCACCCGGTTCGTGGTACTACTTTGCAGGATTAAATCCTGTTTTTTCTCATGAAGAGAACGATGTAGCATCATTTTATATGTTCACAAGCCAACTTATTGCATCCGGTCAATGCCGTAATGTTGATATCATCAAAGTTTTTGGTGTATCTCCCAGTAAAGTGAAACGAGGTGTGAAACAATACAAGGAGAAGTGTATTAACTAAAGAAGTCAAAGATAAGTGTCAGGAGTTTTTAGACAATGGTTTAAGCCGCAATGAAATATGTAATAAACTCAGTATTAAATACGACACGTTAAGAAAAGCGATATCAGACGGTCGTCTTCATGAACTAATATTGATAAAAGCTCCATCAAAAGAGTTTCATCAAAATCGATCCGAACAGTAGAGGATGCAATAGCTGGAAAAAGCATGGGAGTGGCTTGCACTCGTACAGTAGAGCGTACACTTGCAGCAACAGGAAAACTCGACCATACTTCGACTGAATTTGAAAATTGCATTGACTTGACAATGGGTGGGGTTCTATGTTCGTTACCGGCACTTGATGCGTGTGGATTATATCGCCACCTGAATATTTTGCCCCGACTGCCATTCGGTTATTACAACAATGTTCATATAGTAACGATTCTTGCATTTATGTTTTTATGCAGGATAAAGGCTGTTGAAAAATTACGCTTTCAGCCAGCAGGAGAATTAGGCAAGCTGATCGGGCTTGATAGGATTCCTGAAGTAAAAACATTGAGAGAAAAACTCAAAATACTCAGCGATGATAATGCTGTAAAACAGTGGTCTGGTGAGCTAAGTAAAGATTGGATGAAGAGCGCACCAGATTTGTCAGGTGTGCTTTTTGTTGATGGGCATGTAAGTCTTTATTTCGGGAAAAAAACAAAGTTGCCTAAACGCTATATATCCAGATTACAACTTTGCATGAGAGGTACAAGTTTTTATTATGTTAACGATATTCTTGGGCAACCATTTTTTTATATTGAAAAGCCATCAGATCCAGGAATGTTGCAGACTTTGAAAAATGATATTATTCCAAGACTGCTCGAAGAAGTACAGGATTGCCTGTATTTCGTATCATAAATATCCAGGCGATAAATGGAATGAAAACGAGTTTAAAAAAGTTAATGCAACAATGCCTCAAGGAGAAGTTATAGAAATGGAGTTAGCCGAAAGAGGCACTTTAATAGGCAGTAAAAAAAAGACCGGGTATGGGTAAGAGAGGTTCGAAGGCTTACAAAAAGCGGATCTAAGAGAAGAAATTGATTTGTTTGAGGATGAACTTGAAAAACTCAAAAAGAAACGTTCTGATGTTCCAAAACACATTGATTTTGGAGATTTGCCCGACGACTTGAAATTTAAAAAACTTAAATCAAGTAGCAGGTTACTATTAAATACAATAAAAATGATTGATTACCGTGCTGAAACAGCGATGAGTATGACTCTTAAAGAATTTCTTAATAGAGGTCATGATGCAAGGTCCATTATCCAGGAACTATTTACAACAGAAGCGGACATTGTGGCTGATCATAAAGCTAAAAGATTGATTGTAAAAGTTCATAGAATGAATCCGTGCATTTCCAGATTATCGGCAGGCAGCTCACCGAAAACAAACCACTATATTTTGTTCATGATTATTTTCCGTTCATTATTCATGAACAAGGTTAAATTATGAACATAGGGGGGTTGCTTTTTTGTTCAATAAAAGATACTGTTCATAAATGATGAACTGATTGATTTTATGAACAAGGTGATGGAAATGATAAATAATATAGAAAATAAACTTCTTAAGCTTGCGTTAGAAGCCTTTAATAAAAACTTCGGGCATCAAATTAAAATTGAAGTTGAAGAACTCTGCCAGACTGATGGAGATTTAAGAACTGATGCTCTATTAATAATAAAAATACAGCACAAGGAATTAAGGTTTTGTACAGAAATAAAATCTGTGGTGAACAAGTCTGTCATTGGTTTTATGTTACACCATAAAAGCGATTTTTCCCATGACCAATTATTAGTTACTAACTATGTGAATCCAGTTATGGCAGATAAATTAAAAACAAATAATATCAATTTTATAGACACAGTTGGGAATGCTTATATCAATAAGCTCCCTATTTTTATTTATGTAAACGGGAATAAAGCAAAAAAGACACAAATAGACTCATCTCCGGGAAAAGCGTTTACCCCGTCAGGTCTAAAAATGATTTATGTTTTATTATGCAATGAGGGATTATTAAACAGACCACACAGAGACATAGCAAAAACTTCAGGCATTGCACTGGGTACAGTAGGCCTAGTGATAGAGAATTTAAAGAAAATAGGCTTTATTCTGGATATGGGCAAACAAGGAAAAAAATTAGTCAACAAAAAAGCCTTGTTCGACAGGTGGTGTATGGATTATGTTGAAAAACTGAAACCCAAACTGCTACTTGGAAAATTTGAAGGGCCTGAAGATTTTTGGAAACTGGATCACCTTAATTCTGATACTGGTCAATGGAGTGGTGAAGTGGCAGCCTTCAAACTAACAAATTACCTTAAACCACAAAATATTATTATTTATGCTAAGGAAAAAGATTTAAGAAATATTATTATTAAAAATAGGCTAAATAGAATAGAAAATGGAAACATTGAGATATTTCAAAACTTCTGGTCCGATGATAGGACAGGAACAGATAAATCCATTGTCCATCCATTTATAATCTATGCAGATTTACTGGAGATTAACAAACAACGAACAATTGAAACGGCAAAAGTAATTTATGACCAAAATATCGCTGGATATTTCAGGAAAAGTTAGTTTAGAACACATAAAAGCAATATCTGAAATAAAAAAAATAGCCGGATCTCTTGGAATAAAGTTCTTTATTGTAGGTGCTACTGCAAGGGATTTTGTTTTAGGTTGCCTTTATGGTGTCAAAGCCCCAAGGATGACCTTGGATATTGATTTTGGAGTTGAAATCAAGAACTGGGAAATCTATCAAAAGATTGAAACAGAACTCTTAAAAACCAGTCGATTCAAACGATCAAAAGCAAAACAAAGGTTTATATTTGAAGACACGACAATTGATATTATACCTTTTGGTGACATATCAAATGATAAAAACGAAATAAGCTGGCCTCCGGAATATAGTATGATGATGAATGTGTCGGGCTTTGATGAAGCATATAAACACGCGACCCCGATAATATTAAGTCAAGATCCTTTTTTAGAAATAAAGGTTCCAACACTTCCGGGTTTGGCTGTTTTAAAAATATTATCATGGAAACATTCATATCCTGAAAGGCAAAAAGACGCAGAGGACCTTCTTTTTATTATGATGAATTATGAGCATACTGATATTATAGAAAGGCTTTATAGCGATAAAATAGAATTATTCGAATCCGAAGCGTTTGACAATAAAATGGCCAGCATAAGAATTTTAGGCCAAGATATGTCAAAAATATGTAATCCTTACACATTAGACGAGATAAAAGGTCTTCTAAATGAAGAGACTTTTGAAACATCAAGTTATAATTTGGTTACACATATGATGGGAGCTACTCACACTTTTGACAGTATTTTAGACCTGCTATTAAAATTGAAACAAGGTTTATGGGAAGTAAAATGATACAACAAAAACATTTTACGGTCAGACCGTAGATGTTCATGTTAAGCATATCCTGATTCAACTAGTCCCTTTTATTTCCAAAGTTTTAATACCATCT
The DNA here is from genome assembly GCA_023143455.1 of Desulfobacterales bacterium. GTDB lineage: Bacteria > Desulfobacterota > Desulfobacteria > Desulfobacterales > Desulfobacteraceae > JAIOSM01. The sequence goes on from JAGLHT010000019.1 coordinate 3,723, forward strand.
ATAAATCTCTTGGTCAGCATGGGGTCACAGACATGTCCGTAAATTCGACCTGCCCTGTCAACACCCCTGATAACCCCATCATGTAAAAACCATGAGAGCAATAAAATCCCTGCTACCTTTCTATCCATGTTCAAATCAATATAGTTTTGACAACACTTTTCAGGATCAGGAAATGAAAGCCTCTCATTTTTTAATGCTTTCATAAAGTTCAAAATTCTTGAAAGACGCAGCAGTGTTACAGATTGAACCCTGGAGCATGTATCTACAATGGGAAGTGCTGTGGATCGCATTAAAGAAAAACTTTTTGGAAGCAAGCCTTTGCCCTGACAGTTTTGATAATCCATACTGCCCGGAGCCGGGTAAAAAATAGACAGGCCCACAAGTGTGGGTTTTGCAGCAAGATATAAAAGATCATCCACTGATTGATCAGAAATCTGACCAGGAGCTGCGGCAATGATATAGGAAACAGATTGTAAATGATATTTTTTTGCAAGATCAAGAGCATTTTCATAAGACTTTCTGACATCTTTTCTGCAAAATTTTTCCAGTTGTTCTTTTGATGTTGAACCAAGAGAAAGATTCAAGGTTTTAAAACCAGCAGATTTCATGGCTTGAATTATATCTTCATCAATAGAAGAAGGGAAAAGGCCATTCATAGCTCTTAATTCAAAATTTTTATCAGGAAATTTTTCTTGAATCTCCCCCATGAGAGATAAAAACCATGACTTTTTAAGGCAAAGATTTTCATCCTCAAAATCAATAAAACCAATATCAAAAGTTTCTACCTGGGATTCAAGCTCCTTTATAACATCATCTACTTTTCGTTGGCGAAAAGGGGCATAGGAAGATGATGCACTGACAGCGCAATAGGAGCATTTCATGGGGCATCCTCTACTTGAAACCACAATGGCAGCACCTTTATTATTTCTTTGATAAAATTTTTGTTTAACAAGCTCCAGAGCAGGCAAGGGTAAATCTGTTAAGTCTTTTAACCAGAAAGGATCACTAAAATGCAAAGATCCGTCATCTCTTCGAAATACAATTCCAAAAACTTCGTCAAGACTGGTATTGTCTTTTAACGCATCTGCCAAAAGTGGCATACTCCTTTCACCCTCGCCCCTAATAACATAATCAATTTGAGTGCATTCCATGGCAGCCTTTGGAAGCTGTGTAGGATGGTGGCCGCCAATAACGATTTTGCAATTTGGTAAGAATTTTTTAATTGCTTTGGCAGTTTCTATAACCGAATCAAAATAAGCTGTAAATAAAGAAGAAATACCGATCAAGAAAGGTTGTTTGTCCCTTGCTATTTTTCCAATGTGCTCAAAGCTATATCCAAAATGTTTATAATCATGAAAAAGAGAAAATGCAGAATTGTCAGATCTCCCATAAAAGGGACGAAGATATTCAAACTCTTCAGACCATGCTATTATCTTTGCTTTATTGGTGGCAAGGGCATCAAATATTTCAACATTAAAGCCATGGCTTTTTAATGAACCTGCAATGCTGCAAAGACCATAGGGAAGGGTTCTTTTTTTTGTCAGATAAAAATCTTCAATAGGGGGTTGAACCAGAAGTATGTCTTTATTTATCAATATAAAACCTTTGTTAGTTATAAAACCTGTTTGTAAATGTTTTAATATCATGTATTATCGAATTTTTACAAGAAACCATTGATAAGAGGGATAAGGTGTAGGCATGATTTTAAATTTTATTCGATTTGTGAGCGTGGTTCTTTTAATAGCCTTTACAACCCATTATTTTCTGTTTTTTTCCTGGGTCCGTTTCTTTAATATCCATGCCTTTTCTTCAAAACTTGTCTTATTTATAATTATGTTTTTCTTATCCATAACATTTATTTTGTCTTCCTTTTTCATCCATATGTCCAACAACCCTTTTACCAGGGCATATTACCTTCTCTCATGGACATGGCTGGGGCTTATGAGCTTTTTATTGATAATGACTGCTATTATCTGGGTCGTGAAAGGGGGATTATGGTTTTTACCCTATGACCTTCCGGCTAAACCCATCATTCAGAGTCTATCGTGTTTTCTCTATGGCCTGGCAATTGTTTATGCAGGATTTTGTCATTACCAATTTTATAAAATTGAGGTTACATCCTTAAGTGTGCCTATCAAAAATTTGCCCCGGCAATGGGAAGGCAAAAAAATCATCCAACTTTCTGATCTACACCTGGGGGGAACAAAAGGCTTTAAGTTTTTAGAAAAACTTATCCCCTTGACCAATGATCAGAATGTAGATTTAATACTGATTACTGGTGATCTGTTTGATGGTGCTACAGGCTCCCAGGAAGGATATATCTCAAAATTAAATAATTTAAAAGCAAAACAAGGAGTTATATTTACCAGCGGAAACCATGAAATCTATTCAGGTGTTGAAAAATCAAGAAAAGCGATTGAAAATTCAAAAATTATAATGCTGGATAACAAAGCCATTGTGATTGATGGCCTACAAATCCTAGGGATTTCCTATCCAGAATTTAAAAATACTTCTTTCTTTGATTTTAATGATCCAAAAATGTATACAAAAAATCTGCCTACAATTTTGCTATACCATACTCCTACAAATATAAAAGCCAGTGGCAAAAACCTACCCGAGGTTCGATCTTCAGATTATCTTGCTCCGGACACCACTTTTTCTACTGCAATAAATAATGGTATTTCATTACAATTATCAGGACATACCCATGCCGGACAGTTCTTTCCTTTTACATGGGTTGCCAATAAGGTTTTTAAAGGATCCCATTATGGATTGCACAAAATTGATGATTTTTATATTAATATCAGTTCTGGCACAGGATCGTGGGGGCCACCTTTAAGGTCTGGTTATTTATCTGAAATTGTTGTGATTACCCTAACAAAGGCGTGAATGATAGATGTTATATTATATTGCAAAATTGATTTATATTTTAATCGGATGGGAAGTAGATAAAAAAAAAGCGCTGAGCCTCTGGGAGTCCAAGAATGTGCTCATAGGCTTTCCACACACTTCCCTACTCGATACATTTATCACAATGGTTGGGATTTTTATCCTCAAAAAAAAAGCTTATACATTTATAAAAAAAGAAGCTTTTTTCTGGCCCCTTTCATGGGTGCTAAAAATGAACAAAGCTATCCCAGTAGATCGTAATTCTTCAAGCGGAATTGTCAGCCAGATTGTTGCTGAATTTAACAATAGAGATGAATTCAGCATCTGCATTGTCCCCCAGGGCAGCAGAAAGAAGGGTTCAAAGGTCAAAACCGGATTCTGGCACATCGCAAAACAGGCAAATGCTTCTATATTATGCTGGTATTTTGATAGAAAAAACAAACAATGCGTCTGTCTCGGGAAAGTTCATCCAGGAGAATCCCTTGAAAAAGATCTTAAGATCATGCAAAAACTTTATGATAATGTGGGTTATGAGATTCAAGATGGGCATCAAATTTCCGACAGTTAATTAAAGTTCAGCACCGAAGGAAAGATTCAAACCTGAATTGAGGGTAGAAAAAAAATACAAGGCAATGTTCAATTATCTCAAACATTGCCTTGTTTTAAACTATTAATTAATACCTATCTACCCGCCGGCAATAAGCGGTAAAAGATAAATTTTAGCATTGTCAGGAATAATTGTTTTATCAAAATTGGGACTTGAGACAAGCACATTGTTGAGCCTTACTGCTGCACAATGATCTGTATTCTCAATTGTCTCAATAAGGTAGGAGATAGTCATGTTCTCAAACCATTCCATATCTTTATCATTAACATTGATCATAATTCCATAATCTCTATTTTACACCATTTGCCTTAAGAAGCTCCATGATCTCAGGAAAATCAAGTCCCAGGCGCTTTACAGTTTCAACAGTTGGGATTCCATTTTCTGTCCAGCCACGACGTAAGTAAACTGCATCAACAAGATTTACATACTGAGCCTCCCGATTTTCCCGGAGAATTTTGACTTTTTGTTCAGTATCCATACCTGAAACATCAGTTTTGTATTTCTTTGTAAGCTCAGTGTCATAACGGTCTTGACGGGATTCATATTCTTCAGGAGTTACAGGACCCATTGCACGATAGGGAATAGTATCATGTTCTCTTGTACCAAAACCCATTTTAAGGTTAAAAAGCCTTTGAAAATTATACACAACTTCACTCATGGCAACAAGGCCGTCTGCATCAACCTTTCGACCTGTCACTGCTGAAAAAAAATCAGCATACCATCCAACATGTTTTATTACCTTTGCAGGTTCTGGTTGATCTTTGTTATCTTCAGGAACAATATCATTCCATGGAAGCTTGCAAAGACCCACTAATGAAAACCATGTTCTAAACATTGGAAACCAGTGAAGCGCTTCAGCTTTGTCTTCAAAAGTTGGCATAAAATTGTGAACCATATCAAGAAAAATAAGCCATGCTTCATCATGCTGAGATCCTTTTAAAGCAAGTCCGTACCCACCTTGCTGAGCAAGGGATTCTTTTGTGATATATTCAGAAAATTCAAGACCTTTGGATTCCATCCCAATATCCTGTAACATCTTTGCATCTGATCCAAAATCTTTTGCAAAGAGTGCTTTCATCTTACGAATGCCTTGACCTACAATAACACCAAATCCTTTGCCTTTTGCCATTTGATGAAGAAGTTCAAGGGCTGCAACTCTGTTTCCAAAATATAATTCCATTCCACCGGTGTGCTCTTTGGTAATAAGGCCTCTTTCAAAGCATTCCATAACAAAGCCTATTGAAGTTCCAACAGAAATTGTATCAAGGCCATATGCATCACAATAAAAATTAATTTCAACAACTGTTGAAGGATCAAAAATTCCAAGGTTGGATCCACAACCTGCCGCTGTTTCGTATTCTGGTCCGTCTACAAATACCTTTTTACCCTTATATGGTCCTGAAACAGGAACAAAATCCTTAACACCATGGGCACAGGCAACAGCACATCCTTTCCAGCAACCATCAAATCCTTTATGAAAAGCTTTCTCAAAGTACTGCTCTCCAAGATTGTTTCCTTCAACGTGGGATCCATATTGAAAATTATTTACCGGCAGGCAATCATGATCATTCATTATGGGAATAAGATGAGTTGTCCCCACCTTAGCCATTTTGTTCTGTTTGTCATCTAGTGCTACAATTTCTTTTGCATGGGTTTTTGTAACTTTTTTCAAATCCTCCATATGTGCAGGATTATTTGTCTTAAAAGTTACTGAATCCCATCTTGCAACAACAGCTTTTACTTTTTTATCAGCAAGTACAGTACCTATTCCACCACGACCTGCCTGTTTGTACCTAGTCATTTTTCTTCCAGTGTCATACCAGGTAAAATTAAGGCATCCAAACAAAGTATTTTTTGCGCCTGCTCCTGTTGAAACAACAGATATATTCACAGGCTTATCTTTATCAAAATAATTAGTTAGGTCTTGGGAAAGTTGATAAGAATCATCTGTAAGCCCTTTTGTTTCAAATATTTTAATTTCATTTTTAATACCATCAATGAGAATCACTACTTCTTCTTTAGCTTTCCCATTTATCTCAAGGACATCAAAACCTGCAAATTTTTTATAAGGGCCAAAATAACCACCCACATTTGAATCAATTGGAATTGACGTAAGCGGTGAAATTGTTGTTACAATACTCTTCCCTCCGCCAGGATAACCAGGAGTACCTCCGAGAGGTCCTGGCGCGATACAAATTGAATTTTCAGGATCATTCCATTTGGTATCAGATGTAACTGAATTCCAGAGCATCCACAAATCGTAGCCCTTACCACCAATAAATTTTTCTTTTACTTTAGCTTCAATATCTCTTATATCAATATCTGATTTATCAAGATTAATATGAAGTGATTTATCAGAATATCCTTTGTTAATTTTTGATCTTTCATAGGAAATCGATTTAATCTCTTTCAAATTCAACTGTGTCATTTTATACTCCTCTTTATTACTTGTTTTATATTTATAATCTGTGCTGAATAAAGTGATATGCTCGTGCCCCTGCTTCATAAGCAAGACCTCTCAATCCACGGGTAATAACACTTTTTTGTTTATATACAGGTAATGGTATATTATCATGAGAATCATTGAGAAAATATTGAGCCATTAATTTGCCAAACAACGTTCCCTGACCTATTCCACGGCCATTAAAGCTTGTTACAGAAATATTATTCTTACCAAAAATATGGAATCTTGGAACATGATTTTGAGTCATAGCAATCCTGCCAAACCATCCATATTCTAAATTATACTCTGGGTGGGCATCATTTATTTGAGGGAACACTTTATTAATAGTTCTTTTAGCCCAATTTTTATGAAGCTCATGACCTAATCTATCAACACTCCCAACGCTTCCTACAATAAGACGACCAGCCGCATCAAGTCGATAAGAAGAAAGAATTAGGTTTGTATCCCATGCACCATGACCCTCAGGAAGAATAGTTTTTTTAATTTTTTCAGGCAAGGGTTTAGTTGCAAATTGAAAAAAATTAAAGGGTTAACATCATGATCAACACATACAATATGATCACACACACCCATCACAACCTTCATATCATGCTCCACAAGAAGAACATCAATTCCCAGTTCTGATATGCGTGATCGGAAGCTTTATAGACACCAGTGAGAACATTAAAAACTGTTGTTTTGCCAGCGCCATTAGGTCCAATCAATCCAATAATTTTCCCCTACCCGATTGTAAAAATTAAATTCGACAAAGCATGGAGTCCACCAAATCTTACACTAATGTTTTTTAATTCTAATTGTGCCATAAAAATTTAATACCTGTCTCTTTTATTAAAATATTATCATTGCTATTCAGCAATGATAACCTCTTTCTCTCTCATAACTGCAATAAAAGTATTTACATGTTTTTTTGCAAGTTTAGATGCAAGGTGCCTATCTTTCTTTTTTATTGCCTGCACAAGTTGTTCTAAATCATTATAAATTGCGTCAATTGAGCTATCTGTAATCTCAAGATATTGATCAAAATATCTCTTTATATTATCGTAGACAACATCATCAACATATTTATAAAGAACATTGCCTGATATTCTTGCAATTTCCACATGAAGCTTCTTATCTGTTTCAAGAAAATCCTCCCATGCTGAAACGCCAATATCTTTAAATTTTTTTAGTTTTTTAATTAGTTTTTCTAAAAAAACAATATCCTTATCAGATGATTTTTCTGCTGCAAGGCTTGCAATTTGGCTTTCAATGCCAACACGGAACTCACCTATATCAATAACCGAAACCTTACCAAATCTAATCAACAAAGCAAGAGTTTCTGTGAACTGCTCCATTCCAGCACTTTTTATAACAGCGCCTCCACCTGTACCAAGTTTTATTTCTAAAAGTCCTTTATACTCAAGCACACGCAAGGCTTCTCGCAATGTGCCTCTGCTTATATTAAAAGTTTCACATAATTCTCTTTCTGGTGGGAGCCTGTCTCCCTCTATAAGTCTACGTGAAAGGATTGCTTCCTGAATTTGGTCAACAACATCCTGAAATATCCTACTTTTTTTTGCTTTTTGGAAGCTAGGTTGAAAGCTATTATTAATTATTTCAGGCATTAATTTCCTTTTTCTATCATTCTCTGAATTGGTCGAACCATTGTTATGGTATAATGTTTCGTTTGTCAATAAAATATTTATTTTTTTTAAATTAGTGTGTGATATGCAAAAAAGCTTGACTTTCCACTGGTTTATAGCTTATTTTTTAGGTTGATTGAAATTAATCAATTATAATTGTATGGAGAAAATTTGTTTGCTATAGGATATTTTTTAAAAGCAGTTGCACATGTCTTAGACTATGCCTTAACCATATATATGTGGATAGTTATTGCTAAAGTTGTCCTTTCATGGGTAAATCCTGACCCTTACAACCCCATTGTAAGAATTATTAATAGTGCTACTGACCCATTATTTTACCAAATAAGAAAACGGATTCCAGTCAATCTCGGAATGCTTGATATTTCACCTATTATTGTCTTTTTAGCTATTTATTTTATTCAGATATTTGTAGTAAGCAGTTTATTTCATTTAGCTAGGACTTTTGTTTAACTTTAATAAAATGAGGATGACATGGGTATTACACCAACCGTAGTAAGGCAAAAAGAATTTTCAACCAAATTCAGAGGCTTTGACGTTCAGGAAATCGACTCTTTTCTTGAAGAAGTTGCAAAAGAAATTGAAGATTTAAATAATAAAGTTGAAAGGATCGTGTTAGAAAAAGAGAGAGGAGACCTTGAAAATCAGGGATACAGGGAGCGAGAAGATACCATGAAAAAATCCATACTCCAATCTCAAAAAGTTCTTGATCAAATGAAAGAAAATGCAGAAAAATCTTCCCAGAATATTGTTGCCGGAGCAGAGGTCCGAGCTGAAAAAATTCTTTCAAGAGCCCATAACAGGCTTTCACAATTACACAATGATATAAACGAACTAAAAAGACAGCGAATACAGCTCGAAATGCAGATAGGTTCTATCCTTGAATCCCACTCAAAAATGCTTGAAATTACTAAAGATGAAAATAAAGCTGCCGATGAAACAGATTCAACATTAAAATTTTTAAACCATGGTTAGATTGAGATCGATGAAAACAAGTTTCTGTCGAGAAATAGTTATAATGGGAGTAAGAATAAATGGCTGAAATTGATGCTTTTTTTAAATTAATGAATGACAAAGGTGCTTCTGACCTTCACCTTTCATCAGGCGAACAACCTGCATTAAGAATTGATGGTGACATTGAACGAATAAAGTATCAAAAACTTTCCAGCGATATCCTAAGAAAACTTCTATATGAGATTACTCCTGAAGAAAAAATAAAAATTTTTGAAGAAACAGGAGATGTTGACTTTGGATATGAAATTCCTGGTCTTGCACGTTACAGAGCAAATTATTTTATGCAAAAAGATGGCGTTAACGCGGTATTCCGTGAAATTCCAAGCAAAATTCAATCTGCCGAATCTCTCGGACTTCCTCCTGTAATCAACAAACTTGCAACCCTGCCAAGAGGGCTGGTCCTGGTAACAGGACCTACAGGCAGTGGAAAATCAACAACTCTTGCTGCAATTTTAGATCAGGCAAACAGGCTTAGAAAAGATCATATCATTACTATCGAAGATCCCATAGAGTTTGTCCATATAAGTAAAAACTGTATTGTCAATCACCGTGAGGTCAGCGTGCACACAAAAACCTTTACTGCAGCTTTGAGGGGTGCTTTGCGTGAAGACCCTGATATTCTCCTAGTAGGTGAGCTAAGAGACCTTGAAACAGTATCTCTTGCCATAGAAGCCGCTAATACTGGTCATCTTGTATTCAGCACTCTTCATACTTCAAGTACTGTAAAAACTATTGACCGTATTGTTGAAATATTTCCTGCCCATGAGCAGGCACAGATACGCTCTTCCCTTGCTGATAGCCTCAGGGCAGTTGTTGGTCAAACCCTTTTTAAACGACAACATCAAGCAGGAAGATGTGTTGCCTTAGAAATACTAATTGCAACTCCAGGGGTTCGAAATCTGATAAGAGAAAATAAAAGCCATCAGATTCCTTCAATGATTCAAACCGGTAAGATGTATGGAATGCAGCTAATGGATGAGTCTATAATGGGTCTTCTTAAAAAGAAATGGATAAGTGCTGAGGAAGCTTACGAAAAATGTTTTAACAAGGAGCAATTCAGGCCTTTTCTAAAAACACCACCTGCTGATTTCACAGAATTATAGTCATACTAAAATTTAAGCACAAGGATAATTAAAAGACTATGCGAAGAAAAGAAATTGATTATATACTCCTGAAAATGCTTGAATCTAAAAAAAGCCTGTCTGATCTAAATTTTACTCCTGGAAAACCCATTCAAGTCGAAAGTGATGGTGAGCTTATTCCGGTTAGAATGGAGCCAAATTTTGGTAAGCTTACAGCTTTTCAAACTGAAATCATTGCTTTAAACCTTATCAATAACAACAGAGAACTAACAGAGACATTATTAAAACGGGGGTCCTGCGATTTTAGTTATCAACTGAAAGACCGGGTTCGTTTTAGAGTAAATGTCTTTTCAAGGTCAAGCAAATATTCCATTGCCATGAGAAAACTTGAAACAAAAATCCCTACCATTAAAGAACTTAACCTGCCAGAGGTGTTCTACCAGATGGCAGAAGAAAAAAATGGTCTTTTGTTTGTAACCGGTGCTACAGGAGTTGGTAAATCAACATCCCTTGCAGCTCTTTTGAATCAGATCAATGCGACTAAAGCATATCATGTAATAACATTGGAAGACCCAATAGAATTTCAACATTCTCAAAAAAAATCAACCTTTAACCAGCGTGAGCTTGCAACAGATTTTGATACTTTTGAAAGTGGTTTAAGGGCTGCCATGAGACAAGCTCCAAAAGTTATACTCGTAGGTGAGATGCGTGATCGCGAAACCATAAATATTGGACTTGCTGCGGCTGAAACAGGTCACCTTGTTGTAACCACGCTCCATACAGCAGATGCTGGGCAAACAATTAACCGTATACTTGGCATGTTTTCAACTGAAGAAGAAAAGCTTATCAGAGTTCGTCTTGCAGATTCACTAAAATGGGTTGTCTCTCAAAAGTTACTGCCCAAAACAGGTGGTGGCAGAATCGCAGCCTTTGAAGTAATGTGTACTAGCTTGCGAGTTAAGGATTCAATCCTGCATGGTGAAAAAGAAGGAAGTTCATTTGCTGAAATTATCAAGCAAGGTAGCGCAAGAAGCATGGTAAGTTTTGATGAATATATCATAAAATTGTATGAAACAGGAATGATTGAAGAAAACACTGCAAATGCATATGCCTCACGTAAAGATATTGTTGGCAGAGGTATTGACACCATTAAAAGCTCCCGTGGCGAGGCAACCTCAGAAATAGAATCCCTTGAATTAGATCGCGGGTATAGAAGGAGCACTTAATCATGAAAATTATATGCATAGCCTGTCAGGCAAAATTTAATATAGCAGATGAAAAAATTCCAAAGGGTAAAAATGCTTTTATCCGTTGTCCAAAATGCCAGGACAAAGTAAAAATCCCTGTTTTTAAAAAAGAAGACCGCGCCGGTGCAACTGCCATTCCTGATATTTTTGCAGCTTCATTTATGTCTGATGTAGAAAAAAAAGCTCTAGTATGTATTGACAATGATTCTTATAGAGAGATTATATTCAGAGGACTTACAAAAAATGAATACCAGGCGAATGCTGCCGAAAACTCAATCTTTGCACTGGAATTTCTTGAGATTCAACAATACAATACAATAGTTATTGATGAAGATTTTGAGAACGGGGTTGGCAAGGACAAGATCATGGTCGAACTTGATAGAATGGACATGTCCTTTAGAAGAGATATTTGTATAATCCTGTTAAGTAAACTCATAAGAACAGGAGATAATATGAACACGCTGCATTCAAGTGTTAACAAGGTTGTAAATTATAAAGATATTAATATATTTGATAATTTTTTCCAGAGTGCTATTAAAGAGCACAAGCAATTTTATTCAGTATATAATATGGCAATGCGGATAATTGGTAAAATATAACACTTCCTTTTTGTTTACCAAAAAAAAATTTGACTCCCTAAAAATAGAAACTCAACATAAATGGGTTATCAAATGGCTATCTGCTATTTATCAGCAGCTTATTACAAACAGAATAAACTCAGAAAGTATCTTTTTATTTGCATCAGACTATGACAGGGTATTAGAATGGATGAAAATACCCGTTAAAGAAAAGCCTGAAGGTCATGAAATTAGGGCATGGGTTGAGTTCGTATCAGATGCAATACATTTCCATAGAACCAAGGCAGGCATCTATCCAAAAGACCATGCTCTTTTAGATAATGCCTTAATAAACGTTCTAAACAATGATCTATCAAAAAAAAAGATAACAACCTTAGATTATCATATTGCAATAGACAGATTCAGAAGTCTTTTCAATGTTGGTGCAATCTTTCGAAGTTGTGATGCAGCAGGTTTTAGATCTATAATACTTGGGAACACTCCGGGTCATGAAAACTCTTCAGTGCAAAAAACTTCAATGGGCGCATCTTCCTGGGTCCATTCAGAAAAAACAGATGATTTATCTTCCACATTAATGGATAAAAAAAACAATGGTTACATGATTGTTGGTGTTGAAACCATAGAAACTTCTGAAAACTATACTTCTTTTAACTGGCCTCAAAAAGCAGTTATAGTTCTTGGGAATGAAGAATATGGTATTTCAAAACATGTATTAAGAATTTGTGACAAATTTGTACACATTCCAATGTTTGGTAAAAAAAATTCACTTAATGTTGTAAATGCAGCTTCAGTAATAATGTTTCATATTGCCCAAACGCTGACTGAAAAATACAAAGCATAGGAAAAAGTAAAATAAAAATAATCCAATCATATCTTAGAAAACTTATTGAGATAAATAACCTGGACATTACTATCTCTGATAAAAAAAATAGCGAATGGGTGTTTCACCATGGTATGTTATTTCAAAGCCCTTATAAATGGTGGCAAAATCATAATAGCCTCAAAAATAGTAAACGCAAAACTCTGCATGAAGGATTAGATATTCTTTTTTTTAAAGATAAGAACAATCATATACAAAACCTCTGGGCTGGCATGTCAATTCCTACTGCAACAGATGGAAAAGTTGTCAATATTTGTGATGATTTTCTCGGGCAATCTATTGTTGTTAGGCACAGCATTTCTTTTCAACAAAAACTTGATCTAATTTTTATTTATGCTCATCTTTTGACGGATATCAAGATAAAAATCGGTTCTGATCTGAAACAGGGAGACATAATTGCGTCCATTGCCGATGTTACAGAAAAGAAAACCACAATCCCTCCACACCTTCATCTTTCTGTAATTGAAATACCCAAAAGCACCCCAGCAAAAAATTTAAATTGGAATTTTTTCTCTGACACAAAAAGCAAACCAAACCTGATCAATCCTTTATTTTTATAAATTAAAGAATATTTCAAATTCTCTTACCGCTTTTCCATACTCTGTTTTACTTATTTTTTTAAACTTATACATGCGTGCAAGTAAAATTTTTGTTCTGTATTTTAATCTTTTTGTAGGTTTGTTTGGGCTCCATTTTCTTGGATTTGGAATTATGGATGCTAGCTTTGCTGACTCAAATATAGTTAAGTTACTTGCAGATTTATTAAAGTACTTTTTGCAAGCAGATTCGACACCAAAAACACCATTGCCGAATTCTATATAATTCAAATATAAGTCAAAAATTCTTTCCTTTGAAAGCTGTTTTTCTATTTTAATTGTTAAAAACGCTTCTTCTAATTTCCTAACTATTGATTTTTTTGAGGATAAATATAAATTTTTTGCAAGTTGTTGAGTAATTGTGCTACCGCCTCTTTTAAATCTCTTTTTTTGAATGTTTGTTTTTATTGATTCTTTTATTTCAGCAAAGTCAAAACCGCTATGCCAAAAGAAACCACCGTCTTCACTTATTCTAACAGCATCTTTTAAGTTCTGACTAATATTTGAATAATTTATATATCTATGGGAAATATAGAGAGTTTTCCCCTTTTCCTTTGCAGCATTTATTCTCATTTCCATAAAAGCTGTTTTCTTTGGATTTTTTATTTTATAATCCCCTGGTTCAGGCACTAACACATAAGCTATGGCAATTATGCCCAAAGATATCAAAATAAAAAATAATGAATATTTCAGTATTTTCCACATATTGTACAATGGTTTAAATTAAATAGAGGTGGAAGTCAATCTTTCATATTTTATACTATTGACACTTTTATATTTTTTCTGTATGTTGCTATTTAGGTAGCAACATTATTTTAAAGGACTGGTATGGATAATATTTCAAGCTTAAAAGAGTTAGGATTTACGCAGTATGAAGCCGCGTGTTACATGGCGCTTATCAGCAAACATCCTGTGAACGGTTCCAAGCTCAGCAAAATTTCAGGCATTGCAAGATCAAGAATCTATGATGTCCTTAGAAGCATGATATCTAAAGGTTATGTTCTTGAAACAGAGTCTTCCCAATATGCACCATTCCCTCCGGATGAATTAATTAAAAAGCTTAACCTAGAGTTCAAACAAAAAATTACTACATTTGGCAAAGAAGTTAAAAAAGCTTTACAGGAACCTGTATATGAATACATATGGACGTTAACTGGTTATGACAATATCATGCAAAAAGCAAAAGAGATGATAGAAAATGCAAAAAAGGAAATTTATGCCAGGCTATTCTCAAAGTCAAACAACTATCTTGAAAAATACCTGAAACAGGCTGACAAGCGCGGTGTGAATATCAGATATATTGCCATGGGAGATGTGTCTGTAGACTTTGATGTTCAGGTTATACATCCTGAAAAAAATTTGCTTATTGAAAAGATCGGTGGCAGATCTTTTGATATTATTACCGACAAAAAAGAATCCCTTGCAGGAATATTTGACCCAGAGGATGAAGATGCATCGCCTATAAGCTGGACAAGAAACAAGTGGTTTGTAACTGCCAATAGAGACAGTCTTCGCCATGATTTTTATCATTATTTTCTTACAAAAACCTATGATGACAATAAAGAACTTACTCAAAAAGAAAAAAAGATTTATCGAATAATAAAGAAAGACGATTAAATCAATAGAAGGTTGATTTAGAAGGGGGGCAGCATGGATGCAGTAACAAAAAGCAATATAGCAACAGGGCTTTCCACATTTTCAGATTCAGATATTTTTGAATTTGAAGAAAACTGTGGGGCACATCATTATGAAAGAATTAAACTTGTTATTAGACGTGCTATTGGATGTTGGCTCTATGATGAAAATGGCAAAAAATACTTAGATTGCCTTGCAGCATATTCTGCTGCAAACCCAGGACATCATCACCCTTTCCTTATTAAAGCAATAACAAATGCACTTGAAGGAAAATTTGCATCTGTGCTGTCAAATGTTGTTTATACAGACCCCTTGGGAGTATTTCTTTCAAAAGCCGCAAATTTTGCTCCTCAGCTTGCCCCTCGTTTTGGGAATAAAGGAAATAAAGTCCTTCCAAAAAATGGTGGGGTTGAATCTGTTGAAACTGCTATTAAGACAATGCGTTATTATGGTTACAAACAAAAAGGTATTAAAGATGGTGATCAGGAAATTATTGTATTTAATAATAACTTCCATGGTCGTACTATTTCAGTAGTTTCTTTTTCAAGTAGTGAAAAATCAAAAAAAGGTTTTGGCCCTCTAACACCAGGTTATGTATCTGTTGAGTATGGTAATATTTTTGCTGTGAAAAAGGCAATCAATAAAAATACCTGTGGTATTCTTGTTGAACCTATGCAGGGAGAAGGTGGGATGAAAATTCCTCCTCCAGGTTTCCTAAAAGGATTGAGGAATCTTGCTGATGACAATGACCTTCTTCTTATATGTGATGAAATTCAAGTAGGGCTTGGAAGAACCGGCAAAAAATTCTGTTTTGAGCATGAAGATATTGTACCGGATGGTATAATTTTGGGAAAAGCACTTTCAGGTGGAATCATTCCTCTTTCAATCTTTATAACAAATGCAGAAATCATGGATATGGTTTTCAGCAAAGGGTCTGATGGTTCAACCTTTGGCGGCTACCCTCTGGCATGTGTTGCAGGAGTTGCCGCTCTTGAGATAATTGAAAAAGAAAACCTTGTTGAAAGGTCTGCTGAAAAAGGTAAAATATTAAAAGAAAAAATTGAAAAAATTGCATCAAAGTCCCCCCACATAAAAGAAGTGCGAGGCAAAGGCCTTTTTATCGGCATTGAGGTAAAAAAAGGCAATGCCATGGAATTTTGTCAAAAACTTGCTCAACTTGGTGTAGTCGCAAATGACAGTCATGGTCATACAATAAGGATTTCTCCACCATTAATTATTAATGATCAGGAAATAGACTTTTTAGTACAACAGCTTGAAAAAGTTCTGATTGATTATTAGAAATTATGCTAATATCAGGATTTGCTCTCAATTTCATTGCTTGATGAGGCAACTTTAATAGCTGATTCAAACGAATCAATTCTTTTACTGACTAAAGCTTTATATTCAGGAAGGAAGTGTTTTGCAAGTGATTTGCCAGGAGAAAATTTTATTGCATTTGGATTTACAGGTTTTCTGTTAATTCTAATTTCATAATGGACATGAGGTCCTGTAGCATGACCAGTGCTTCCTACTTTTGCAATCACATCGCCTTGGTTTACAAACTTGCCAGGCTTTACCAAAATTTTGCTGCAATGTCCGTAATAAGTTTCATATCCATTTGGATGGACAATAGTAACAAGTTTTCCATATCCGCCTGCCCAGCCCGCAAATTTCACCTTACCATTTGCCGTTGCAAAAATAGGTGTGCCGGTGCTTGAACCGTAATCAATGCCTGTATGCCTTCTATATTTTTTTAAAACAGGATGAAATCTACGTAAAGAAAAAGATGATGTGATTCTACCTAATTTAATAGGAACACGCAAAAACATCTTTCTCAAGGGCTTACCATTTTCGTCATAGTAATTATCATACTTCCCATCATTAAAAAGAAATGCTGAAAACGTTTTTTCTTTAGCAATATAGCGTGCAGCAAGTATTTTACCATATTTTACAAACGCGCCATCTTTACTTAACTTTTCATACTTAATTTGAATTTTGTCCCCTTTTCTTGGGAAAAGAAAAAAATCAATATCCCATGAAAAAATTTCAGCAAATTCAAATGCTAATGAATGTTTTTCCTGACTATCTAAAATCGCCTGAAACAAAGAATCTTTTAGAATAAATTCTTTTACAACAACTTTTTTGGTAAGAACAATATTTCTTTTTGTAACATCAAAGCTGTCATTATCATTCTTTTTTGCGACATATTGAGTTAAGAGATCTCTTTTATAAAGTATTTTTTTAAGTTGGTTATCCTTTGAAAAAAAGAGCGTGTACTTATCTCCTTTTCTCGCTCTTTTAAAATTAAAAACTTTTTCAAAATCTTTAGAAAGCTTAAGTATTTCAGCTGAAGTTACTTCATGACCTCTCAGTTCACAATAAATTGGTTGTTTGTTTATTGATCCATGCTTTATTATATAATCAGGTTCAGAATCTTGCTCTTGAGTCATCAATTGTTTTACAGCAGGTTCTTTAATAACTATCTCTTCTACAGCAATCTTTGAAATATCTTTTTGAGTTGCTTGTGAATACTTTAAATTGTCTTGATTAGTAAAATCAGATTTAATAATCTCAGTTTTGGAAGAAGATGAAAATAATAAATTGAATGCTAAAATTACAGAAAAAACTATCAATAAACTTAAAAAGGTATATCTCTTTTTAATTCTTTTTACTTTAGCCAAAAGTGGTAGCCTTTCTAAGTATTAAAACAAATAACCAAAACTCCTTCTACCACTATATGACAAATTCATCAATGTCAACAAATTCAAACGAAATTATAAATTGGCTCCCAAAAACAAGCTGCCCAGGATCATCAATGTCATTCCGGCAAAGAGTTCAATCCATGTTTCCAGATCAACTACTCCCTTACCTCTTTTTGCAGCCACATTAAGTGAAATGAACTTACCTGATATTGTTAATAAAACAACAATTGATATAGTAAAACTCATACCAATAGATATGGCCAATCCTAGTATTATGCTTAGAAAAAGCAAATCCATTGATAATGAAAATAACATGACTATTACTACACCTGGGCACGGTATACAGCCAACAATTGCTGCTGACAAAACAGGATTTAAATTTTTTTTACCACTTGGCTGAATTTCATGCTTATTTTTTACTAATTTATAAATACTATAAAAAAAAATAACTGCGCCTAAACAAGCTATAATACTATAACTAACAATCTGAGTAACCCGTGTAACACTCGCAAGGTTGTCCATAATGCTGGCATTTAAGATAAACCGTATAAAAAGAACAAAAACAATGCCAGAAACACCATGAAAAAAGCCCATAAAATTACTAAAAAGCAACCCTTGGATATAGGAAGGTCGTTGTGCCAACACATATGACAATGCAATGGCCTTACCATGCCCTGGACCCGCTGCATGAATTATCCCATAAGCAAATGCAGCCAAAACTAAAAACGCTATTGGTTTAATGCTGCCATCATCTTTAGCTTGCCGGACAAGTAATGTCATCTTTTCCTTTAAATATTGCTGCCATACAATTATTTTTAAAAAGACCTTACTCAATACAGCAGGCTTAGGATCCAAGACGGTTTGGGTTTTCGGTTTCTGTTTTGTAGTAAACGGGTTATTCGCGCTTGCAAAAGGAGCAAAGCAGATAGATAAAAAGATTACAACAAATATAACAGAGGAGATAATTTGTTTCATTTGTTTATTTTAAACTCTATAAATAATGCCAGAGGATTAATCATATCAAAATATATCTTTGTTGATTTATCTTCTTGTACCTTTGTTTTCACTTCAAATCCTTCCAAATTACCTTGAGACTTATTCAATGTTACACCATCTTGCTTTGAGAAAAAAAGAGCCGAATAATAAGACGGGTCATAGGTTGCAACTATTATTTGCTTTGGATTTTTTGCAGCACTTACATGGCATGGCACAAAAAACTCATAAATAAGTTTCTTATTCTTAATTTTTGCAAAAAAGTCTTTAACAAATTTAACATCAAATGTTTTGTTATCGATTTTTATAAAAATAAAATAATTGAAATTGGATAAATACGAAAATGCCTTTTCTTTAATTACTGCGACTTCGCTATTTTCTAAAACTTGATTTTTATTTACATCATAATCACCAAGGATCATGCTTGTAAACATATCATCAAATTCCCATTGGATATGAAAACCTTCAATTCCTTTATCATCAAAAACAATTTTTATCTTTTGGGTAATAAAAGCATGGGGATGAGCATGGACATGGACACTAACTGCTGTTAAAAAAAGAATACCCACAATGATTATAAAAATTTTCTTTTGCATGATTATTTATTTTTTCTAAAAAATTCTAGGGCAACCTGATTAAATCCACATGCAAGGTTGGTGTTTTTTACATCATCCTCTGTGAACCATTTCAAACACTGACCCTCGGTTAATTTTATTTCACTTATATCTAAATTCACTTTTTTCCAAAAAATATATTCAATTCTATCGGCAAACTCTACAATTTTAAATTCTAAATAATTTTTAAGGTCCAAGTCCATTTCTTCTTTCATTTCCCGAACAATACATTCTCCTGGGCTCTCACCCTTTTCAACATGACCTCCCGGGATGTCCCACATATTTGGATATGGAATACTTGGCTTATCATCTCTTAAAAAAAGCAATATTTGCCTGTGATCATTTAAAAATATAATACTACAACCCTTTCTCTTCATACAAGCCTTTTTGCACCATTTGATTCTAAAAATTTCTGTAGTCTTTGGTATGGGTGTGCACCAACTAGTTTGTTCTGTTTAATAATATATGTTGGTGCTGCTACAAGCTCTAACTCCTGGGCAAGCTTCCAGTCAAAATTTAACTGAGGTTTAAATGTTCCTCTCTCAAGGTGTTTTACTGCTTCTTTGCCTGATAAGCCGATAGACTCAACTAAACTTGCTAAAACCTGTTTATCAGAAATGTTTTCTCCTTTACCATAAAAAGCTTTAAAAACTGCATCATGATATTGCTCACCCTTATTCAAAGAAACTGCCCAAAATCCTAATCCCTGTGCTAAACGGCTATTGTATATTTTTTCCAATTCACAGGAAGGCAAGTCATGATCTGTTGCCATTTTTTTAAACTTAACTGCCATGATTTTAGAATCTATTTTCAGATCAACAGCAATTTGTTCTATTAAAACACCATCATCAGGAATATTTAGCATGGGGCTCTTTCCATCTTGTTGAATACCAGCATAGCCCGTGATTATTGCTCCCACGCCACCTTTTGTAAGCCGGATGTATAACTTTGTTAAACTCTTTTTAGGGAAACCTTTTAAAAAATAATTTACTATTATCTAAAAATAAAACCCTTGTTAAGTAAATCTTTGGAGTCAAAATAAAACTTGTGATGTCCTGTAAAAGATGCTGTACCGGAAACTTCCGGAATTACAGCATCATATTGACCATATTTTGTTTCATCAACTACTTTAACTGTCATTAGAGTATCAAGCAGGCTTTATTATAATAGTTTGATTCTTTTGAATTTCATCTCGCGCATAATGTATTGCAGCTCTGGCACTAACTCCAGATCCTGTGGGAGATCTGTCAACTTCTCCTTCTGCAAAAATACATACATTTCTTGAGTGATGGTTTTTATTTAAAGGCTCACCTATAATTATTGTTCCATAAAGAAAACTTAAATCTTCTTCAAACGGATGTTTGATCTCAAATTTTTCTCTGACTGCGTATTTTATTCTTCTTCCATAATCAATAAGCTTGTTATATTCATCTGCAACAAGCTTTAAATTTAACTGTTCAGACTTGCAAAAAACATAGAACGCTCCTCCGTAAGCTATATCAAAATGAACATTACCAATGCCCGGCACATCTATTTCCTGATCTTTAAGGTAAAGAAATGAAGGTACATTACGAAAAGAAACCTTTTCAACAATATTATCCTTTGAATATGCTTTAGAATAAATCTTACCCGAGGGTGCATTTATTATTAATTCAGGAACGTTCCCCTCTTTTTTTATAAGACCTGTTTCTAAAACAAATTTTGTTAAAGCTACTATGGCATGACCGCACATGGTACTATAGCCTTCATTATGCATAAAAAATGTTCCAAAATCTGCATCTTCAGTGCATGGAGGAGTAATAACTGCACCATACATATCTGCATGTCCCCGGGGTTCAAACATCAACCCTGTTCTGATATCATCAAAATGCTCTTTAAAAAATTTACGTTTTTCAAGGATAGTCTCTCCCTTGATTTCCGGGAGACCTTTAGTAATAATTCTAAGAGGCTCACCTCCGGTATGCATATCTATTGTTTCAATAACCTGACCGGAATCAGGAAAAGTTAAAGACATGTCTTTAAAAAACGTATTCATGTTATTATTTTCTGTCCTATTTTTAATTTAACAGCTTTTTCAAAAAGCGCCTGGGCTACTATCAAGTCAAACAATCCCATTCCCACTGATTTGAATACTTGTGTTTTCCTCTTGTTTTTATCCACAGCAATCTTGCCTGCAACAAGGTCTGCAATCTCAACAATCTGATCATCTTTTATCCATCCTTCCTTCATAGGTTTTACAAGGTCACCGGATTCTTTTTTTGCAACCATTGTATCCACAAAAACAGTATCTGCAAGATTTAACATCATGTTGCCGTAAATCACAGGTTTATCTTTTTCAACATTATCAGGGAAAACAGAGACTAATTTTGTTCCAAAATATTTTTCAGTAAAGCAGGGCATTAGCAATAATGTATTATTATCTTGTGCAATATGAAATCTTTCCGGCATGAAAAATTGTCTTGTACTCATTATTAACAACGCTTTTTCTATTGCGTCAATAATTTCACGTAAACTTAAAATCTTCACAATATCATTGGCATTTAGATATATCATAAAAATAGATTCCTGTTAGTATTTAGAGACCTATTTAAGGTGGACATCTCTTTGGGGAAAAGGTATTACAATGTCATTTTCTTTAAAAACATCCCACACGTTTAAAAGAACATCACTTATTATATTATTCACTCCATTTTCAGGGTCCTTAATCCAGATTCTTAATTCAAAATCCACAGAACTATCTCCAAATCCTTTCAAAAGACATATAGGCGTAGGATCAGAAAGAATCCTCGGAATATTCTTTAGTGAAGATAAAATCAGTTTAATAACAATACGAGGATCACAATTATAAGACACACCAATGGGAACATTAAGCCTGATTCTTGTATTGGAGAATGACCAATTAATTACTTTCTGAGTTATTAAATCTTCATTAGGAATCAGATGCTCAGATCCATCTCTTATCACAACAGAAACATATCGACTTTGAAGTTTGGATATATATCCGTAAACATCACCGATCTCAATTACATCCCCGGGTTTGATGGATTTATCCAAAAGAAGAATGATTCCGCTGATAAAATTACTTACAACTTTTTGTAATCCAAAACCAAGACCAACACCTAACGCACCTCCAAAGACTGCAAGTGTGGTAAGTTCAATACCGGAACTGTGCAAAGCGACAAGGACAATAATGGAATAAATACTAACTTTTGCAGTTTTAACAAGTAAAACAGCAGTAGATCCGGTTAATTCAGGAATATTGTCAAGCTTTTGTTCCAGCAGTTTTGAAAGATAATTCCCCAAAAAAAGAAGCACTGAACACACAAGAAAAGCTTTAAAAATAGATAACGCTGTAATATGAATTTTTCCAATCTTAAATCCGATCTGATCAAGTAAAGAAGACATTGGTCCTAATAGATTGAAAAGAATAAGCACCACAAGAGTCCACGTAATTATGGCAAAAACCTTTCCCCAGAATTCACTAAAAAAAAGAAATTTGATAATTTTAATTAAAACCCTTGTAAAAATAAGTATCCCAACAAAAGAAAGTATCAATGCAGGATGCTTTAACTGTTGCATAGCTGTTTGGCAGATAAAGATAAGAATAACAACAAAAATTAAAGGCGCCTGTTTCAGAGTAACTTCCAATAACTTTTTAACTATTGGATATGTTTTATCAGGGATTTTGATTTTATTTCTGAACACATTCTTTACTGCAACCCCTGCAACAAGACCTATTCCAACACAAAGCAGCACAAGGCTGAGCTGAATAATTATCTCAGGCTGTATTATGCTGTTCAGAACCTCTTTGGCTATGTTAAAAGCCAAAGTTTGTATATGTTGAAATGTATAACCCATCAACTATAACCTCTATCAAGACTTAATAAAATTGTAAAGTATGGATATTAAATAACAAAATATTTGCCATAAGACTGGTCGCATTATCACTTTGTAATATTTGTTTCCAAGATAGAGCATTGAAGGACTTTTTTCGCTTAGGATCGAGAACATAATAAATTGGACAAAAATTGCGAAGGTGGTTCATCTGCAAGGCGCATTAAAGGCTTAATACTATACGTATTCG
This sequence comes from Desulfobacterales bacterium, assembly GCA_023143455.1. Lineage (GTDB taxonomy): Bacteria > Desulfobacterota > Desulfobacteria > Desulfobacterales > Desulfobacteraceae > JAIOSM01. The sequence continues at coordinate 26,748 of JAGLHT010000019.1, forward strand.
GCCTTTGGTGCAAAGCAGCAGATGGGCCCCGGCCAAAAGACAAGTAATTTCGTTCAATTTATTTGCTTTTCGATCCTTACGCACTTTAATTTGAATTTTGCTATCGTTTTTACATAAATTGAACACAAAACTATAATATTCCGGCAATCAGAAAAAAATAAAAGAAGAACCTTCAATATACAAATTCGACATAAATATCCTCCAAGCATTAGCACTGCAATATTAAGATTTATCAACCATCTCTTTTATGATTTCAACAACTTCAGGGTTGGCAAGAGTCATTACATCTCCTACATCCTTCTTGTTTAAAATTGCTCCAAGAACTCTTCTCATAATTTTTCCTGAACGTGTTTTAGGCATATCAGGAACAAGCCATACTTTTCTTGGTTTTGCAATCTTGCCAATCTGCTCACACACAACATCTGAAATCTTTTTTGCAAGCTCTTCAGTTGGCTCAATACCAGGCTTTAACGCGATATAAAGATCTGGTTCCTTTCCTTTAATTTCATGATTAACAGGCACAACAGCAGCTTCTGCAACTTCATCTGCCACAAGTGCTGCTGACTCTATTTCTTTTGTTCCAAGCCTATGGCCGGATACATTAATAACATCATCAATTCTTCCAAGAATTCTATAATATCCATCTTCTGACATTGTCGCAGCATCACCTGTAAGATATGGCCAATCTCTCCAGTCTTTACTCTTTGGATCTTTACAATATCGTGCAAAATAAGTATCAACAAACCTGTCTCTGTCTCCCCAAATTGTCTGGAAACATCCTGGCCATGGATTTTGAATACAGATATTACCTGCAATTCCAGGTTCAGTAACCTCTATACCATTTTCATCAAAAATAATTGGATGAATACCCGGAACGCCAGGACCTGCACTTCCAGGCTTCATGGGTTTAATGCCCGGTGTGGTGCTACATAAAAATCCTCCGGTTTCTGTCTGCCAATAAGTATCAACAATAATGGCCTCACCCTTACCAACTACAGATTCATACCATTTCCATACTGCAGGCTCTATGGGCTCGCCAACTGTTGTCATATGCTTGAAGTGATAATTATACTTAGCAGACTCATCATGCCCAAATTTTCTTAATGCTCTGATTGCAGTCGGAGCTGTATGGAATATATTTACATCAAGCTCCTGGGCAATTCTCCATGATCGTCCTGGATCAGGATATGTTGGTACGCCTTCATAAATAACAGTTGAAGCACACAAGGCGAGAGGGCCATAAACAATAAACGAATGACCTGTAATCCACCCGATATCAGCCATACACCAATAAACATCTTCAGGGTGAATATCTTGAATATATTTTGACATTGCTGTTACATAGGCAAGATAGCCACCTGTGCTATGTTGACAACCCTTGGGTTTTCCTGTGTTTCCACTTTTGTACATCAAGAACAGAGGATCTTCAGAAAGCATTTGCTCAGGTTCAACCCTTGCTCCGTAAGAATTTTTGAGCTCCTTATTAACAAAATAATCCCTTGTTTCTTTCATGGGAGTCCCAGAAGAATTTTTGCCAGGATATCTTTGCCATACCAAAACCTTGTCAACGATTTGTCCTTGGTCTACAGCAATTCTTACTGCTTCATCTGCATTAATTTTATGATCAAAAAGCTTACCTGATCTATAATAGGCATCCATTACAATTAAAACCCTGGATTGTGAATCAACTATTCTATCAGCACTTGCACTTGATGAAAAACCACCAAACACGACAGAATGAATTACGCCAAGCCTTGCACATGCGAGCATGGTAATAGGAAGCTCTGCAGACATTGGCATATGAATATGAAAAAACTCATTTCATATTCATGGCCAGGGAATGTAAGAGAGCTCAGAAATATAATTGAAAGGTCTATTATAACTTCCAAAGGCGGGAAGCTTGAATTCAACTTACCTGCTTATTCAAGGAAGCCTGATCATGAATTACAAAACAATAGCATCCAAAAATCAACAATTGAAATATTAACCGATCAAGAGATTGAAGCTCTGTCCAATAAAAATACAATGAATGCAATAAAGATGTGTGATGGCAAAATATATGGCAAAAAAGGTGCTGCATCATTACTTAATATTCCACCAACAACACTTTGTTCCAGAATAAAAAAGATAAAAGGCAGAGAATAATTTATTTAATTTTTTCTCTAGGCTTGCCGATAATATTTATTAAATCAACCTAATAAATTAAAAAAGCCTGGGGAGAAATATCATGTCAAATCATCTCGCAGATTTATCATCATATACTGACCAAAATACTAATCATAATATAAATGAGAATGAATTAAACAAAAGCATGATGCTGCAAAAAAGAATGCTTTCTAAGTCTGAAGATGTAAGCACTGATCTTACAATCAAGACTTCTGAAGGCGACATTGTAAAACTTTCAACAAAATCTTTCTATGATTTCAAATCACTTTTATATGATAAAAAAGGTCAAGTATACTCAGACGCAGGGACAATTACAAACCGGGCAAGCTACAGAGCAATGACCCTCAAATCAGGCGAAAGTTTTACTTTTAGCGTTTCTGGCAACCTTAACGCAGAAGAACTTAAGGATATTGAAAAAATCCTCGGGCAAATCGATAATATAATTTATGACATGAAAAATGGAGATATGGGCAATGCCCTAGAAAAAGCATTGGGCATGGGTGGATACGATACTGTTTCAGGATTTTCAGCAGATTTAAGTGTCAAAAAATCATACAGCATGATTTCAGAAAAAATACAAAATAAAATTGCTGATCTTAAAGATGATTTTATGAAAAAGGCAAAAGAACCTATTGAGCAGTTACTTAATCATCATTTCAAAGATTTATTAAAAAAACAGGACAACCCTATTAATGCTTTTTTAGCACAGCTTCAGCAACGCTGATTCGACCCGTATGAACATTTGATGTCATAGTTTTACCAAACTTTTTCCCATTCTCGCCAAATATTATATGCGGACCTAATGGTCTTGGATTTTCTGAAAATTTTTCTGTGGCTTCTTTTACTTTAACCCACCACCTTTCAGCCTGTTCAGCCTTATCAGAATAATAGGCAAGCTCAAATCCTGCATCCTTACAAGTTTCAAGCAGCAGATCCCAAGTATGGAGAAAAGAAATATCATGACTTGCTGCCCAGGGAACTGGAAGATCTATTGGCACATCCTTTTTTTGTACAATTTCATGCAACAATAATAATGCTCCGGGTTTTAAAATTCTGTTAAATTCTTTAAACAGAACATCTTTTTCTTTGATATTCATTAAGGTATGTTGAGACAGGACAGCATCATATATACCGTCCGGCAAGGGGAGTTCCAAGATACTGCCCTGTTTAAACTCAACCAAATCTTTTAAATTTGTATTTTTTGCTACTAAATCTGTTAAAAATCCGGCAGTCAGAACAAACTCATCAACAATGTCAATCCCTGTAACCTGAAATTGAAATTCTTTTGCCAAAAACCTTGAAGAGCCGCCTATGCCACAGCCTGCATCCAGAACTTTTGCCCCAGGATTAAGATCTGCTTTTTTTATAATATCATATGTTGCAAGATGCCCCCCTGTATGGAGCTGATCAATAATAGAAAGGTCTTTTATTTTAAGGTTTTGAATATCTTTCCCAGCCTCTTTGAGTGCTGAAACAATTTTACTTTTAAGATCCTTTCCTGACTGACCATAAGATGAATAATGATCTATTATTTTTTCTTCCATACTGGGTTTCGTCTCTCTATAAATGCATCAAACCCTTCTTTTGCATCTTCTGTTGACAAAAGAGCTGCAAACATTTCACGCATATGATCCAAAGCTTTTCCATTTCATGGGCTGAGTATATATCACCTGTCAATACCATTTCCATAAGCTTCTTACGGTTACCATGTCTTGAAAGAGGTGCGGCAGGTCCAAGGCAGATAAGACCAACATTGATAGCAGTTGTCCCAAACTTTGCACTTTCACATGATTTTACTCCTTATTTATTCCTGGAGCTCCTTAAGATCACCAAAAAAATCAAGCGCTTCAGGATTTTTTAAAGCATCTTTATTCTTAACTTCTTTTCCTTCAATCATTTTCTTTACAGCAAGCTCAACTTTTTTCATATTCAGAGTATATGGAACATCAGGCGTCTCAATTATCTTGGCAGGTACATGCCTTGGAGATGCAGTTGTTCTTATATCTTTTTTAATTCTATCTTTTATCTCATCGGAAAGTTCATGACCTTGTGCCATTTTAACAAAAAGGATTACCCGTACATCATTGTTAAACTTTTGACCTACAACAACACTGTCTTCTATTTCTTCCATCTGGTCTATTCTGCGATAAATTTCTGCTGTGCCAATCCTTACACCTCCAGGATTCAATGTCGTATCAGACCTTCCATGCATCACTACTCCACCATGCTCTGTAACCTCAACAAAGTCTCCATGAGCCCAAACATTTGGATATTCCTCAAAATATGCAGATTTATATTTAGCATCTCCTTTATCATTCCAGAAATAAATGGGCATTGAAGGAAAAGGTGCAGTACATACCAACTCGCCCTCGCGTCCTATTATGGGTTTTCCATCATCATCATAGGCAAAGACTTTCATGGCAAGACCTCGACACTGAAGCTCTCCTGAATATACAGGTCCAATTGGATTCCCCAATGCAAAACAACCATTAAGGTCTGAGCCGCCTGAAATGGATGCAAGCTGAATATCATTTTTAACTTCATCATAAATAAATTCAAAATTTTCTTTTGAAAGCGGTGAACCTGTGGATAATACAGATTTTAAAGAAGAAAGGTCAAAGCTTTTGCCTGGTTTAACACCGGCGTTTTTAAGTGCTTCAATATATCCTGCGCTTGTACCAAATACAGTTATTTTTTCATCTTCTGCCATTTTCCATAAAGCATCGGGTCCCGGGTGAAAAGGGTTGCCGTCAAAAAGAACCAGGGTGGCACCAACACCAAGAGAGCATGTTAGCCAATTCCACATCATCCAGCCACAGGTAGTAAAGTAAAAAATTGTATCTTCTTCTTTAAGATCAGTATGCAGTACAAGCTCTTTTAGCTGATGGAGGAGTATCCCGCCTGCTCCCTGTACCATACATTTTGGGAGACCAGTTGTACCGGAAGAATACATAATATATAAAGGATGATCAAAGGGAAGTTGTTCAAATTCAATCTCAGTTGCGCTCTCATCTATAAAATCTTTATAATGAACACCATTTTTAAGATTGCTGATCTCAGGGTTGTCTCTTGTATATGGCACAACAACAACTTTTTCAATTGAAGGAAGCTGATCAATTATACCGCTGATTCTTTCAAGGCTGTCTAAAGGTTTGCCTTTAAAGAAATATCCATCTGCTGTAAACAAAACCTTTGGCTCTGTCTGACCAAATCTGTCAAGCACGCCTTTTATTCCAAAATCAGGAGAACAGGATGACCATGTTGCGCCAAGACTTGTAGCTGCAAGCATTGCAATAATAGACTCTGGCATGTTTGGCATAAATCCCACAACCCTGTCGCCAGGTTTTAAGCCAGCCATTCTTAATGAAGATGCAACCTTTGCTACTTCAGCATAAAGTTGATTATAGGTAAGTTCTCTTCTTACGCTGTCCTCACCCCTGAATATCAATGCTTTATTATCATTCCGATGTTTTAAAAGGTTTTCTGCAAAATTAAGATAAGATCCGGTAAAAAATTTTGCTCCAGGCATTTTGTCAGGGTTCTCAACGACTTTATCATATTTTTTTGAGGCTTTGATACCAAGAAAACCCCATGCTGTGCTCCAGAAATCTTCAAGGTTTTCAACAGACCATTCATAAAGCCCGTCATAATCTGAAAAGCTCTTATTAAACTTTTCATTAACCACCTGCATAAAGGCATACATATTGGAATTTTCAATTCTCTCTTTTGATGGTTCCCATAACAGTTTTGCCATTTCTTCCCCCTTTAATTATTCAAAACTCTACAAAAATTCTAATTATTGTGTTAGTTCAGCTTATTCATATAAAACAGCAAGAATAGTAGCTTTCCCATTTTTTGCGCATATCTGATGTTGAGTTGTTGAAAGATAATATGCACTGTCACCTGGTTCAAGATCATACTTATCATCACCGATCACAAGTTTTGCCACCCCTTCAAGAACATAAATAAATTCTTCGCCATCATGCACTGAAAGATCTTTTTCAGGGTTTTCTTCAAGCTGAACTATCAATGCTTCCATGTGCCTTCCTTTAACTTCCGGAGCAAGACTCATGTAAGAATAAAGATTTTGTTTTGCTTTAGATGATCTTGTTATGTTCTTGCGTTCATTTTTTTTGGTAATCGAGTACAAACTTGTTCCTACACCTGAAACCAATCTTCCCACAGCACTGTCTAATGACTTTGAAAGCTTCATTACAGTCCCAAGTTGGGGTTGATCTATACCATCTTCAATAGCCTGAAGCTTTTTTGTTGCAAATCCTGTAAGTTTTGAAAGGTCCTCAATGGAAATTCCCTTTTGCTCCCTTAACTCTTTAATACGTTGTCCAACACCAGCAACATCGCTTTTTTCCCCTTTATCAATATCTCCAGTTAAGTCTTCAAAATAATCAACATTAATATGGGGAGTGTTACTTTTCTGTTCCATGTTCTCTCCTTATCTAAAAACTATTATTCAGGAAATTTCTGATCTGGTTTTTCATTAAGCTTTTCTTTTAATTTTTTAAGTCCGGGTCTTGCATATGCCATATGTCCTTCTTTGAGAGTTCTTCCATTGATCATGGCTTCACTTCTCAATCTTTTTCCCATGGTTTTTTCCAATTGTCTTCCAAGCCAGAGAACTCTGTCTACATCCCAACCATGTTTTATACCCATTTCATCAATCTGAACAAGTGTGTCTTCAAGACAAATAAGCCCTACAAATCTTGGATCGTCATAATAATATTCTCCGGTTCCCCTTATGGGACGATCATCAATAAAGTTTGCAGGCTGCCCGCCAAGCCCTCCAAGCGTTGCCTCAAAACATGTTATTCCTGCCTGAAGTGCTGCAAGAACAGATGCAGATGCGATTCTTTTAGTTTCATGGAAATGTGCAATATGCACACTTGGATCAGGCATTGCATCAAGTACCATTGAAAAATACCTGTAGACATCTGCTGCAGAAGCGCTGCCGTCATGATCTGCATGTTCTACATCATGGGCTCCTATGTCAAACCATCTTTTAGTAAACTCAACTGCATCTTTCATATCTGTAGCACCACCTATGGGGCTTCCCCATATTGTACTTACAGTGCCGCACATTTTAATTCCAGCAGCATTACATTTTTTTGTACATCTCTCAGCTTCTGCCCAGTAATTTGGCAGGGTAGTACCGGAATTTGCAAAATGATGCTCTTCTTCTGTAGAAACCATCATGAGTATTCTATCAGGACCAACTTCTTTTTGTTTTAATTCAATTGCCCTGTTAACAGAAGGTTCTCTAATGGTTATGGCAGTAAAACACACATCATCAACATTAATACCTCTTTTAGCACATTTTTGCTTAAATTTCTCTCCCTTTAAATAGGCAAGGAGCTCTTCAGCATCGCTGAACTGAGGCATTGAATGTGGGTTGCCTAAATTAGTAACCTCAATATCCCTGCATCCTGCAAAAATAAGTTCTTCAAGATAAGTTTTTTTTGCTTCAGTTGAAATAAATTTTTCTTCATGCTGAAACCCGTCTCTAACAGTTATGTCGCCAATAGTAACCTTTTTTGGCATCCTTGGAAAAATTTTCCACATATCATATTCAGTCATACCTCCTCCATTATAAAATATTTTTTAAAAGTTATATTAAAATTTAAAATTTCCAAAAGACGGGTCTCCAATGGGTTTAAGGTGGCTCACTTCAAGTGCCATTGATAGCCAATCTCTTATCTCACTAAATTTCAAAACTCTGTCATTAAACAGTCTTGATCCACAAAAAAACGGATGTGCATCTCCTTCATATATATCAATTATTTTCTGCCTGAACTCTTGTTTTTCTTCTTCAGACATAGGTTTTTTCATTGCGTTTCGTTTTGCTTCCTCAATAGAAAGAAGAACACCTCCGGCACTCTGCCCACTCATAACAGATGTCCTTGCCCGCATTGTGGAAAAAAGAAAATGAGGTCTATAAGCCCTGCCGCACATTCCATAATTAGCAGCGCCATTGTCAGGTCCTATTACAAGCTGTATCCTTGGAACCTGAGCACAGGCAACTGCTTTCACCATGTCTGCACCATATTTTCCAATACCTGAATGTTCAGAATCCGAACCTATCATAAACCCGGGTGAATTCTGGATAAACAAAAGAGGTATTTTTTCATTGGAACATCTTACAACCCACTCAGCAATTTTTTGTGCTGCTTCATGGAATATTATTCCAACCTGATTAGATGCTACAATACCAACAGGGTTCCCTTTTATCCTGATAGTACCTGTTAACACATTGGTAGCTTTTCCAATGGCATAATTCTTTTTATATTCATGAAAATGGCTTGCATCAGCTATACATTTTATTATTTCCCTTGTATCTATTCCCTGCTGAGTTGAAATTGGCAAATGATCATAAATATTCTCAGCAGGCACTAAAGGTTCTTGTTCCTGATATTGATGCAAATGAATTTTTTGAGGTTTGGAAAGAGCGAGAATCTCTCTTACTGTGGCTGTAGCATGCTCCTGGCTTTCGCACAAATGATCTGCTCCCCCGGAAACTTGAGTATGTACTTTTGCCCCACCAAGATCTTCTGCTGATATAACTTCTCCGGTTGCCATCTTAACCAAAGGAGGTCCTCCTAAAAAAGAAAAGGAAGATTTATCAATCATTATTGATTCACAGGCCATAAACACTATATAAGCACCTCCGGCTGTATTCCCGCCGGTACTCATTGTTACCTGCTTTAACCCCTTGGAAGCCATTCTTGCCATATTATAAAAAATAGATCCAAAATGCTGGTCATCAGGAAACACATCAGCCTGCATGGGAAGAAAAACTCCTCCTGAATCAGCAATATATATACAATT
>JAGLHT010000002.1 GCA_023143455.1 Desulfobacterales bacterium
AAAGCTGAAGACAGAGAACTTTTCAGAAATGCAATGGAAAAAATCAACCTCAGGATTCCAAGAAGCAACTTTGCCTATAAAATCGAAGATGTTGAACCTATTGCCAAAGAAATTGGTTTCCCAATAATTGTACGTCCTAGCTTTACCCTTGGCGGCACAGGCGGAGGTGTTGCATACAACTTAGAAGAGCTTTTACTTCTTTCAAAAACAGGACTTGACGCGAGCCTTAATACCCAGGTTATGCTGGAAGAATCTGTTCTGGGCTGGAAAGAATACGAACTTGAAGTCATGCGTGACAACGCAGGGAATGTTGTTATTATCTGCTCCATTGAAAATGTGGATCCCATGGGTGTCCATACCGGAGACAGCATAACTGTTGCACCTGCCCAAACTCTTTCTGATAAAGAATATCAAAAATTACGAGATGCCTCCATAGCCATAATGAATGAAATTGGAGTTGATACCGGAGGCTCAAATGTTCAGTTTGCAATCAACCCTGAAAATGGGGAAATGATTGTTGTGGAAATGAACCCCAGGGTTTCAAGAAGTTCAGCGCTTGCATCAAAAGCAACTGGATTTCCCATTGCAAAAATTGCAGCTAAACTTGCTGTTGGATATACCTTAGATGAAATTCCCAATGATATAACCGGAGAGACACTTGCATGTTTTGAACCTTCTATAGATTATTGTGTTGTAAAAATACCCAGATGGACTTTTGAAAAATTCCCTGAGACTGAGGATGTTCTTACAACAGCCATGAAATCTGTTGGTGAAACCATGGCAATTGGGCGAACATTTAAAGAAGCTTTGCAAAAGGGTTTAAGATCTCTTGAAATCGGTAGAGCAGGACTTGGAGCTGACGGGAAAGACCCGGGACTTGAAGATCTTTCAGAATCCCAGATTGAAAACAAGCTTGCTACACCAAATTCCCAAAGGATTTTCTATCTTAAATATGCCTTGGAAAATGGCATGACAATAGAAAAAATCTACAAGCTTACAAAAATTGATCCCTGGTTTCTTGATCAAATAAAACAAATTATTGAACTTGAAAAAAGAATTAAACTTGCAGGTAAAAACATTCCAAAAGATGTACTTGAATCTGCAAAAAAAACAGGGTTTTCAGATAAACAATTATCTTTTTTAACAAAACTTACAGAAACAGAAATTGAAAAGAAAAGAAAAGAACTTGGCATTATACCTGTATATAAGCTTGTTGATACATGTGCAGGAGAATTCCAAGCATCCACTCCCTATTATTATTCAACATATGAAAAAGAATGTGAAGCAAGAATTTCCAACAAGAAAAAGATAATCATACTTGGTGGAGGACCAAACAGAATCGGCCAGGGAATAGAGTTCGACTATTGCTGCGTCCATGCATCCTATGCCCTAAAAGAAGAAGGCATTGAAAGTATAATGATTAACTCTAACCCGGAAACTGTCTCAACAGACTATGACACTTCTGATAAACTATATTTTGAACCACTCACAAAAGAAGATGTCATGCATATTATTGAAAAAGAAACCCCCGATGGAATCATTGTTCAGTTTGGTGGGCAAACTCCCCTTAACCTTGCTAATGACCTTGAAAAAGCCGGCGCCCCAATAATTGGAACTTCTCCTGAAAGTATTGCAAGAGCAGAAGACAGAGAACTTTTCCAGGAAATGATAACTATGCTTGGTCTTTTGCAACCGGAAAATGGAACAGCAACAAGTTACAAAGAAGCCCAAAAAGTTGCAACTTTAATCGGTTATCCTGTAATGGTACGCCCTTCCTTTGTCCTTGGCGGCAGAGCCATGAAAATAGTTTATGATGAAAAAGATCTTGAAGAGTATTTTACCCTGGCAATTTCTGCCTCGCCAAAACATCCGGTTTTAATTGATAAATTTTTAGAAGAAGCTTTTGAACTTGATGTTGACGCAATTTCTGATGGAGAAAATACTATAATTGCAGGTATGATGGAACACATTGAAGAAGCAGGCATACATTCAGGAGATTCTGCATGTGTCCTTCCTCCTTTTTCCATATCAAAAGAACATATTGATGAAATGACAAAAGCAACCAAAGCCATCGCAAAAGAACTTTTAGTTAAAGGGCTCATGAATATACAATTTGGAATAATGGATGACAAAGTTTATATAATAGAAGTAAATCCCAGGGCTTCAAGAACTATCCCTTTTGTATGCAAGGCAACAGGTATTCCCTTTGCAAAGCTTGCCACCAAGGTAATGCTTGGCAAAAGCCTTAAAGAGTTAGGATTAACAAAAGAATTTGTTCCAAATCATTATTCAGTAAAAGAGGCTGTCATGCCCTTTGATAAATTTACCAATGTTGACCCTGTGCTTGGTCCTGAAATGAAATCCACCGGCGAAGTAATGGGCATAGACAATGACCTTGGGACTGCCTTTGCCAAGGCACAATTTGGAGCCTCACAACTTTTACCAACCTCTGGCAATGTTTTTATAAGTATTCAGGATAAAGATAAAAAAGCAGCTCTTCCCATTGCAGAAAAGCTCTATGAAATGGGATTTAAGATACTTGCCACCAAAGGCACAGCAGACTTTCTTGAAGAAAATTCAATCCCTTCTGAAATCATTAAAAAAGTATCAACAGGTCGTCCCAATGTTGTTGATGCAGTGAAAAACAATCGCATACAACTTATATTAAACACAGCATCAAACAGCCAGACAAGACGTGACGGCTATGCAATAAGAAGTGCGGCTCTAAAATTTAAAATTCCATATTCAACCACTACTGATGGAACAAAAGCTATCTGTAATGCAATAACCGCTTTAAGGAAAAAAGAATTTACAGTTAAAACTATTCAAGAATACCATAAGACTATTTTATAAAGAGATATAGTAACTATGCAGAAACAGACTGTTACTTTTTCAAAAAACTCTTCCAACCTTTTTTTCCATATTTTGACAAAATGTAATTTGTCCTGCAAGCATTGTTATATAAATAAAGAACAGCATGGTGACAATACACTTGATATCGAAACAATAAAAAACTGGCTCACTCTTTTTTCAAATAAAAGCAAGCAAACAAATGTAATTTTTCTGGGTGGTGAGCCAACGTTACACCCTGACCTTTCACTTGCTGTAAAACATGCAAAAAAAATAGGGTTCAACTCTATCACTATCGATACAAACGGGTATCTGTTTAATAATATCTTAGATAAAATCACAAGCGATGAAGTTGATTTCATAAGCTTTTCCTTAGATGGCGCAACTAAAAAAACTAATGATTCTATCCGGGGCAAGGGCTCTTATGATCAATGTCTCGCCGGTATAAAACAAGCTCAGGCAAAAGGCTTTTCAACTTCAATGATATATACCATAAGCAATGAAAATATAGATGAACTTTCAATGATGCCTGATCTTGTAAAGACTCTTAATATTGAACGCTTTTTTATTCAGGTTCTTGGGATAAGGGGAAAATCATCTGAAATAAAAAATAATAAAATAAGCTCAAATCCAAGTGTAAGTCAGGTATCAAAAGAAAAATGGCTAACTCTTGTCCCGAAAATTGCTGAACAAATTGCCCTGCTTGGAATAATTGTAACTTATCCCAAGGTGTTTCTAAACAATGATGAAAAATTTGAATGTGCAGCGCTGTTTGCCAATAATTATTTTGTTTTCCCTAATCGAAGAGTCTATCAATGCCCTGTTTGCGAAGATTTACCTATGCACAGCTTTGAAATAAGAAACAATCTTTTAGTAAAAACAGAGAAAATAAACGAAAAAAATATTTTCAGCCTTTCTATCCCTGAAGGATGTGTGATGAACAAGCTTATACAGCCTGACAACCTTGTATATGATAAAAAAGGTGCTCCAAAATACAAAATTGCCTGCTGTTTGTTAAAACAGGAAATTAGTCTCTGATCCAAAGATTCTTTGACAATCATAATAATTTTTTCTATAGTTTAGTTGTCTTTTAATAAGCGAAAATTTTTAATTATGAAAACATTTATTGCGCGACAACCTATATTAGACCGAGCTAAAAACACCATCGGATATGAACTTTTTTTCAGAGATGGTATTAACAATGCTTTCCCTGATATAAGTGGAGATGTTGCAACTTTTCGAATCATTGTTGATACCTTTTTATCCTCGGGCTCAAGAAATTTAACCAGTGGAAAACCTGCATTTCTTAATTTCCCTCAGAATCTCATTGTCAACAATTCAGCCAGCTTTCTTCCAAACGATAAAATCGTAATTGAAATACTTGAAGATGTCATGCCTGGCAATAACGTGATTCAATCTTTAAAAAAATTAAGGGCTGAAGGATATAAAATAGCTCTTGACGATTTTATTTTTGAAGAAAGCCTTTTACCCTTAATTTCAATTGCAGATATTATCAAGCTTGATATAAAACTCCTTGATTTCAAAGAAATTGAAGAAACCATGGAGAAAGTCAATCAGAATTTCAATATTAAATTCCTTGCAGAAAAAGTTGAAACTATTAAAGAGTTTGAACAATCAAAACAACTTGGATTCTCATATTTTCAGGGGTATTTTTTTGAACAACCTAAAATTATCCAGAACAAAACAATCCCGGCATCCCAGAAAAATATTATGAGCCTTGTTGGGGAGGTTTCAAAAAAGAAAATTGACTTTCAAAAACTGCAATCTCTTATTAAAATGGATATTGGTCTCTCATTTAGACTTTTAAGGCTTATAAATTCAGTTTATTACAAACGCGCCATGGAAATAAACACAATAAAGAATGCAATAATTGCCCTTGGTGAAGATAAAACTATACGTTTTATCATGATGGTGGCAGCAACTGAAATGGCAAAAGGAAAACCGGATGAGTTGATAAAAACCTCAATACTACGTGCTATAATGGCTGAACTTACAAGTCCAATTTTAAAATCAAAATACTCAGAAAATGAACTCTTCACACTTGGACTTTTTTCCAATGCAGATGCAATGCTCGGTATTACCATGGAAAATTTAATGAATGAAATGCCATTTACGACAAGAATAAAAGAAGGACTGCTTCAAAAAGATAATAATTTTACAAGTATTTTGAACCTTATCTCTTCTTTTGAAAAAGTTGATTGGACCAAAAGAAAAAATCGTTGTAAAGACTTTAATATTTCTGAACATGAAATGCAGATTATTTACATGGATGCATTAAAAAAAGCAGACTCTTTTCTTAGTTATTTAGCTGTTTAATAATAGTAAAACAAAAAGCCTTGACACTACTATTTATTTGCTTATTTTATCTTCATTGAAAATAAAATAAAAACATGATCTATATTTTGAGGAAAAAATGAATAATATAAATACACAAGCCATTGAAAATGAAAAAAAAGCCCTTGCAGAAATAGGATACGGTGCAAACGCAATAAAATATTATATCGAAAAACCTTACATGGGTGATCTACCTGATGCTGACCATATATCTGAAATGGTTGGAACCTGTGGAGACACTATGAAAATCTATTTGAAATTTGATAATGAAAAAATTGCTGATGCAAGATATCAGGTTCTTGGATGTGCTGGCGCTGTTTCAGCTGCAATGGCTATTGCAGAAGCGTTAAAAGGTAAAACAGTTGAAGAAGCTAAAGAAATCAATGACGGACATATCTTTAATATACTGGAAAATATCCCGGAAAAAAAGCATCATTGTATCCAGCTTGCTGTTAAAACTATGCACAAAGCTATAGACGAATATCAGAACAATATCACTTATGAAAATTCAGAACCCTTAAAGTGTGACAAGGTCTGCGATAGTGACTGTTGTAGCAAAAACACAATTAAGCTACCTAAAGCCATATAATAAAACAGGATATTATTATTGATAAGAATGAAGAAAAAAGCATAAGCTCACATGCCTGTTTTATTTGATATAAGCCAGAATCATTGAAATCATTACCGATATAAGGTTTATCAACAAGTTTACCATGATAATAATTTGGTCCCCCAAGTTTTATGTGAAGAGCTCCTGCAAAAGAAGCTTCCGGGAAACCTGCATTGGGACTTTTGTGAAATCTGCCTTCTCTAAGGCCTGTTTTAAGTGAAGAAAATCCTCTTTTGCCTGGAAATAAAGTTGCTCCGGCTGCAATTATTATCACTGAAATTCTTGCCGGAATAAAATTTGCTACATCATCAATTTTTGCTGAAGCTCTGCCAAATTCAATATACTTTTCATTTTTATACCCAACCATTGAATCAAGTGTGTTAACCATTTTATATGCTACTGCACATGGAACACCTCCAATAAGAGCAAAAAAAAGTGGGGATAAAAATCCATCCACAAAATTTTCAGCAACAGTCTCCACCGCAGCTCTTACTATTCCTGTCTGGTCAAGGGATTTAACTTCCCTTCCAACAATCATTGCAATTTTGTCTCGCCCTGATTCAATACCACTTGTTTCAAGCGCAATTTTAACATCCATGGCAGCTTTATAAAGACTCTTGGAAGATAAGGTGAAAAACATGAACACACAGCTTACAATTTGACCAAAGAAAAAATCAATTGATCTGCATAAACTGATTATACCGTATGTTAGAGCAAAGGTTGATCCAATAAGGAAAACTGCAAAAAGAGCGCCACAAAATACCTGATTAGATACTATTTTTCTAAACAGAGGTTCAAAAAACTCAATAGCTTTTCCCATAAAAACAACAGGATGAGGTAAAAAAGTTGGGTCTCCAACAATCAAATCAAGTACAAAAGCAAATAATAGTATATACCATTCCATTTTAATCTATTGCTTTAAAGCTTGTTTAACAAGATTTGCAAGTCTCTTGTTTAAGTCTTGTGTTTTAAGAGAAAAGCGAACAAATTTGTCTGAAAGTCCATAAAAATTTGAACAATCCCTGATTAAAATCTTTTGATCTCCAATATACCTACACAAATCATTTGATTTGAGATTTAAAGTTAGTTTCGCAAGTATAAATGAAGTCTCAGAAGGAAATAATTGTATCCCATAGGTGTTTTTTAAATTATCTATAAAGCTCTCTCTCTCTTCATTGATAAACTTTCTTGTTTTCTCAAGAAATGCTTTATTTTGATCTTCTTTTTCAAGAAGGTAAATAACTCCTTTTTGTGCAAGAGAATTGATTGACCATGGTTGATAATAATGCATCACCTGCTTTATTATTTCAGGGTTTGCTATTAAAAACCCGGTTCTCAATCCAGGCACTCTGAATATCTTTGACATTGAAGCAAGTACCACTAAATTGGCAAGCTCTGCATTATTAATAAGTGACAAGTCTTCAGCTTCATTAACAAAGGGGAGATAGGACTCATCTACAACAAAAAGAGTATCAGGGTGTTTGTTTATAAGTTTTATAATATCTTCTTTGGCAATAAGACCTGCTGTAGGGTTATTGGGATTGCATATAAAAATTGTATCAAAATTGTCAGCTACTTCTGAAATTTTATTTAAATCATGGACAAACAAAGAATCTTCACTTGAATTTAAAAAAGTATATTGAACATTATGCATTATACAGGCATCTTTGTAGTCTGAGTATGCTGGTCCACAAATAAGCACTTCTTTAGATTTCAATGCCTGAATCAGTGTATAAATAAACCACGTTGTGCCATTCCCAACTGCAATCCTTGCAGAATCAATGTTCTTTGATTTGCTGAATGCCTGGATCATTCCCATTGCATCTACTTCAGGAAGTGATCTTATCTCTTTAACATTTTCCTGGATATAGACCTCAAACCCTTCAGGAGGTCCTAAAGGATTAAGATTACTACTCATATCTATAATTTCTTTTGGAGAGCAACAAAGCCTTTTTGCAAGTGCTTTTTTATTACCGCCATGCCCAATTATCATCCTAGATAAATTCCTTTTAAAATAGTGTCATTCCAGCGACCACAAAAAGCAAAGCTTCAATAACTTCTGTCATGGCTCCCAGCATATCGCCTGTGATACAGTTCATCTTTTTTTTATAAAAAAAGAGTATGGCAAAGACCATTAACCCAAATGAAAAATTAATAATAATAAACTTATACCCTGTAAAAACAGAGATTATTACTGGAATGCAAAGCCAGATAAAATCTTTAAACTCAAGCTCTCTTGTAAAAAAATCATGCCCGGTTCCTTTTTCTCGCCCATAATTAAGGAATTTTATCCCAAATATCATGCTGCTTCTGGCATATGCCGGAATAATCAAAAAAAGTAACATGACTGTAGTACCCGAACAGGAAGCTTTTACAGAATATATACCAGCAAATTTAACAGCTAAGGTGCAAACCACTGCAACAAGACCCATCATCCCGGTTCTTGAGTCCTTCATTATTAATAAAGCTTTTTCCCTCGACCTGTGGCTAAAAATACCATCTGCTGTATCCCCGACACCATCAAGATGAAATGCGCCTGTAATTACAACAAGAAAAATCAGATCAAGAAGGACAACAACACCTTCATAAAAGAAAACTGAAGCAATCAGATCAAAAACTATTAGTAAACTACCAATAACAAGGCCAATAATTGGAAAAAATCGTATCATTCCCGAAGGAGAAAAATGTGAATTTTTACCTGATGGAAGAATTGTAATAAATTGGAGAGCTGATTTAAAATCACTCAAAAATTTTCTTTTATCTTCCCCATAGTTCTCATTGGTATTATTCATTGGTATTACTCATTATCTTTTATAGTCACCCGGCTTTTGTGTAAAAATTACCTCTTTTTTGGGCAACCACTTTAATTTCTCCCTCTTTTTCAAGCTTAGAAAGATATTTGTTGATTTCATTTATATGTTTCCCGAGAATACTTGATAAATCTTCTAAAGTGCATGGCCTTCTCTTTATTGTTTCTAACACAGCTTCTTTAATATCTTTTCTAAAGGGAATACCTTTTTTTTGATCTTTAAAAGCTGCAATAATCTCAATATTGTCAAACCCTAAAAAATCTGAAATTTTTTCCAGACTCTCTTTTGTTGCAGAAGTTATATCAGAAACAGTGCCGGGTCTGTCAAGGGTGTTAAGTTGTGTTTTGTCAGGTTTTATTTTTTCTATACTCTTTTTTAAAAACTCAAGGTCTTTTTGGCTGTCATTGTATCCGGGAATAATCAGCACTTCCAGCCAGATCTTCCCTTTAAATTCATTCCTTAAATCCCAAAGTCCCTGGATATATGCTTCTATATTTAAATCAGGGCATGGTCTGTTAATTTTTCTGAATGCCTTAGCAGAGACTGCATCAAGAGATGGAATTATTAAGTCAGCATTAATAACATCATCCCTTACTTCCTTTTTAGAAAATAATGTGCCATTTGTTAGCAAAGCAACTGAAACATTCTTTTTATTTTTTTTTATAAATTCAATGACTTTGCCAATAGAGGTATTTAAAGTTGGTTCTCCTGAACCTGAAAATGTTATATAATCAGGGTTCGGGTTATTTTCAAAGTAATGACCAAGCTCTTTCAAAACATCCTTTAATGGCACATATTCTTTTCTTTCACAAGTAAGATTTGTAGTTCTCCCGCACTCGCAATAAACACAGTCGAGACTGCATATTTTATGTGTTACAAGGTCAACTCCCAAGGATATTCCAAGCCGCCGTGACGGCACGGGTCCAAAAAGATACTTATACATATTTTTAAAAATCCATACTTATTCTTTTATATTTACTGATATTCCAGCTACAGTCCAGACAACATTTTTTACTGCTTTTGCAATTTCCTGGTTTGCAATTCCTGCTATATCTCTAAATACTCGAGCAAGTTTATTCTCGGGAACAATACCCGTGCCGACTTCATTAGAAACAAGAATAATAGGGCATTCAGTCTTTTTTACAGAATTAACAAGTTTTTGAATATATTCTAAAATCTCTTTCTTTGTATAATCTTTATACAACAAATTAGAAATCCAAAGAGTCAGGCAATCAATTAAGATAACATCAGCTTTGTTTGAATATTCTTCTATTATTTCAGGTAATAATACTGGCTCTTCAATGGTCAAAAAGCTTTCTTCTCTTTCTTTTTTATGTGCCAGAACACGCTCTTCCATCTCAGAATCAGTCGGCACAGAGGTTGCCACAAATATTTTCCTATTTGCTGAAATATTATTTGCAAGGTTGAGTGCATATCTACTTTTACCGCTTTTGCACCCGCCTATAACCAGCGTGGTAGTTTTACTCATAAAAAAGACAATCCCTTATTCTAAGGTTATATTTCAATTTGTGGTATAACCTTTTTCATAATTTATTTCAATGATTGGGTTTGAGAACAATAATTATAAAAAAGCTCATTGTTAAAACAAGATGACAAAAATATCTTAATTTGCTACTATTATAGAAATAAATTTAAATATTTTCTCTAACGGAGATTCCATGAAAATCAAAAAAGCTGTATTCCCTGTAGCAGGCTTAGGAACAAGATTTCTACCTGCGACTAAGGCAATGGCAAAAGAAATGTTGCCTGTTGTTGACAAACCCATTATCCAATATGCAGTTGAAGAAGCTTTTAGTGCTGGTATTGAACAAATTGTCTTTATTACTGCCAGAGGCAAAATAGCACTGATAAATCACTTTGACAGATCTTTTGAGCTTGAACACAATCTTAAAATAAAAGGAAAACATGAATTACTAAAAGAAATAAAAAAGCTCGTTCCAAAAACAGGGACTATTATTCATACAAGGCAAAATGAACCCTTAGGACTTGGACATGCCATCTGGTGCGCAAGGGATATTGTAGGAAATGAACCTTTTGCTGTATTGCTTGCCGATGACCTTATTAAATCTGATGTCCCTGTGTTGTCACAGATGATGAAAAAATTTACTAAATTGCAGTCTTCCATTGTAGCTGTAATGGAGGTTGAGAAGCATCAAACTGAGCAATATGGAATCCTTGATGCTGTTCCGATTAATAATGAGGTTGTTAAAGTTAACGCCTTGATTGAAAAACCTGCTCCTGAAAAAGCACCATCTAATCTTGCAATTATTGGAAGATACATACTCACTCCTGAAATATTTAATTATCTTGGGAAAAACAAAAAAGGGGCAGGAGGTGAAATTCAGCTTACAGATGCGATGCATTCTTTATTAAAAACACAATCTATTTTTGGATATAAGTTTAAAGGGGAAAGATTTGATTGTGGCGATAAAGCAGGATTTCAAATGGCAAACCTTGCTTTTGCCATGGAAAGAGAAGATATTAAGAATAAATTATTAAAATATATAAAAACTCTAGGATAAAATAATATTTAAATACTTCGTTTGTAGATATTATAGGCTGTCATAACCTTTTGTACATATCTTTGTGTTTCACGAAATGGCGGGATATCTTGATGTGCGTCTACGCGGGTCGGTCCTGCATTATATGCAGCAAGCGCCATAGGAAGTTTGTTTTTATATTTTCTAATTAGCTTCCCAAGGTAATAAGTACCCCCCATAATATTATCTACAGGGTCAAAGGGATCTGCCACATAAAAACTTTTAAAATTAAATGGCATTATCTGCATTAATCCTGTTGCACCCTTCCTTGACACTGCTCTTGGATTAAAATCAGATTCTACTTTTATCACAGCTTTAACAAGGGAGAAATCAACTCCAAATTTACTTGCAGCTTTTCTGATTATGGAATCAAATTTAGAAGTTGTATAAAAATTTCTATCCCGACCCAGACTCCCATCTACGAAAAAATTCATTTCAGAATCAGTTTTGGTAAGTACATTAGTAAAATGCAGAACCCCGTCTTTATCAATATATTTATAAATATCTGCATATACGCCGGCAGGCGAAAAAGAAACAACCAATAAAATTATAAGTAAATATTTTTTCATCTAACCTGCTTTTATTCTATGAATTTTATTATCAACCTTATCTTTATAATGCTTTAGTATTACTTTTTTAGGAAAATCAGGCATTGATATGTATTTTACAATAATTTCAAAAAAATCATGCACAAATTTTTCAAACACTTCATCCTTATCTTCTGCCATAATAAAATTTCGCTCAGACAGATATTCATAAACAGCAACTTTGCCAACTTTCGCCAGGATATCTTCAAAAAAAAGTTCTTTTTGTTCCTTGTTTGAAAAAAGACTCTTTTCAAGTAAAATTTCCATTTTTGCTTTCATCCTTACAACATATGCGTCTTTGGAAATTTTTTGTGAAGCGTCTGATATTATAAGGGTTTGATTATTATCCAACTCAACCCTTTTTACCAATTTTTCTTTCATAGTCTTTTTTACCCAACTACACCATAATTTTTTAAAGTATTACTATTTGTTTACTAAATCATAAGTATATTGTCTGTAGATTCTTAAATATACCAAGAATTCATAATTTGATCAAGCCTTTAGAATAATTCTAGTTGCTGCCCTGATTTTGGTTTTATTTCCGGGAATTTAAAATCATTTATAAAATTACTATCTAATAATTTCTCCCAGTTTAAGCAAAACTGATCCTGGGGTTTTTCATAATAATCAATGATAAAAGACTTATTCTTTATTTGTTTAACACTTATTAAATCATTAAACATTAAAAGCTTTTCCTGATTCGTTATCACAGGAAAACCATAGTGTTCATTTCTGTGTTTTATGACTTTATTTAACTGAATCCTTTTTTTCACAAAATCAATATGATTATTCAATCTGTTTTGAATAATTTGATTTGAAAAATCGATTATATCATCTTTAATAGTATTAACGGTCTTCTTAAGCATATTATCAATTTCAAACCCAATAGAATTTCTTGCACCGGTCATTGAAGCAGCCATTACAGTACCTGTACCAAGAAAGGGATCAAGCACTATATCGCCTTTTACAGAATACATATTAATTAACCGATAGGCCAAATCAAACGGAAATGCACCACTCCTTTTCCGAGATGATGATTTAACAAGCCCCTGTGTTGTCCCCTTAATATCAAGCCATATATCTGAAAAAAAAATATTCCTTTCTTCCCAGAAAAAAGAACTTTCCCGCCTCTTTATTTTTTCAGTATCTTTTATAAACTCTCTTTTGGAGCCTTTACGAACTATTAATATATATTCATGTTCCAATGTAACATATGCACCAGCCGGAAGCATTCCTGACCCCATAAACTTATTTGGCGCATTGGTTTGTTTTCTCCATAATATGTCAGGCAAAGATGTAAATCCAATTTTTCTGAGATATTGTAGAATCCTTGCATGATTGGGATATAAACTAAAATTGCCATTTATTGTTCTCGTCGCATCCCCGATATTTATACAGGCAAAACCCCCGTTTTTTAATACACGAAAAGTTTCATCCCATACAGGGTCTAAAATCTGATGCATAAGCTCAAAAGCTTTGTTGCCGTCTCGCTTTTTCAACGCATCTAAAATTTTAGCATTTTGATTTGAAAAAATATCATCCCACATTTCAATCATTGGATAAGGAGGAGAAGTAACCATCAGATCAATACTGTTAGAAGGAATATCTGACATATCCTGTGAATTCTGATAAAAATTTTTATGTGTTGTTTCCATTTTTAAATCTTCTCATGTTTTTCCAAAAAAGTTTAAACAGAATCAATAATAATAATAATTTTGTCAACAACTATATGAATAAATATCAAAACTAAAGTACATTTTGCTTGCTTTGCATGGCTTTGTTTGTTACCTTTTTTAGACACAACACTTTTCTAAAGGAGGAAAACGCATGACTAAAAAAAAAGCTAATAATCCTGCAAACATCTGGGCTATGGTATGTCATTTATTAGGTCTTTGTACATTTATTGGAATACCGTTTGGAAATATTATCGGTCCCTTAATCGTATGGCTGATAAAAGGGAAAGAGTATGAATTTGTTGATGAGCAGGGCAAGGAAGCATTGAATTTTCAAATATCAATAACTATATACGGACTTGTAGCTGGGTTCCTATGCTTTTTTATTATAGGGTTTTTTTTACTATTTGCTTTAGTAATAGCAGATGTCGTTTTTATTATTATTGCTGCCATGAAAGCAAATGATGGTGAATCATATAGATATCCGTATATTTTTCGTCTGGTAAAATAAGACTTAAATATTTAAAAAAACACTTGCATGGGCTAAAAATTCTCTATTTTTAGCCCATTTTAGCCAGAAATTAAAAGCTATAATGCATTTTCATGAAAACTGCTTCAGTAATATTAAACTACTGCCTCATTACCCTTTATCCCCAAATAATTTGGTTAAACTTCGACAGATATCAATGTCAGAACCCATGCGGTTCAGGTTGTCTTTTTCTCCACCGCTTGAACATTTTGAAAAAACCAAAATATCAAACGAATGCTCCTAAAAAGACAACCTGAACCGCATTAGATGTTTTGAAAATCATCCGTATTACTAAAATTCATATACTATTAGGTTAAGACTATTCAGTTTTAACAAAATTTCAAATAAATCTTATGGCAAAATGCATGATTAGATGCATCGCCTGACAGATTAATTTCTATTGCATAATGAATTTTAAGTTGCTCAGCTACAATTCATGGCTCTGTTGAGTGACCATTAGAAGTTGTCGCTCGAAGAGGGGCGCATGCCCACAAATATCCAAACTGACACGCGCAAGGTAATTAGACCTCAACGGGTTGGGGTTTTATTCTTTTATTACAAAATTTAGTTCACTAAATAATTGTCATTTCATTATACAATAAATATTGACATTTTATAAATGTGCAAATATAATTGCACACAAAGACTTTTAGGATAATTATAATTATACAATTTTGGGGTAAAAATGAGCAAGTACAGCAAAGGGCTGAATGCACTTCCAAATTCAATTTTGAGTATATTGGAGCGCACAGGCAAAAATATTCAAATAGCCAGAAAAAGAAGACAAATACCATTACGGGAAATGAGCAAACGTACCATGGTAAGTATTCCTACTTTACGTAAAGTCGAGTCGGGAAATCCATCCGTGAGTTTGGGAATATTCTTACAGATTCTTTGGGTGCTTCAACTTCATTTTGAGTTTGAATCTCTAACAACACCTGAAAAAGACACTATAGGGAAAAAATTAGAAGAACAGCGACTTCCCAAACGAGTTCATTCACCAAAACCTAAAATAGACTTAGATTTTTAAGGAATGAAAATGCAAAATTCATATGTTTATATGCACCTTAATGGTGAATTTGTGCCTGCTGGTATAATGCATACATTTCAAGAGGGCTATTTGGGATATTCAACCTTTCAATATGGACAAAGGTATCTTGAACGCTCAGATGCAACTCCGGTTGACCCTGTTTCATTGCCTCTTTCCAATATTGAATATCATACACCAGAATGGTTAATTTTATTCGGAGGTATTCGTGATGCTGCCCCAGATGGATGGGGACGTTACTTGTTGGAAAAAGAAGCGAATAAGCCGATGACAGAATTCGATTATCTTGTAAGAGCCGGTCTTGACAGAATTGGAGCACTTGGGTTTGGTCCCGATCCAATTAATGGACCGGTTCGCAATGGAATCGATAATGACAACCCGTTTTCCCAAAAAATTTTAGACTTAAATGACCTTGTTACTGCAGCCCAATGTCATATGAACGAATTGGAAATTGCTGACCATTTAAGACCATTTACAGAATATGGTTCATCTCTTGGTGGTGCCAGACCAAAAGCTCATGCTAACTATATTGATAAATTCTGGGTGATCAAATTTAATGATAAGGATGATCGTCGTTCAGAAACCAGGATAGAATATGCAAACATGTTATTAGCTCAAAAATGTGGGCTTTCAATCCCTGCTTTGAAACACGTAACACTTGCTTCAAACCAAGAGGTTTTCCTTATCGAACGGTTTGACCGATATATTATTGGGAAAAAGAAATTCAGGAAACACTTTGTATCAGGGCTTACTATGCTGAATGAGCATGAGAGTTACATTACTCAAATTGATATAAACAAACATAGTTATGGCGCATTGGCTGATATATTAAGACGATACGGCTCAAGTAATCTTATAGAACAAGATCTTAAAGAACTTTTCCGTCGCATGGTTTTCAATATTATATGTTCAAACAGTGATGATCATCTTCGTAATCATGGCTTTTTATATGATCAACAAACACAAGGTTGGCGCTTGTCACCCGGGTATGACATGGTTCCTGATCAAAATTCTCATGATTCATTAGGGCTTGGAGTTGGCCCTTATGGAAGAGCGGCAACTTTTGATAATGCTAAGAAAGGAGCTGCTCAATTTGGTTTAAGTTCTAATCTTGCTTCGAACATTATAAAAGAAATGTGTAAATCTGCTAAAAATTGGAAAGCCATTTTTGCTGAATCCAAAGTTCCGGAAAAAGATATCCAAAAGCTGGAAAAAAATTTCGATAAAATTGTTTAGTTTCAAAATAGAATAATAAAAGGAATGGGAGAGGCTCAGCCAGGCTTCCTCCGTTTAGATTTTTATCAAAGATAAAAAGATGCACTACAAAAGCCTGCCTGAACCTCTCCCGCCCAATATACATTTACAAAAGACCAGATTCTTATAACCCAAATGTTTTAACAATTCATTTTCCCAGAACAATATAGTTGATTATAATTAGTATTTCAGTTATCAATTAGTAAAATAAATAGGGTCTTTTATGAAGAAAATACCAAATTTTCCAGAACCGTTTATAAATCTGTTATCAGGAATCGCTGATTCAGTGAATGAAATAATTTATCACTATACTTCTGCCGAAGGGTTAAGGGGGATTATTGAAAATAGTGAGATATGGTTAACCAATATTGCATTTTTAAATGATGTAAATGAGTGTAAAGCTTTGCAAAAAGAAAAAAAATTATTCAAAGATATAGACTTTAATAATTTTTTTATAAAAGAAAGCTGGGAAGGGTTTATACGCAACCCTAAAAACGACTATAATACTTACATGGCTTCTTTTAGCAGGGGGGAAAAAGAGTCTCTTGAACAATGGCGTGCCTATGGTAATTTTCGAATCGGATTCAAGGCCAATAAATTAATTAATTCTTCTTCCAATTTTTTTCAGTGTGTATACAGTGAAAATGCAATCAAAAAGTGGATACTTGGAAAAACAAAATTGGCAGGATGGAACGATAAAAACATTACCGACTCACTTAAAAGAATTATAGCCGGGCATCTGATATCTAGTGCGGCAAAAAAATACAAGAACAACTATTTTAAAAATGAAAAAGAAGTGCGTTTAATTGCGCACTCTAATCATACATGGGAGCCCTCCCCTAATAGCCCTACATTATTTAAAAACCAACCGCCTATACATTATCGAGATCATTCTGTTTATAAAATCCCTGTCCCATATATTAAATTCATCATTGGCGATAGTAAAAAGGCAAGAGTAAAAGACAACGAAACAGAAATGAGAATGAAAAAAAGAAAACTTGATGAAGAAACTTCTATGACAAGAAGACTCCTACCAATCGAAGAGGTTTTGATTGGACCTATGCTTCATCAAAAGGAAGCTGAGATAGCATGCAATATCCTTTTGAAGAATAAGGGATATACGAAGAAAGATATATTAAATGTTTCAGACATACCATATAGAGGGTTTTAGTTTATATATCTCAAATTATAAAAACCGATAGACTTAGGTCTATCATAGAATGACCAGCATTGACACATATATAAAATTTTAAAATTTTCAACTCACGATGTTGTATTGTGACTCCAGTGGCGGTCTGATTGCCTTGTAGCGGGTTCATCTTTGGATCATTTTGTACAAATTCTTAACCAGGCGGAACGTTAAGACAGCAAGCTGTTTGAGGGTGTAGTTTCCCGAGTTCTTGCTGTTAGTGCAGCCTTGTTTAGAAGTTGTCAGAATATCCAAACTGACCCGCGCAAGGCAATTAGACTGCAACGGGTTGAGTCTTGATCTCTTAACAAATATTTTTTATTAAATGGCTGCATTTATTGCAAAACTTAGTTCACTAAATAATTGCTATTTTCATTTAACAACTCTTTGATTTTCCAAGTTTAATCTGATATGTTGTATGCCTAATTTTTGAGGATAGAGCAAATGCATTATGAAGGTGACATGATCAGACCTCCCAGCGAGGCTGGAAGTATTTTATTACAGGTAACTCTTGGTTGTTCCCACAACAAATGTACATTCTGCGGAACCTTCCGGGGAAAAAGATTTAATATTAAAAAAGATGATGTTATCTTTGAAGATATTGAATTTGCTGCAAAACATATGAAACGCCAGAACAAGCTTTTTATTTGTGACGGTGATGCCCTTATAATACCCCAAAAAAAACTTGTGAAGATATTAAAGCAGATACAAAACCGTCTGCCATGGGTTAACCAGGTCAGTCTTTATGCCAATACAAAAAGCATAAAAATGAAAACTAAAGAAGACCTTACAGAACTTCACAAACTTGGTGTAAAGCTTGCTTACATGGGACTTGAGTCTGGTGATGATCTCACCCTTAAAAATATCAATAAAGGGGCAGACTCAAATAAAATGATTGAAATGGGTAAAAAAATCAGAGCTTCTGGTATAAAACTTTCAATCACAGTGCTTAATGGTCTTGCAGGACGGGAACGTTCAAAAATCCATGCAAAGGAGACTGGCAGAGTTTTATCAGCTATTGATCCTGAATTTGTCGGCGCATTAAGCCTTATGCTGATTCCCGGCACTGAGCTCCATGAACAATATACAAAAGGTGAATTTGAACTTCTAACGCCTCAAGAGTTGTTGGAAGAGCTTGGGGCTATGATATCTGCAACAAACCTTTCTTCAGGACTTTTTCATGCAAATCATGCTTCAAATTATCTTCCCATAAGAGCAAAGCTACCCGAAGAAAAAGAAAAAACACTAAAACTCATTTTTGATGCTTTAGAAGGAAAAGTTGAACTAAAGCCGGAATATATGAGGGCATTATAAAACTTTAATACCAACAGGAGAAAAGTATGACTTTAATTGATAAAGACATGGACCAAACTTGTATAAACACAATCAGAACACTTTCAATTGATGCAATCCAAAAAGCAAACTCAGGTCATCCCGGAGCACCTATGGGGCTTGCACCTGTGGCTCATGTCCTATGGAAATACTTTCTGAAACATAATCCAAAAAACTCATCCTGGGTTGATAGAGATAGATTTGTACTCTCCGGCGGTCATGCTTCAATGCTCCTTTATAGCCTTCTCTTCCTTCATGGCTACGGCTTAACACTTGATGATATTAAAGATTTCAGACAATGGGGAAGCAAAACTCCGGGGCATCCTGAACTTGGACATACAAATGGTGTGGAAACCACCACCGGTCCGCTTGGACAGGGTGTTGCCAACAGCGTTGGTATGGCAATGGCAGAACGCCATCTTGCAGCAAGATTTAATAAGGACGGAAAGAATATCATTGATCATCACACCTATGTGATCTGCGGAGACGGAGATCTGATGGAAGGTGTTGCCATGGAAGCAGTGTCCCTGGCAGGTCATCTTGGGCTTGGCAAACTTATCTTAATTCATGATGATAATTCTATCACCATTGAGGGGAAAACAGACATTGCTTCCAGTGAAGATATAGAAACAAAATTTAAAAGCATGAATTGGCACGTTCTTGTAGTTGAAGACGGCAATGACCTTGATGAAATCCATCAAGCTATTCAAAGTGCTAAAGATGAGACTAAAAAACCAACTCTTATTAAATGTAAAACTGAAATTGCTTTTGGAAGCCCAAACAAACAAGGAACTTCAGATGCTCATGGCGCACCCCTTGGTGCTGATGAAATAAAACTTGTAAAAGAAAATTTTGGCTTCCCTATAAATAAAGATTTTTATGTTCCAGCTGAAGCCTTAGATGATTGCAGAAAATCATTAACTAAAGGTCAAGAAAAAGAAGATAAATGGCAAACTGTTTATGATCAATATAAAAGTGAATTTCCTGAACTTACAGCAAGTTTTGTTGATGCTGTAAGCGGATTTTTAACCACAGGCTGGGATAAAGATATAGCAACGCTTTCTCCTTCTGACGGCCCTATTGCAACTCGGGCTGCGTCAGGAAAAGTTTTAAATTCAATTGCCAAAAATCTGCCCACACTCATGGGCGGCTCAGCTGACTTGGCTCCTTCTAACAAAACATATCTTGATAATGAAGAAGTGTTCCAAAAAAATTCATACCACGGAAGAAATATTAGATTTGGTGTGCGGGAACATGCCATGGGATCTATTATGTCTGGCATGTTTCTCCATGGTGGAATCCGACCCTACGGTGGAACATTCCTTGTATTTGCGGACTACATGCGACCAGCAATTAGAGTTGCATCCTTGATGAAACTTCCGGTTATCTACGTTTTTACCCATGACAGTGTTGCCGTTGGAGAAGATGGACCAACACATCAGCCTGTAGAGCATGTTGCATCCCTTAGAGCAATCCCAGGGCTAAATGTTATCCGGCCTGCGGATTTCAATGAAACATCTCAAGCCTGGCAAATAGCTCTTAAATCTGTTGATGCACCGACAGCTCTTCTTTTAAGCCGCCAGAAACTTCCTGTACTTGACAAAATCCTCGATCAACCCAAGGGAAATGGCAATGTAATTGACGGGGCATATGTAATAAAAGATTCTGACAAAGATCCTGATCTTATACTTATAGGCTCTGGCGCTGAACTTCATATCTGTATCAGCGCTGCTGAAACCCTTGAAAATGAAGGGATTAGCACAAGGGTTGTAAGTATGCCTTCATGGGAACTTTTTTCCAAATCTCCTGAGGTTTATCAAGAAAGAATTCTTCCTGAAACAGTTACAAAACGTATTGCAGTTGAAGCAGGAATATCAATGGGCTGGGAGCGCTTTGTTGGCAATAAGGGAAAAATCATATCCATTGATAAATTTGGAGCTTCAGCTCCTGGTAACAAAGTTCTGGAAGAATATGGTTTCACTTCAGAAAATATTGTTAAAACAGCAAAAGAAATGTTTAAATAATACATAGACTTTTCTAAAACAATAACTACTTTATCCTCAAGAAAATAATATTCTTATAATGAATATCATAAGATAGCTGTTTTTAAACAGGTGCCTTAGATTTAGAATTAATTAGTTAAAGTAATAATGAATAACGATATTGTAAAAGATAAATATTTTTTAAGAAATGCAACCAGTGTTTCCCTTGTAGAATTCATCTGGGGACTTGGTTTCCCAATCCTTTTAGAATCAACATTTCTTCAAATATTCTTAAAAACACTTGGGGCATCTGATTTTGTCATCGGACTTGTTCCATGTATCTTTATCACAGGAGTCTCCACGTTCCCACTTTTATCCAGTTATCTTACACGTAATCATAAGCATAAAAAAAGGATTGTTATAAATCTTCACATTTTATCATCTATTGCTATTATTTTCTTTGGGATCTCCCTGTTTTTTGTAACAGCACCTTCATATATACTTATACTATTTTTCTTGTCATACATTGTGTTCTCACTGAGTATAGGACTTACATTGCCTGTCTGGCTCAACTTTCTTGTAAAAATCTTTTCGGAAAATAAAAGTGTTTCAGGATTTGGTATCATGATGGGCGCTCAAGGCATTGCAAAACTTATAAGCAGTTTCATAATCTTAAAAACTATTGAAAAATTTGGATTTTCAACTTTGAGTGCTGCATATATATTTTTAATTGCAGGCCTGCTGTTTTTAATAGGTTCATTCTGTTTTCTTTCTACTAAAGAAATTTCAGATGACAGAAAAATTTTTAAAAACAGTGAGTCATTCTCCAGGCATACAAAGAATACAATCAAAGAAATTTTAAAAAACAAAAATTTTTTAAAATACCTTATAGGAGATTTGGATAATTATGTGGTTATTACAACAATTTCCTTTTATGCTGTTTATGCAACTGAGTTTTTCAGCATAAAAGCCTCAACAGCAGCGGGACTTTTTGTAGGCTTTTACTATGCAGGTTCCATCGTTGCAAACCTTTTACTTGGTCCCTTTGATTTTATAGAATTCATGGATTTGAAAAAAAAATTTATCAGCACAAAAATTCTTACAATTGCAGGACTTTTACTACTTATCTTTATGCCAACATTGACAGGTTTTTTCGTGGCAAGTTGCTTATTTGGTTTTTGCAGGGGAACAAGAAGTATAATTTTTTCACCGGCTGTAAAAATGTTCTCAAACAAAGAAGATTCCACAGGGTATTTTGCCATAGCTCCACTTCTTACAATAATTTTTGGCTCAGGGCTTCCGGTTTTTTATGGAACTATGCTGGATATGTTTGGAGGTATGCAGGAAAACGCATATAAAATAATGTTCGGTATGTCCATTTTCCTTACTCTAATAATTTTTTACTTTGCATTAATTACAGACTTTAAAAATAATTCTGACTAAATAGGAGCATATGAAATGCAACTTAACAACAAAAAGAAAAAGATAATAATTATCTCAACAATTTTTATCGTTCTGATAGGTATAATGTTATTGCTTGGGTTTTTTGTAAGTTCAAAAGCACAAGCTCTCAAAGAACAAGAGACCAATACTTCTCAAATAAAAAAAGCATTAACAAATGTTATAACAATGGAAATTGTTCCATCTCCTGTACAGGAAGTCATCAACTTGCCTGGACGTGCAAAACCATGGAAATCTCTTACCATTGTTGCAGAAGTCCAAGGCAAAATTATCAAAAAAGAAATAATTGAAGGCACACAAGTAAAAATTGGAGATATCCTTGCAGTAATTGACAAGAGAGATTATGAAAATTCATACGATTCTGCTGTTGCATCTTTTGAGACTGCAATGTCTTCAAAAAAACGACTTGAAGCGCTTAAAAAAAAGAAGTTTATTACGCAATCCGAGCTTGATGATGTAACAGCAAAAGTTAAACAGGCAAAAGCTTTAAGGGACAATGCAAAACTAAACCTTGAGCGCTGCACAATCTTATCTCCTATGGATGGCATTGTTGATAAGATCTTTATAGAAAACGGAACTTTTCTAAGCTCTGGCGACCCTGTTATGAATATTTTACAAATAGACAAGGTAAAAATAGAAGTTGGCATTCCTGAATCTGATGTCGATGTTGTCAAAGAAATTGATGATTTTGATATTACAATTGATGCCCTTGAAAACAGGCAGTTTAAAGGAAAACGGTATTATCTTTACAATACTACTGACAGCTTTGCACGTCTTTATAACCTTGAAATAAGTGTAGAAAACTATGATAAAAAAATTCTGCCGGATATGTTTGCAAGGGTTAAAATAATTAAACATTATATTGAGGACGGACTTTCAGTTCCAATGTACGCACTTGTCAATAAAAATGGAGTAGATGGCGTATATGTTGTTGAGAATAATGTTGCAAATTTTAGGAAAGTTGAAAAAGGTTTTCTTGACAAATGGAGAATCCAGATTGCAAAAGGATTAGAACCTAATGATAAAGTAGTTGTTATGGGGCAACGCCTAATATCTGATAAAGAACAGGTCAATATTACTAAAAACATTAAAAGCATGGAAGAGCTGTCCCAATGATAATTTCAGACAACGCTATTAAAAATCGCATCAGCGTTGTGGTGCTTGCCTTGATTATTTTTTTGACAGGAACTTATTGTTATATAGCTTTACCAAGAGAAAGTTCTCCTGATATTACAATCCCCTTTATTTTTGTCAAAACTGACTATAGAGGTGTTTCCGGCACTGATATTGAAAATAGCATAACAATAAAAATTGAAAAAAAACTTAAAGGGCTTGATAATGTTAAGAAAATCACATCCGTGAGCTCTGAAGGCCTTTCCCAGATTAATATTGAATTCATACCAGGCACAGATATTGACGAAGTATTACCCAAGGTTAAAGATAAAGTAGATGAAGCCAAACAGGACCTCCCAAATGACCTTGATAGTGAGCCATCTGTTTATGAAGTAAATTTCTCTGATATGCCAATAGTAATATATACTTTGTCAGGAGATTGTGGCCCACGAGTTTTAAAAAAAATAGCCGACGACCTGTCTGATGATATTGAAGCCGTCCCTGGTGTACTTGAAGCTGAAGTTACCGGGGGTATAGAAAGAGAGATCAGAGTTGAAGTTGATATTGACAAACTTGCTTATTTCAGAATCCCGATACTTGCTCTTCAAGATGCAATCTCAAGTGAGAACCAGAATACCTCGGGCGGAGCAATCACTCTGGGGCATGGACGTTATCTCATGCGGGTTCCAGGTGAATTTGATTCTCCCGAAGAGATACTCCACCTTATTGTGGCAACTCATAATGGAACTCCTGTATATTTAAAAGATGTTGCAAAAGTTATTGACGGAAACAAGGATGCCACAAGCAAATCCAGGCTCAACGGCATAGATTCAGTCAATATCTCAGTTAAAAAACGAGTCGGTGAGAATATTATCAAAGTTGCTGCAAAGGTTGATTTAGTTGTAAAAGAGGCTCAAAAAACATTCCCAAAGAATACAAAAACAACCAAATTAATGAACGAAACAAAACAAATAAGGCTAATGGTAGAAGACCTTGAAAATAATATCATTACAGGTCTTATTCTGGTTGTTCTTGTACTATTTCTGTCTTTAGGTGTAAGAAATGCCTTTCTTGTAGGACTTGCAATCCCTTTTTCAATGCTTCTATCTTTTACAGGATTATATGCCCTGGGTATTACCTTGAATATGGTTGTACTCTTTTCACTCACCCTAGCTCTTGGTATGCTTGTTGATAATGCCATTGTTATTGTCGAAAATATCTATCGGTATATCCAACAGGGTGTTCCAAAAATTGATGCTGCCATGAAAGCTACAAGTGAAGTTGCATGGCCTGTAATTGGATCCACGCTCACAACCATAGCAGCGTTCTCCCCTTTAATTTTCTGGCCAGGTATCATGGGAGAATTTATGAAATACCTCCCAATGACACTGATCATAACGCTCTCATCAAGTTTATTTGTGGCTTTAGTTATAAACCCGGCACTTTGCGCTATTTTTATGAAAGCAAAAAATGTGGATGGGGTTGATCCCAAAGAACTTGCTGAAAAAATTGCAACTCAAGGCGAAGAACCAATAAAAATAGAAGGGTTTTTACTAATCTGGTATGAAAAAATAATGAAGACAGTTCTGGACAATAAACTTACAACACTGTTTTCAGCTTTTGCCATTCTTGTTATACTCTTTCAAATCTGGCTTTTACGCATTGGTATTGAAAAACCCATTGAATTTTTTCCCAAAATAGACCCTACATCTGTTTATGTTAATATTGACCCCCCTGAAGGAACTGACCTTGAATATATTGACTCAATAGTTCGTCAAACAGAGATTGCTTTATCAAGTTTTACAACAACAGTCTCTGATAATTCAGTTAAACTTTATAAAAAAGCCCTGACTCTTCAAAAGCATGAAAATTCTGATGGGGAAACCTTTATGGCCCCAACAGATATAAATAACATAGAACACCTGTACACCAAAGCTGTGCAAAATTCAGGGGGAGGGTTTTCGTTTGGCTCAAGCCTACCAAATCATATTGGAATACAATTTATAGATTTTGAAGACCGAATTACATCTTCAAATGATGATTTAAATAAATTAAGAGAGCGGATAAAAAACATAACAGGTGCTAAAATTACTGTTGAAGAGCAGGAAGAAGGTCCTCCAACAGGACCTCCCATAAACATAGAAATATCCGGAGATAATTTTGATATCCTAGGAAAAATTGCAGAAACAATTAAAGAAACTCTTTCAAGAATCCCCCATGTCAAAGATATAAGAGATGATTATGTTAAAGGTCTGCCCAGTATTAAAGTTAATATCGACAGGCAAAGAGCCTCTCTATTCAAACTTACAACAAGCGCCATAGGCTTTGCCATTAAAACAGCATATAACGGACTTGATGTTTCAACTTATTATGAGGGCGATGAAGAATATGATATTGTTGTCAAACTCTCAAAAGAGGACAGAAATGTTGTGGACATCCTTCATAAACTCATGATACCGACTCCCACAGGAGAAATAATACCGTTGACTACTATTGCAAATATTGAATATAGCGGATCCATTGGTGATATTGTACGAATAAATCACAGCCGCGTTGTAACTGTAACTGCGAGTGTTGATGAAACTAAAGTGCCTGGTGCTGTTGTAAGAGCAAAAGCAGAGCCCCTGTTGACCAAGCTTGATTTACCTCCTGGATACAAAGTAAAGTTCACTGGAGAAGATGAATCCCAAAAAGAGTCCCAGGATTTCCTAAGCAAAGCCTTTGCCCTTGCTTTGTTATTTATTTTTCTCATACTTGTAACGCTTTTTAACTCAGTCACACAACCAATTATTATTCTAACTTCAGTTATTCTCTCTCTTGGTGGCGCATTCCTGGGACTTTTTGTACTTAAACTTCCCTTTGGTATAATCATGACCGGAGTTGGGGTAATTTCTCTTGCAGGCGTTGTTGTTAACAATGCAATTGTATTGATTGATTATATCAATAAACTAAGAGCCCGGGGAATGGCGCTTACAAAAGCTGTTATTTCAGGTGGTGCTACACGATTAAGACCTGTCATGCTTACTGCAATAACAACTATTTTAGGTCTTTTACCCATGGTTACAGGAATAAGTTATGATTTTCATGTTATGGCCTTATCCCTGACAAGTGAATCAACTCTATGGTGGAAATCCATGGCAATTGTTGTAATCTTCGGACTTATGGTTTCAACAATTCTAACATTGATTGTGGTTCCTGCACTCTATACCCTGATTGAAACATCAAAAAAGATTTAGTTCATATCTTCTTTTGAATTTTTATGGAGGGGTAATTTAATTGTTGGGATGCCTTCTTTTTCAAGCAGTTTATCTTCATCTTTTGTTGTTGTTCCCCTGATACTTCTTGCTTCAGAAGTACCATAATGCATTTTTAAAGCTTCTTCTGTAAACTTTGATCCAACATTCTCAAAATTATTTTCAACAAACTCAGAAATCTTTTTTCCAAATTCTTCAATAGCTTTCATATCAATTTGAGGTTCTTTGCCAGGCAAAGCTACTCTGTTTGACATATTCGATTTTGTTCTCACAGCTACTGCTGATAATTTTTGAATGACTATATTTGTCTCACAAACAGGACAAGTCAATATGCCTTGTTCCTGCTGATTGTCCATGTCTTCTCTATTATCAAACCAGCCTTCAAAGGTATGACCATTTATACACTCAAGATCGAATATAATCATATTATTTTGCCTATACCTGCTTTATACATTTTTTTATGCCTTTTATCTGGTAAAATAATTATTTAATTAACCAGTCCAAATACAACCTACGTACTTTATTACAAATTTTTCATCCTGGCAATTTGTTTTATATCCTTTAAAATATTATATAATCAAAATCAGCTAAAATAGCCTTCAACCAAAATTTTAGTTTCGTTCTTAAGGGAATTTCTAACCTCCATAAGCTTAACACCATACATTGTTTCCTCAACAACCATTTGGGCTACTTGCCCCTTGATTATAGTACCTTTAGCAATTTGACCTTTCACTTTTATCACTGAATTTATAGGATTAAAAGAAGCCTCTTGCTTTGAAAGTAACAACTCTTTTCCAGCAGAAAGCCTTTCAATTTCATCTTCTATTTTTTTAATTTCAGGACTATTGTTTTCAATTTCCTTTTCAATTTGACTCGCTCTGGTTTCATGGTCATGGTTCATCTTTTTAGTCACCTCAACTGTTGCCTTAAGCATGCCTGATTCTATATTAAACACTTCCTCAACATGAGCTTTTTGATGCTTAAGTTCTTTTAACTTATTTCCTTTCTCTTCAATCATCTTATCTATTTTTAAAGTTTTAGGATCAGATTTTTTACCAATTTGCAAGACAGATGGATTGGCTTCATTAAAACCAACACTTCTCAAAATAATTCCATCAACAGCAATAATCTCTGAAGATATTATTTCAGAATTAGGGGCTATTAATTCTTTCCCTGTTTCTAATTTTGTATTTTGAATATTTTTTCTGACAATAATATCACCATCAGCAAAAATATTTGTTTGGTGAACCGTTTCAGAACCTGTGTTTTCAATTATTCCGATACTACCTTTTACTTCAATATCACCTGTTGCATATATGTTCCCAAGGGCATCTCCTTGTAATATTAAATCATGGCAGAATAGCACTGCTTCTTTGCCTATTATGCCCTTTATCTCCAAATTCATGGCTTTATAGGTATCTCCAGTTTCAGATTCAATGTTTTCAGAAATAATATGGGTTTGAGATTCTTCAGGAAGCGGCGAAACAATAATAGCTTTTCCATTGTGAAGCAATGGGATGCCATCTATATCAGCAGTAAAAACTAAGTCATCCAATCTTACGCCTTTCCAACTATTAACAGGACATATTTTAATGTCAGCAGGCTCAATGGATTGCC
Source organism: Desulfobacterales bacterium (assembly GCA_023143455.1). Classification (GTDB taxonomy): domain Bacteria; phylum Desulfobacterota; class Desulfobacteria; order Desulfobacterales; family Desulfobacteraceae; genus JAIOSM01. Next base: position 28,226 of record JAGLHT010000002.1, read on the forward strand.
CCCAGACATCTTTACCTGGTTTTCCTTTTTTTCCAGGAATTATTTTAGCTAAAACATCACCTTTCTTAACTAAAGGGATTTCTTCATTTTTTACTTGTTCATCTGGCAAAACAAAATTTGTGTCAAATAAAAACTCAATTGATTCATCTTCACCTTCAACCGGAGGATAACCTTTTGCTATTACAATTTCTTCCTCTGCTTTCTTGTTAAATAGAAAATCCTCAATTGTTTTGTCATCAACAATTCCAAATTTAATACCGATCTGCTTTAGCCAACTGAAAAAATCATACCATTTTATTTCTTCGGGCAGATCCTTAATCTTTGAAACATATGCTTCTAATCCGGTTTTTGGGACCCTGTATTTAAACAATTCACCAAGTTTGTTACTTAATCTAATTTCAGTATTATATGTTGCTAACGCTTTTTCTAAATTCAGTCTTCTTTTCTCAAATTGTTTTTGCTCTTTTAAAATACTTATTGTGTCATCAGTTGACAACCCCGATGATTCCTCCAGAATTTCATGTAGATGTCTTCTTTTTTCCCCAAGCAGCAGCTCTCCCTGCTGTGCTGTTAACGCCTCATTTAATTGATCTAAAGAGATCAATTCTCTTTTTAAAGCGATAACTCCAAATCTTTTATTTATGGCTTTTTTTTCAGCTTGAGAGGAACCAAGGTCATCTAACGCCTGGGCAAGCATATCGTCTTTGATTCTATCTTGTACAATTAATATGGCTGTACAGTTTCCCAAAGTAATCTGCTCTTTTTTAAGCAAACTCTCACTTATTTCTTTAGTTTGCTCTGTTCTTGAATAACAATCTTTTTGGAAATCCAATGCATCATTTATCGCTTCTCTTGTTGCAAAATCATTTGCAATCGCCAATTGACCGAATTCAATATCAAGTTCCTGGGTATCTAAATATTTTTTAAAAGCCAATAGAAAATCAATTTTTTTCTGAGAAAAGGTGTTCCCTTCCTTGAAAAAGTCTATAACAGAATAGGTCGGATCTTGTTCAACACGGTCTTTAAGCGTGGCTAAGATACTTTCCTCTTGTTGCGAACTGATAAGCATACATTTGACTGCCAACCGCACAACACTCTGATTAGAATTTTCACTGCTGATTGTCATATCTTGTATATTTTATTACAAATTTTTAATCTTGGCAATTTGTTTTGTTGGGTTTTTTTCAGAAACACAAGGGAAAAGATTATTGTTGGTAAATACTGGGTTTGCTTCTAAATCATACTTTGAATATTTTTTTGCTTTTTCCCACATCTTTGTATGGGGAATGGGGGTGTAATATGCAAGCGTGGGCTGGATTCCATTTTTTTTTACTTTAAGAAATGAATTTTTTACATTATCAAGACTCTGCCCCGGAAGTCCGCACAAAAGATATGCTCCTACCTGGGATGCTTTAAATCCAGCGTTTTTAAGATTTGTAACTGCTGCATAAAACTCTTTTTCTTTTACTTTTTTATCAAATTGTCTATCTTTAAAGTCTATTGTTTCAAGACCAAGTCTAATTGATTTAAAACCTGATTTAAACAACAATTCAGAAGTTTTTTTGGTTATTTCTTTAACATGAACGGCATTAGGAGTATGAAACCATGGCTCCATGTTTGAATCAATTATTTTCTCAAAAAGAGAGTGAGCATAGTTTTCGCCATTAATAAGAAGTGCATCATCATAAAAGGCAAAATTTTTCACTTTATGTTTATAATACCAATGTTCTATTTCATTAAAGACAGATTCAGGCGAACGGCGAATAAATTGTGGGGAAAGATAGGATGAGGCACAATAATCACAGTCAAAGGGACAACCGATTGAAGTTAAAATTGGAACATGGGCAATTTTATTTTGCAAATCAAAAGCAGGATATGGAAGGTCATCAAGGCTGTCTCGATCATCAATATCATACTCAAACCCCATATCAAACCGAGTATAATCTTTAATAATTGTATTTAAATTCTTAAACCCTGAACCTGTTACCACAAAATCAGCCATTGAATGCTTTTGGGCATGTTCACTGCACAAGGTTGCATATATCCCGCCAAGGACCACTGGCACATATGGGAATATCTGTTTTATTATACTAATTGTCTCTTTTACACCTGCTGCCCAGTATGTCATAAGTGATGTGACAAAAATAAGATCTACTTTCTTAAGCGCTTTAAGCTTTTCAAGATCTCCTCGCAACCAATCAGGTTCAATACCATACCTTGAATAACGCTGGTGGATATTTTCAATGCCTTTTGGCAAACCAATTATTTTTTTCCGATATGGTCCTCTTCCATCCCAGAAGATTTTTTGCTTATTTTTTTCTTTTGGATGGAATCTATCAAGGCAATCTATAAAAGTTACGTTAATGCCATGCTTTCTTAAAACTGCTGCGATCTGCAGGAGCCCTAAAGGTTTAGCCCAGAAATCAAATGCTGCAAAATCATGGATAAAGGGATTAACACACAGGATATTTGGTGGTTTTGAACTCACTTATTCAAAATATTTCATGGATGTTTTTTTAAGTTCTTTTTTGCTGAAAAGGATGGCATATTTATCAATATTCACAGCAATGGATATTTTTTTTACAATTGTATAACACTCTTTTTCATCAGCAGCATGCACCATTGTATAAAGGTTATAATCCCATCCTGGCACAGGGTTTCTTCTATAACAGTGGGAAACTTCATTAAAAGATGCCATTATTTTTCCTGTTTCAATTGCTTTTTGTTCATCAACAATCCATGCGACCATTGCATTGGCATTAAATCCTGAATTTTGATGTTTCAAGGTTGCACCAAAGCGCCGAATCAAACCTCTGTCATTTAGGTTGTTCATTATTTTTAAAAATTGTCCTTCGGTTATTCCAATCTCCTTTGCAAGTTTTAAATATGGACGTTCTATTACAGGGATATCACCCTGGAGTGATGCAATTACTTTTTTTTCAAGTTGAGTTAGCTGTTTAGTTTCCATGGTTCAATTTTTTAAATTTTTATGCTGTAATTGTCAAGCCTTAATTATAATTCTCTTTTTTGCATCAAACATATCCATGCCCTTGGCGGAATTTTCCTTTTTGATTGAAAAAAACCTGACGCAATAAATTGTATTTCAAAAAAAGGTTCTACTGCGGCAACAATATCTTTTACACTTCTTTGAGGAGGTCCATCACCTCCACGTTTCTCATCTATATTCCCTATAAGACTGAACCATTTACCTTCTTTTGATAAATGCATTGCTGCATTTTCAGCAAATACTGCCCTGTCATAATCATTATCAAACGAATGAAAGCACCCGCGATCGAAAACAAAACCAAAGGGATGGCCCTTAACTTTATCTTTTAAAAAATCATTCTCTGTAAAAGTAATATCAACATTGTTTTTTTTGGCATTTTCTTTTGCTATCTTGATTGCAGTGCTTGAAAAATCAGTTCCTGTAACTTCAAATCCATTTTTTGCAAGCCAGATACAATTTTGCCCGGTACCGCATCCAACATCAAGAACTTTTTTGTTTATTATCCGTTTTTTCGTAACAAGATTGACCAGGTTTGAATCTGGTCTGTCATTGTCCCATGGCATATCATTTGACTTATATCTTTCTTCAAAATAGTTTTTATCTTTCATGTTTTATCTCCACTATCCTGTCTGTTAAGTTTTTTCAGGGAAAAGTGATAATATACCCTGTTCAGATGCCTCACAAATTCCACGTTCTGTAATAAAACCTGTTACAAGTGAAGAAGGTGTTACATCAAAGGCAGGGTTTAAAGCCTTGCTTTCTTCAGGCGGAACAAGAACACTCGTAATAACACCATTTTTATCTTTTCCCTGAACATATCTTATCTCATCAGGATCACGTTCTTCAATTGGGATTTCTTTGATACCATCTCTTTTTTCCCAGTCAAAAGTACTTGAGGGTAGAGCAACGTAGAAAGGAATATTATTATCTTTTGCAGCAAGAGCTTTAAGATATGTTCCAATTTTATTAGCCACGTCTCCTGTATATGTTGTTCTATCACTGCCTACAATCACAATATCAACTAAACCGTGCTGCATGAGATGTCCACCTGCATTATCCGTGATAACAGTATTTTTAATACCATGCTTAGATAGTTCCCAGGCAGTTAACCTTGCCCCCTGATTTAAGGGTCTTGTTTCATCAACCCACACATGGATATCAATCCCTTTGTCAAAGGCTTTATACATAGGTGCAGTTGCAGTTCCCCATTCGACACAGGCAAGCCAGCCAGCATTACAATGAGTCAGTATATTAATAATTTCACCATTTTTCTTTTTACTGATTTCATCAATAAGCTTTACACCGAAATCTCCAATCTTACTGCAATTATCTGCTTCGAATTCAGTTATTTTAATTGCTTCTTGTTTTGCAGTTTCTAATCGTTCAATAAAGGTTTCTTTTTTAAGTATTATTTCTAGAACTTTTTCTACGGCCCATGTAAGGTTCACAGCAGTCGGCCTTGAATTTTTCAGTTCCTCACAATCATTGATAAGTATTTCGTTATTTTCTGATTTCTCTTTAAGATTTTTTATAATAACATATACACCCCAAGCTCCGGTTGCTCCAATTAAAGGTGCTCCTCTTACAAACATATCTTGGATGGCATAAATAGTCTTTTTAAGATCAATTAAATCTTCAATGACAAATTCATGGGGCAGTTGTCTTTGATCTATTACCTGAACCATTTCTTTTTCTTCATTAAACCAGATAGGTCTTATATTTTTTCCATCAACATTCATAGTTTATTCCTTTTGTTTTAAGCTTAATCTTGATTAGAAAATCCAATTATGTTAGGCACTTTATGTTAAGTGTTTATAAAGTTTATTATTAATTTATGATAATTATCAGAGGAGTAAAAAGAAAACAATGATAAAAGTTGGAATTATTGGAGGGTCTGGACTTGATGATCCAGACATATTAAAAAACTCTGAGGAAATTGATTGCGATACTAAATATGGAAAACCATCTTCTCCATTAGCAATCGGAAAAATAAATAATGTTGATACTGTTATTATAGCAAGACATGGCAAAAAACATCAGTTTAGCCCTACACAGGTTAATAATCAGGCTAACATTGCTGCTTTAAAAGATGCCGGTGTTACCCATATACTTGCAACAACCGCTTGTGGAAGTTTAAGGCAAGAAATTGATCGTGGTGATCTTGTAGTTCTTGATCAATTTATAGATTTCACAAGATTTAGAAAGAACACTTTTCATTCTTCATTTGAAGAAGGAGCAGGTCATACAGGTATGGCTAAACCATTTGATAGTGATTTAAGAAAGCATCTCTATGACGTTGCTGTTAGCGAGAACTTAAAGGTTCACAAAACCGGATGTGTGGTTACCATTGAAGGACCACGGTTTTCAACAATAGCAGAATCAAAAATGTTCAGGTTATGGGGAGCAGATGTAATAAATATGTCCACAGCTCCAGAAGCTATGCTTGCATGCGAAGCAGCAATTCCATATGCTGCTGTCGCTATGTCAACTGATTACGATTGCTGGAAAGAAGATGAAAAACCTGTTACGTGGGATGAAATATTAAAAGTATTTAATAAAAATGCAAGTAATGTTAAAAACCTGATTATAAAAACAATAACCAAATTGGCTGATTAATTTAGCCTTTCCAAATAAAAGAACATACTAAATTGAGGTGAAAATGAATTTAAAAGCAACTATCAGAAGCATTCCTGACTGGCCAATTAAAGGTGTTATATTTAGAGATCTAACTACGTTAATGCAAGATCCAGATGCGTTCAGAGAATCATGTGACGTTTTATATGAGAGATATAAAGGTCAAAGTATTGATAAAATTGTAGGTATTGATGCAAGAGGATTTGTTTTTGGTGCTGTACTTGCCTATAAGCTTGGAATTGGTTTTGTTCCGGTACGTAAAAAAGGTAAATTACCTTATAAGACCATCGAGGAAACCTATATCCTTGAATATGGTGAAGATACACTTGAAATTCATGAAGATGCCCTTGATAAAGGTGATAAAGTGATTGTTGTAGATGATTTGATTGCAACTGGTGGAACTGTTGGTGCTACGGTAAGCTTAGTTGAAAAATTGGGCGCCCAAATTCTAGAATGTGCCTTTATTGTAGAATTGCCAGATCTTAAAGGCAGAGATAAGATAAAAAATTGCAAAGTGTTCTCAATTACCAAATTTGAAGGTGAATAAGTAAATCTTATTTAAAACCTTTTGGGATAGCCCTGTAATGATCATCAATTGGGTATATGTTTGAATCAGTTTAAAAAGTATTGATTCTTCCGTTGGGACATAAATCAATCTTTCCTGAGGAAAAAGGCCAGGACAACATACCTGACCTTTTTCCCAAGACTGATTCTATTTAATTGTCAAGTTGCGCATTGATTATAGCTACTTCCTCAAAAGTTTTGATATCAGCAAGAACTCTTGTAGACGCATCAATAAGTTCAAAAGCAAGTGCTGCGCCTGTGCCTTCACCCAGTCTGAATCCTATATCTAAAAGAGGTTCTAATTCAAGTCTTTCATGCATAAATTTATGCCCCACTTCAACAGACCGATGGCTAGCGAATAAATATTGTTTTGCTAAAGGCGCAAGCTCACATGCTATTAAGGCACCAGCGGTAGATATCAAGCCATCGCACACAACAGGGATTCCTGCAGCTACAGCCCCAATCACAAGACCTGCAAGCCCTCCGATTTCAAAGCCTCCAACTTTTGATAAAACATCAATGGGGTCACTTGCTGCAACCTTTGGGTCTGTGAGCTTATGGAGTACAAGGCTTTGTTCAATCACTCTTATTTTATTTAAAAGCATTTCATCATCAATACCTGTGCCACGCCCTGTAAGTTTTTCAGGTGCAATACCTGAAAACGCAGCTATTATTGCAGATGAAGGTGTTGTATTACCTATTCCCATATCTCCTGTTCCAAGAATATCAACCGGTCCTTGTTCAAGCAGTTCTTTTACAATATCTATTCCTGCGTTAATTGATGCCACTGCTTCTTCTCTTGACATTGCAGGTTCTTTGACAAAATTTGAGGTTCCTTTTCTAACTTTTTTGTGGAATATATCAAGATCCGAAGCAAAATCAAAGTTCACACCAAAATCTGCAACTTTAACATCTGCATTTGCATGCTTTGCCAGCACATTAATTGAAGCACCTTTATTTACAAAGTTTACCACCATCTGGGGAGTAACTTCTGATGGGAAAAGACTTACACCCTCTGCAACAACACCATGATCTCCGGCACAGGTAACAATAATCTTTTTGTTAAGGTTTACATCAAGCACACCTTTTATTGATGCCATTTTTGCTCCGACATGCTCAAGCATTCCAAGGCTTCCTGCTGGACGTGCCTGCTCAGCAAGGCGAGCATATGCTTTTTTTTCAACTTCTTTATCAGTTTCTTTAATTTTTGCAATCTCTTGTTTCAATTTTTCCATGTTTAATTATTCTCCTGTTTTTATACTATTGAATTTATTTTATCTTTTTTTATATCTTCTTTAAAAACTTCCATGCCTTTTTTCATGGCACAAAAATCACCGCACATTGTACAGGTTTCTTTTTTTTCATTCTCACGTCTGTTTAGATATTTTGCTATATCGCCAATTCTTGCAGCAATTTTTGTAGCACGAACTCCTTCTCTTACATCCTCTACATATGGCAAGGCAAGATGCTCAGCAGGTACATTCCCAACAGGAAGTGAAGTTGCATTAAGAACTGCTCTTCTAACCTCATCAAGATCGCCTCCAGCTAAAAGTTCCATTAAAGTATCAGCGCCTTCTTCCTCAGCAGCAATTGCCTTGGCAATCTCCCTGGGGGGGGTAATTTGCCCATCTAAAGCAAATTCGGTTTGACTCTTCAAAATAATTATCCTTTCCTCAAGGTTACTGCCATAGAGTTATTGGCATAAAGTTCCGGCACAAAAAAACCCGGAACCGACTAATATTGTCAGCCCGGGATTTACCATCTCCTAGGGGAAAATCAATTTAGCTAAAATCAACTTCAGGCAGGTCTTCTGACTTACGGATCACCCTACTCTCTGTGTCTTCCCATGATCTTAAAAATTAAATCAGACCACAGTGACAATATACAGATTTCGTCCCCGTATACAGCGGCGGGACCATCCCGGAATCACACCGGGTTCCCTTTTAAGGTTTTTTAAACCACCTAAAGCTAAATATATTTCTAAAGCCACAAATTTATTACTATATTTTACATTCAAATGTCAATAATATTTCCAACAAAAAAATGTTTGCTTTTAGTTGCAATCCACTATATTATAGTTAATTATAATTCAGCAAAATTCGTCAAACTATTTAATTGGTCTTTAATCATAAGTCTATCGGAGGAAACCATGAAGCTTAAAATTGGTGCTAAAGTAAATTTTCTTTTAATCGCTGCCCTTTTTATCGTGGGAGGAGCGTCTCTCATTTTTACTGTTTCTGCTCTTAAACAGCAAGGGAAGAGTTCAATTGATGAATATCGTGCAGACATTATGCAGGAAAAAAAAGAATTCCTTAAAACCATGGCTACTTCTGCATATATTATAGCTCAAAATAATTTTGAACAATCCCTTGATAAAAAAATGACCCTCGACGCTATAGGTTCTCTTCGCTATGGTAAAGATAATACAGGCTATTTCTTTATTCAGGATTCAAAAGGAGTTCTTCTCCTTCATCCTATAAAACCAGAACTGCAGGGAAAGAATATGATTAATGAAACCGACCCTTCTGGAAAATATTTGTTTAAAGAACTGATTAAAGCTGCTGCTGACAATAAAGAAGGTGGATTCGTAACTTACATGTGGCCAAAACCCGGCTCAGAAGACCCAGTAAAGAAAATCTCGTTTTCTAAAAAACTTGACGGATGGGACTGGAATATTGGAACAGGTGACTATCTTGATGGTATCTCTGCTGCTGTTGCAAAAAAAGAAAAAGATATTAAAAGAAATATCACTAAAGGAATAATTAAAATAGTCACAATTGTTCTGCTAATTATAATAGGAACAATAATTATTTCTTATTTTGTTGTTGTAAAAGGTGTTGTGGGACCTATCAAAAAAATCATTGAGATGCTCAAAGACATTGCAGAAGGCGAAGGCGATCTAACAAAAAGGATTGAAAACAAGTCCGGAGATGAAATCCAGGAGCTTGCTGAGTGGTTCAATAAATTTATTTTAAATACCCAGAAGATGATCTCAACGGTAAAAAAAGATTCTGAAAAACTAAATGATTCATCAAAAAATTTGGCTGGAATATCTGAACATCTGAGTGATGCTGTAAGTACTACTTCATCCAAAGCTAACACAGTTGCTTCAGCTTCTGAGGAAATGACATCAAATTTAAACTCTGTAGCTGCTGCTATGGAGCAAGCTACTGCAAATGTAAATATGATAGCTTCTGCTTCCGAGGAAATGTCTTCAACCATTAATGAAATTGCACAAAATGCTGAAAAAGCTAGCGGCATTACTGATGATGCCGTGACTAAAACTAATAATGCTTCAATACAAATTGATAAACTTTCTAAGGCAGCAAAAGAAATTGGACAGGTTGTTGAGTCGATTACAGATATATCAGCACAAGTTAACCTTCTTGCACTTAATGCGACTATTGAAGCAGCCCGTGCAGGGGAAGCAGGGAAAGGCTTTGCAGTTGTGGCAAATGAAATAAAAGATCTTGCTAATCAGACAGCTACGTCTTCAAATGAGATAAAAGAACGGGTTGCAGGAATTCAGAGTTCAACAGACAATACAATAACTGAAATTGCAAGTATCTCCAAAGTAGTAACGGAAATAAATGAAATAGTAAGCACCATAGCAACAGCAGTAGAAGAACAATCAGCAACCACAAAAGAAATCACTGAAAATGTATCCCAGGTATCTACAAGTATAGAAGAGGTAAATAACAATGTTTCTGAAGGGTCATTAGCATCCCAGAAAGTAACCAAGGAAATCACTGAGGTCAATAAATCATCAGAAGCAATTGCAAAAACAAGTTCAAATATTAAAAGTGATGCAGAAAGACTTTCAGAGCTTTCCCAGAGCCTTGCTGAAATGATGGGAAAATTTAAAGTATAAAAAATATTGAGGCCCATGGGAGTCCTTGTTATAATAACAATGGCTCTCCATTAAATCCCTTGAGTTTTATTTAATACTTTTATACCAAGTATTAAAGGCAAAATACTTGAGCATAATAATATTATTATAAGCCATAAACCCGTGGTTATCAGAAGGTTTTCTGCTGTTTGATGGCTTATCTTTGCAACTATTTCTAAGTGCAATATCAAGCCTGTGGGTACAATGCTGACGATCATGAAACAAAGACTCAATATAAGATTCAAGGTTCCACCAAACCCGGAAACTATTGCAGCAGGATTACTTTGCTTAAGGTCTATAAAGATTGCTCCAAGTCCTGTTGATAACCCGCAGATCGCGATTGAAACAGATAGTATAAGGATTATAGTAATAATCTGTATCTCTTTTTCCACATTAAGCATAGAGGAAGATATCAGGACAAGGGTTACGCTGATAATAATCATTGCAACTACAGATGAAAAAAACTTTGTTAAAACTATTCGTTTCATACTGGTAGGTGATAGCCCTATCACCCAGAAGCCTTGCCCTTCTAGGCTCAACTCTGGATATATAAATCTTGAACCAAGCGAGGATAACACCATGGAAAGACAGAAAACGTTTAAAAACGCAATCATATTTCTCCACATTGCATCTATATTATGATAATTAAAATTTCTTATATTTACAAAATATAAGCCTATCAATCCAAAAAATATTAACACTTGAGACCATTGAACAGGGTCGCGAAAAAAAATCCTGATATCTTTTTTGATCATTGCCTTAATATCATGGGGTAAATAAATCTTATCAAGCCATTTAAACAATACTGGCGCTCTTTTATTATTCTGTCTTCCTTCCATGGTCGAAAGCCATGTATTATAGAATAATAATCTGCCAAGATCATTTATTAAAACCAAAAAACCTGTTGCGGTCAACATTAAAAGCAACCAGAACATAAGCCCGCGAAGAATCTGTCCATTAGTTAAAGCCATTATTCCTTCAGAAGTCCAAAAGCTTGGCAGTATTGGGTTTGATGCTAAGTTTAATCCGGGGAGCACGGTAGAAATGTCAAAAACTTCCATCTCTTTATCTACATTAAAATCAGTATTTATAAAAAAAACAACGACCAACATTAAACCTGTGAATATAAGCAGAGACAGAAGAGTTTTTTTGGATTTTGGAATAAATCTTACAAAGATTATGATCGAAATTGAACCAATAGCTGAACATATTATTAAAAACGGGATGGAAAAAAGCAATGTCCATATTACAAAAAGAACTGACATTTCATTATATGCGGCATATGCTCCGACATAAGGGAGAATAATAAATACAAAAGCCCATGAGGAAAGGGCTGTGGATTCAAAAAATTTATATAGTGTAATTTGATTATATCCTGCAGGTCTAACAAGAAGAAAAGGAATCTCATCAGATCTGAATATGGTTGAATAGGATGTGATAATACTTGAAAACACAAGCATTACTCCCATGCCAAGAAAGAAAAATGTGAATAATTTATTAATAATAATACTGCCAAATCCGCTCATAGTATCAAAGTAGCGAAATCCACTATAAAACATCAGAGCCATACCTGTTATTAAAACAATTACCGAACAAAAAATGAAAAAGACTTTTAACTTTGACTGAATGCTCAATATTCTGCCAAGGTTATAAAAAGTGTACTTTATTTTTTTTAATATTGCTCTTTCAATGGACATATCAATAATTACCTGTAAGGCTTAAAAAGATATCTTCAAGGTTGTTTTTTCCATGTCTTTCATAAAGCTCAGACAAAGTTCCTGTTTCAATAAGCTCTCCTCTCAATATTATCCCTATGCGATGGGCAATATCCTCTGCCAAAGCCAGAATATGTGTGGTTAAAAAAATGGTCATCCCATTTCGTGCTTTCTCTTTTAAGAGATCCTTAATAAGGCGAATAGTATATGGATCAAGACCTATCAGTGGTTCATCAATAAAAAGAATCTCAGGGTCGTGCAAAAAAGTTGCGGCATAAATAAGTCTCTGGCGCAAACCATGGGAAAGATCTTTAACAAGTACATTTTTGTATTCTATTAATCCGAAAAGAGCAAAAGACTCTTCAAGTTTTTCATGTATACTTTCTTTATTAATATCGTATAATTCCCCGGTAAATTCAAAAAACTCTGTTGTTGTTAGTCTTTCATACAAATAAGGCATATCAGGTATATAACCAATGATTTTTTTGGATGAGAGATGATCTGTTTCAGGGTCTATTCCATTAATCAATATAGAACCTGAAGATGCACGCAATAAACCTGTGAGTATTTTAATGGTTGTGGTTTTTCCGGCGCCGTTTGGTCCAAGAAAACAAAAAAGCTCACCTTTTCCAATATCTAATGTTAGATTCTTTACGGCTTCAAAACTATGGGGATTTTTTGCATCATTTGAACCATAGGTTTTGGATAATTTGTTAATTTTTATCATATATAACCTCTGTCACTTCTATATTAAGCTGCCCCATAAGGGAGAACAATTGAAACTGATTTCCAATCTCTCCATTCACAATTGCAATATGTGTTGTATCAACATAGGTCTGCCCCCAGGTTGGATCCATTTCACGCCATGTATTGTCAATATAAACTGCGGGCCAGGCATGGTAATAAAACCTATCCTTAGTAAAGGCAAGACCTGTTGTGATTCTTGTTGGAATCTTCGCTGCCCGAGCAAGTGCTGTGAATAGGTAAGTATGTTCATTGCAATCGCCTTTCATTGTATGCAACACATCAAGAGCAGAAGGTATACTTATAGTAATTTCCTTTTTCACATTCTTGTGAACCCAATTAAATATTGCCTCTGCTTTGGCTTTATCATCATTACTATCAATCTTTTGAATAATTTTTTTTGCTGCCTTAATAATTTTAGAATGATCTGACTGAACAGCCATAGTCGATTTTAAAAACTTAGAAAGAGTTTCATCAGGCATTTCACTGCTTTTTAAAAGTTCTTTACTATTGCCGTTAATTATCATCAATTCCGTTGCGGTTTCATTTAAACTCAATATTTTCTGCCTGTCTGATTCAAAATTAAAACTTTTCAGATCCAAACCTTTTAATTTCAATCTAATTTCATCTGCATCAGGATCAACAGGTAAACCCCTGGGACGAATTGCAAGCTTTGTAAGGATATCACTTTTGTTATCAGCATTATTAATGCTTTTCATTGCAAGATCACTTGTAGTTTTTTCCATTGTCCAACCAAATGGTGTACTCTGCCTGACTGGCTGCCCTGTTGAAGAATCAATCCAGAGATTTGAAACAGCACCTTTCATATTGATAGATATATGAGTTGTTTCATATTCTTTTTTGTCAATTGTAATCTTCTCTTTCTTTACTCCTGTAAACATAATATTTGCCAAGGACATTGTTACAGGATCAAAGGTTAAAATTGAAAGTTTTTGACCAGGCTTTAATTTTTTCATTGCTATCTCAGTCATTGGTGAATAAATAACAACATCTTCAGGTATCTTCACTTTTCTTGACTGAGTTGTATCCCCTGTTGTTGTTGTAATTTTAAAAATTTCATCTTGAATTTTTTTACCATTAATTTTTAATGAATAACCTGATGATTTAATGAAAAAATAAAATTTTTGAAGTTGATAAACATTATTTAAAACTGAATTGGTTTTTATACTAATCCGTTGATTTAAACCTCCAAGATTAATAGTAAAATTTAAAGCATTTTCGATTTTATAATGGTTCACAGGGTCAGACTTTTCAACTTCCATTTTTGTATAACTGTATCCAACAGGAGAACCGTTCACTAAGATTCGCATCCAGGAATCAATAAGCAAAACATCTTTTGAGATAATACTCTTGTATCCATCCAATTTGTGAGTAAAAAATTCAGGATACGCCTCATACCTTACAAGCCATCCGAACGCGCTCAACCATGATATAAACAGAATAATTTTTACTAAAAGGAATCTTTTTTTCTTTTTTTGAGCATCAATTAATTTCATCTATTTATTTTATCAATCTGCAAGCTATGTGTAAAGTGCAATTCATAAAACTATTTTAAGGAACAAATAAATATAATTCCTTGATATATAATGTCTTTAAAGGTATTATTAAAATATATTTCAAATTCGCATAATTTTGATTATTATTTTTCTTTTAGCGCATCATGCTAAAAGAGGGGAAATCAAATGAAACTTCGTAATGTTATGGACAATTCTGTTGAACCCATTGTAATTTACAATAAAGACGGCCTTGTAAATTATATAAACCCTGCATTTGAAAGAGTTTTTGGGTGGTCCCCTGGCGAACTTATGGGGAAAAAAATAGATTTTGTACCTAAAGAGGCAGAAGCCCAGACAAAAGAGGCTATTGCAAGCATTATGCGTGGAGAAACATGCTATGCCATGGAAACTCTACGGAAAACAAAAGACAATAAAATTCTTAATACCAGAGTTAGTGCAGCTACGATATTGAATGATACAGGAAAAATCGATGGCTTAATCGTGAACCTCCAAGATATTACAAATATTATTCAGACGCGGGAGGCAGCTCAGAAAGCTGACCTTGCAAAAAGCGAATTTCTGTTAAATGTCAGCCATGAATTAAGAACACCAATGAATGGCATAATGGGGATGATAAATTTGTTACTCGACACAGAATTGGATAGCAATCAAATAGAACTTGCTGAAATTATACAAAAAAATGCTGATTCGCTTATGAATGTTATAAACAACATCCTTGATTTTTCTAAAATTGAAGCTGGCAAGCTTGAATACGAAACCATTAATTTTGATTTAAGAACTACTATTGAAGAAGCTGAAAAACAAATATCAATAAAAACGAATGAAAAAAAACTTAAACTCGATATTTTTGTCCATCAGTTTGTCCCTTCTCTCATAAAAGGTGATCCTCAACTATTACGCCAAATACTTCTTAACCTTGCAGACAATGCTGTAAAGTTCACAAATCAAGGCAAAATAAAAATTGCTGTGACTCTTGAAAAAGAGGACAAAACAAGTGCTGTTATTCGTTTTGAGATAATTGATAGTGGAGTTGGTATCAACTCTGATAAAAAAGATATAATTATTAAATCATTTTCCAAGGCAGACGGATCAGTAACACGCGCGCAAGGAGATATCGGCTTAGGGCTTACCATTGCAAAACAGCTTGTCGCTTTGATGAATGGTAAACTAGGAGTTGAAAGTAAGCTAGGACATGGGTCAACTTTCTGGTTCACAGCTCTGTTTGAAAAACAATCACAAGGTTTATACAAAGAGACTGCAACTTCTGAAAACATTAAGGGAAAAAATATTCTAATCGTGGATGACAATACCACTAACCGCTTTTTTTTAAAAAAGCAGGTATCAGCTTGGGAATGTACTTTTGTTGAAGCAATAAATGGCAAAGATGCTCTTGAAAAACTAGCTAATAACACTTCAAGGCAATTTGATATTGCACTCCTTGATATGCAGATGCCTGAGATGAATGGTGAATTTCTGGCACAAAAAATCAAATCAGATCCAAATTTTTCCAATATAATTTTAATTATGCTGACATCTGTTGGCAAAAAAGGCGATGTTGCAAGATTAAAAAAAATTGGCTGCGCTGCATATCTTCCAAAGCCTGTTAAACCACACCTGCTTTACGACTGCATTATCAAAGCTTTGACAGCATATAAACAGGGGAAAAATGAAATTATCACTCGCCATTCCCTGATAGAGGGCAAAAAACAGAATGTTCATATACTGCTTGCCCAAAGCAACATTACAAGTCAAAAGATGTATTTAGACATTCTTGGTAAATCTGGTTACAAGGTTGATGTAGTTCCAAACGGAGTACAGGCAATAGAGGCATTTAAAACAGGAAAGTATAACCTGATATTAATGAATGAAAATATGCCAGAAATGAATGGGTTTGATGCTACAAAAAATATCCGAGCATTGGAAAAGCAACAAGGGTCAAAAAGGATTCCAATCCTTGGAATAACAGATAATACTATGAGTCAAGATAGAAAGAAATGCCTTTCTTTAGGAATGGACGACCATCTCCCTAAAACTATAGATTCAATAAACCTCATTAAAACAATTGATAAATGGGCTGCACAAAATCAAGTATTTTTAAAAACACTTTCTCCTAAAAACCAGGGTCTTATTTTTAATCTTGAAGATGCCCTTGAAAGAGCAATGGATGACAAATCATTTCTTGAAATGATTTTAGAAGAATTTATGAGAGGATTACCACTTCATATTGATTCTATAAAAGAAGCAATATTAAAAGAGGACAAATACAGTTTAATAAGGGAATCTCACTCTTTAAAAGGTTCCTCCTCAAATGTTGGTGCTATCGGGATAAGCTCAACAGCAGCAGAACTCGAAACTGCAGGAACAAGTGATGCCCTCAGCTCATGCACTAAAACATTAAGTAAGCTTGAAAACGAAGTTACACGTTTTTGCGAACATATAAACAAAATTGAATGGAGAAATATATGAAAATCCTTATCGCAGAAGATGACTATGTCTCGCGGCTTTTATTAAAAAAATCTATCTCGGCAATGGATCATGAAGTGCTTGAAGCTGTAGACGGGCAGCAAGGATTGGATTTGTTTCAAGAGAATGAACCATCCATGGTAATTACTGACTGGATGATGCCTAAAATAGATGGATTGGAACTGTGCAAAAAAATAAGATCTTCTGGCAAAAAAACTTACACCTATATAATGCTTTTAACAGCAAAAGATAAGATCTCTGATCTTGTAGAAGTATTTGCTGCAGGTGCAGACGATTATATCACAAAACCTTTCAAACCCGACGAGTTAAAATCCAGAATCAAAACAGGAGAAAGAATTTTAACTTTAGAACACAACCATCACAAGCTACAACAAGAGATGACTGAAAAAAACTTTGAACTTGATAAGGCACTAAAGGATTTAAAAGAGACCCAGTCCCAGATACTGCAATCTGAAAAAATGGCTTCCATAGGCCAACTAGCTGCCGGTGTTGCCCATGAAATTAACAACCCAATTGGGTTTGTAGGAAGTAATCTTTCAACTCTTACCGATTACTTAAAAGATTTTAATACGCTTTTAGGACATTACAATTTAATGAAACAAAACCTAAAAGATACGGATTTGGAAAAATTACCCGACAACATAAAAATCATAACTGAAACCATAGAAAAGTTTGAAGAAGAAATTGATATTGATTACTTAAAAGATGATATTCCAGAACTTTTAGGTGATTGTGCTGAAGGGACAGAACGAGTAAGAAAAATTGTTGCTGATTTGAAAAATTTTGCCCACCCCGGAAACGACAAAATAAAACTTGTGAATGTAAATCAAGGGATAGAATCAACATTAAACGTTGTAAGCAATGAGATTAAATATAAAGCCCAGGTTATAAAAGAATTTGGAGAAATTCCTCTTGTTGAAGGATATCCTCAGCAGATAAATCAGGTTTTTATGAATATTTTAGTAAATGCTGCCCAAGCCATTGAGGAAAAAGGGGAAATCCATATTAAAACACAACAAGATAACAAAGACGTTAAAATAACGATTTCTGATAATGGATCTGGTATTGAAGAAAAAAATATTGCAAAAATATTTGATCCATTTTTTACAACCAAACCTGTAGGGAAAGGAACTGGCCTTGGGATGAATATTGCCTATAATATCATTAAAAAACATAAAGGAACTATTGATATAAAAAGCAAAGTAGGGTCAGGAACAACCTTTACAATAATATTGCCGGGAAAATAAGTCATGGAATTAGAATATGATGTTGAATATACAAACACAATTCTTTTAGTAGATAATGAAAAAAGCATTTTAAATTCATTAAAACGTCTGTTAAGAAAAGAAGAATATAAAGTAATCACAGCCTCAAGTGGAAAAGAAGGACTTGAGATACTCAGAGACAATAATGTTCAGGTTATAATTTCTGACCAGAGAATGCCTGGAATGAGCGGGACTGAATTTTTTTCAAAAGTCATAGAAGAATTCCCTGATATTATTAGAATCATTCTTTCCGGCTACACTGACGTTGATGTAGTAATAGATACTATCAATAAAGGCAGTATTTACAAATTTTTTCACAAGCCCTGGAATGATCAGGGCATAATTTTAGAAATACGGCAAGCTTTTGAGCATTATAAGCTTGTTCAGGACAACGCTAGGCTTAGCTTTCAAAACAAAGCTCTGCAATTATATCATGCGGTTTTAGAAAATATTTCTTTTCCAATTATTGGAATTAATACAGAAAAAGCTATTGCTATTTATAACAGCATGGCATCAAAAATGCAGCTTGATAATGATAACATTGATCTTAAAATCGGCTCAAAAATTTCAGATTCTTTTCCTGAAAACATAGTAAATATCATAAACAACTGCTTTGAAAACAATAAGTCAGAAACCTTAGAATATTTAAATGAAAATAAAGGGTCATACAATATCACTTGTACACCATTTACAGGGCGTTTTTCAGGTAAGGGTGTTGTTCTGTCATTTATACGCCCATAAACAGATAAGAGGTTTTAAAATGAATACAATCCTTGCAGTTGATGATGAAAAACAGAACCTTAATGCAATAAAACGTATTTTTAAAAAACACAATCACAATCTCTTTTTTGCCTTAAGCGGTGAAGAAGCTTTAAGGCAAGTTACAAAAGAAAACCCCTCCATTGTTATTTTAGATATCATGATGCCAGGAATAGGCGGGATAGAAACTTGCTCAAGAATAAAAAAGATAGATAAAAACATCATGGTGCTTATAGTTTCAGGTAATGCAACTGTTGATGACAGACTTGAAGCTTATACAGCTTTAGCTGATGATTATCTTGCCAAGCCCTATGACCCTGATGAACTTATTGCAAAGGTTGAAATTCTTTTAAGACTATATAATGCAAAACAAAAATTAAAAGAAGTGAACCTGCACCTTGAAGAAACAGTAAAAAAAAGAACTGAAGAGCTTGTTACAAGAGAAAGACAGGCAATTGTAGGCAAAATGGTACAAGGGATTGTTCATAATCTCAGGGGGCCTGTTTCTGCTGCATACGGAAATGTTCAGTTAATGGAGATGAATTTTAACTCTTTTTTGGAATCTTTACCTTCAATGGACGAAAAAACTTCTGCTCTTGCAGATAAAATTAAAAAAAGCAGCTCATATGTATTCAAAGCTATTGAAAAAACTTCTGAGCTTATTGATACCCTACTTATTCAGGGCGGTTCAAACCCAAATGAAATAAAACAGTCTCTTAATTTAAATAACCTGATTGCAAAAGAACTTAAATTTATCCATTCTGAAACCATTATGAAATATAGAGTTAGGGTTAAGTTAAGTCTTGAAGATGATATTCCATTAATTAAAGGAATATATAGTGATTTTTCGCAAATTTTCTATAACATTGTAAATAACGCTTGTGAGGCAATGAAAAATTCAGAAAATAAGCAGATTACTATTTCAAGTTCCAGCAGATCAACAGGAATTTCAATCTCTTTTTCAGATACAGGTTCGGGAATTGATCCTGACAAAATATCTTTGATCTTTGATCCGTTTTACTCAACCAAATCAAAATCAAGTGAAACCAAGTCAGGTTCAGGCTTAGGACTTTTTGTTTGTTCAAGACTTATGACTGAATATCAGGGTTTTATTGCTGTTAATAATAATGAACATGAAGGATCCACTTTCACAGTTATGATACCTTTATCTAATGTATTCAAAACATAATACTACAGACGATACAATTATTGCCTTATAAATCTGTAATTACCATCTCATAAAAACCAAGCGACCCCATCCCTTCATCAGTTTGTTTGATTTCCATTATTCTGCATCTTGAGGTAGATTCTTTAATAGTAAGAACCGAGGTAGGACCCTGAATTTTAGTTCCACTCATTATTTTTTTTGCAACTTTTACTACTGGTACAGGTTCTTTTTTTGAAGTAAACTCAAGTAATTTCTTTTTTTCTTCCATAAGTGCTTCATTTGTCTTGTCAAGCTGCCCAATTCTTTCTTTTTTCTGAACAATCTCCTGAGCAACAGCGTCCTGACGTTCAAACCCTCTGTTAATTTCGTCTTCAGCCTGCTTTGCCTGTTCCTGCATTTGTGCTTCAAGCTCAAAAACTTTTTGAAGAGCTGCTGCATTTCCTGATGCTTGTAAATCAAACTTCTTTTTTTCAACATCTTTTAATTTTACCTGGGTCCGATCCTGAGTATAGGCATGTTCGGATATTGTTATATGAAGAGCCTGATCTTCTTTATCCAACTCTAATATTTCACTTCTCAAAATTGTGATAATATCAATATTAACTTTTAACTTTGAATCTATTTTTGCCACTAGAAAATTAGTGTGTTCATCTATTCCGACTTTTAATGTTGAAGGTCTTGAACCCATAGTTCCTATGTTCCCAGCATCAATACCCATTTTAGCACTGATATCAGAAGCTATGATTGTGCCTCCCTCATTAATACATGCTCCACTCACTCTTATTTTTGAATCAAGTATTTCTTTTTGAACAATAAGATCACCAAACCCATATATCTTTGAATTATTTACATACTTTGCCTGGATATTTCCTTTAACTTTTATAAGATTGGCATCAACAATCCCGGAGCTGACACTAAGATCTCCTGTGAGATCAACTTCCGCACCTTCAATCTGCTCAATAGTAAGAGATGCTCCCTTAACAGTAAAGCCTTCTTTAATCATCCCTGAAACTATAATATTGCCGTCAAATTCAACATTTCCACTTTCAAAACACACATCACCATCTATTTTTAATTCTGGAAAAACTGAAATATTTCCTAAAGGATCAAGATTTGGTTGTCCATCTATATCAGCATAAATCTTAACTCCATCGTCTGACTCTCTCACACCTGTACCTGCCACAAAGACCATGTCTAAAGGCTCTTCTACTGGCATAATCTCGCCTAAAACATTTATACCGGCAATTCCATCTTCCGGGAAAATTTTTGCTGCAAGGAATGTATCTTTTTCAACAAAGGGGATTTCACCTCTCTCTTTAAAATCAATTCTGCCTTCAGAATCCACTTTTCCGGGCTGACGAAATTCTAATGGGAAATGGTAATTGATTTCAGCATTCTTTGGAGGCTTTGGCTTTCTTCCCTTAGCTATAATTATCGCATCATCTTCCGGGCTTGCCCCTAAAAGCCATGATTGAATAAAATCATCATCTTTAATGCCTACTTTAATTCCCTCTTGTTCTAATAATTCTTTAATTGTTATTATATTAATTCCATCTATATCAGAAGTTTTAAGCCTGATAAAAGCTTTTGTCTTATCCTCGGATAATGTAAGTTCAAAATCATTGCCATCACATGAACTTTCCTGAACTGCATCTAAAGCATCTACACCTAGAAATGCAGTTTTCCTTAAAAGCATAAAGCTTATTTTCAATATTTTATCAACCTCTTCAGAAGATTGATGTTTTTGAGAAGCTTTTTCTTTAATATCTTTATAAGAAAGCTCATCAAGCCCAATAAAATCACCAACTGCTTTTCCCAAGATCTCTTTTATTTGATCTTTTAGGATTGAAAACTCCCCTAACAAACCCTCTGGGGTAAGAGGTACATCTTTTTCTTTAATTACACCTTTTAAGGAAAGAGGTTCGTGCTTACTGTTATTAAGGCTGAGCTCTGATTCGGCCAACCTGATTTTATTTTTCCGTTTTCTTATTTTCTCAACATTTCGCTCTTCTTTTTCTTTTAATTGTTTTGCAATCTTATACAACTGATTATTCTGGTGTTGAGTTACTCTTATTAAATTCTGCTGTTTTTTTACTTCCTGAAACTGCCTACAGCCATTACTTGCTTGACTAATAAGATCTTCATCTTTAAAAGGAAGAGAGAGACAAGAATTTATCTCTGCCGTATTTATAGCTTTTGCAATTATATCAATGCTTAAGGAATCGGTAATGAGTACCCTTTGAGTATCAGGCGAAAGCTCTTTAATTTTTTCAAGAACCTCATCACCCTTCATCTTAGGCATTTTATAGCTTACAATCGCTACAGCATACGGTTTTATGTCAGGACTTTCAAGTTCTGAAAAAGCAGCAGATGAAGATTCAAAACAAGATACTACATAATTTTGAGATGTTAAAAGTTTTTCAATTCTTAGTCGCAAATCACCATCTGCTTCCACAACAAGAATTTTATACTTTTGACTTTCTTCCATTTTTTAAGCCTGAGTTATAAACATTTTTTGTAAATTTTAAGACAATGTTTGATGGGTTATCAGTTTTGGATTGTCAGGATTATCAGAATCTATCTCGACAAATTTTGACATGCCAAGATCATTTTGAATCATCATTGTTGCCTGTGTTCCTGTTATTCTGGTTCCAGAGTATATTTTTTTATTTACTTTAAGAGTCGGGTTTGGTTCTGTCTCAGATAATGCTTCTATTGACATCTCTTTTTCCTTTTTTAAACCTGAAAATTCAACATTTAACTTGGCAATTTGAATTTCATGTTCTTCAATTTTATTTAATATTGAATCTTGTTCCTCAAAAATACCCTTTATCCTTTCGTCAGCTTGTTTTATACCATTTTCAAGATCTTTAACAAGCTTTTGTTTCTCTTCGCTGTCCTTTGTCTCACCAATCTTTTTTTCTGTAAAATCTATCTTTTTTATTAACTTTTCCTGGGCAAAAGTTTTGGCTGCAATATCAACATGAAGGGCGTTGTTCTCATCACTCATCTCCATTTTTTCATTAATTATAATATCAAGGTCCCTTTGTATTTTTTCCATCTGTTTATCATATTTTTCAGCAATCCATTGGATATGATCATCAGCACCTGCTTTTATTGTGGAAGATTCTGCTTTCTCAGTACCAATCTGCTTAACATTAAAGCCCATTCTCGCGGATATTGTGGACCCTGTTATTCTGCCGGCCTCATTATTCATCTCTCCGCTTATAGCAATTTTAGATTCCATTATCTCCCTTGTAACCATCATGTTACGATAGCCAAAGATTTTTGAATTATTAACAAATTTAGCCTGAACACTTCCCTGGGTTTGGATATCTGCGTTAACTATTCCATTTGAAACCTTAAGATCTCCTTTAATTCTTATTATTCCACCATTTATTTCATTGGCTATAAGTTCTTCGCATTCCACCATAAAGCCCTCTTTAACAGCACCTCCGACAACAACATTTCCTTTAAAATTAATATTACCTGTTTTAAAATCAACATCGCCTTTAACAGTAAACTGCTCTAACACGGAAACAACTCCTTTAATATCAATACTTGGCTGTCCTGAAATAAGTGAAGTAATCTTTAAGCCATCCTCGGATAACTCAGCCCCGTCACTACACTCTAATGTAACATCAACCACATCCCCTACAAGTAAAGTCTCACCAAAAATATCAAGTCCAGACTTTGCGTGCTCCATGGGATGTTTTTCAGCAAGAAGCTGACCTTTTTTAACAAAAGGAGAATCACCTCTTGAAGTAAAATCAATAGAGCCATCTTCATTAATAATACCTGCAGATTCATGCTCAGTATTAAAGTGATAGACAATTTCAGCGGGCTTTCCTATTTCAACAGGTTTACCAATGGCAACATTCAATTTTTCCGAAGGGTCCTTACAGTTTTTAATAAAATCTCTAATGATTTTATCATCCACAATCCCGTGCTTTATGCCACGTTTTTTAATAAGTTTCTTTATGGGTTCGATATCTTCAGTACCAAGAACAACCTCAGGAACCCTTATAAAAGCCACTACTCTGTCCTCGGAAATGCGCAAATCAACAAATGCACCAAATTGTGAATCAAATGCAGAAGATTCATCAATATTGCTCTTCTTACCGGTCCTGTCCTGGCTTTCCATTACTTCATCTCTGAGTTCCGGGGCAATTACTTCAGATTCCACAAGAAGATCACCTATAAGAATTGCAACTCCGCTCTCCTCAAAATTATTCAATTGTTTACGAAATGCCCGGTCAACATCTTTTTTGGTTGCTATCTCTCGGCTTACAAGTTCTTTTGCAAAATCACGATCCAACAATCTTATTTCGATCAATGCCAGTTTAGCAAAGATACGACTTAAATCTTTTCTTCTAAGGAATTCATTTGTTACAAGGACTTTATCAATTGTCAGGCCTGTAGATTGTTCAGCCTCTTTTGTCTCTAGTTCATCTCTTGCCTTTTCAAGTTCACCCTTTGTAACATACCCATCATTGAAAGCAAGATCTCCGAAATCAGGCACTTCTTCATAATCATCAATCACAACACCAACTGCGGGTTCAGATCCAATACCGCAAATTACAGGCTCAGCTTTTTGCACAACATTTTCAATAATAATATCTATGATATCATATACTTCTTCTTCAAATTCACCTGAAGGTTCATATCCAGTATGAATTTTTTCAGGAGAAAAGGGAATTTTATTTTTTTGGGTTATTGTATCCATCATAGAGTTTGCTTCTTCTTTGGCTAGGGACATTGCCTGTACAAGATTTTCCTTATTTAAAGTAATGGTTCTTGAAAGAAGCTCATCAAGCCCTAAATAAGTCTCTTTAAATTCTGCTGCTGCTTTTGCCTGGGCTAAAGATTCTTTAAGTTCTTCGACCTCTTGGGTTTTTTTTTCAATTTTATCAGTAAAAGCTTTATCAGTTTTTTTCTGCTGACTTGCAAGCTTAAAAAGCTTAGCATTTTGATACTTTGTGACTTTAAAAAGCCGCTTTCTTTCCTGGAACTTTTGAAAAATTTCAAATTCACCCATTATCCTCAACAACAAATCATCGTTCTCCCATGGTTTAGAAAGATACTGGTGTATTGAACCTTCATTTACGGCTTCGATTATTGCATCAAAGTCAGAATAACCTGTAATGAGAATTCTTCTGGATTCAGGGCTGATAAGAATACTCTTCTCAAAAAACTCACTTCCCTGCATTCCAGGCATACGCTGGTCAGAAAGTATCAGAAAAAATTTTTCTCCGGAGCTTTCTAACAAACCGATTCCCTGTTCAGCATTAAGTGCAGAAATAACTTTATTAAACCCTTTTCTTTTTAAAACCCTTCGCATGTTTTTTACAATAGGTTCATCATCATCAACCACTAAAATTGCATAGTCATTAATATCGCCCATAATTCTATCCTATTACTTTGGTTAGCTTGCCTCTTCAGGCATTTCAAAGCCATTTCGTGTTGCTATATCTTTAAATTGTTCATAAAGCTCTGATAATAATGCAGAATAAAGAAAATTAAGTTTTCCTTCCTCCAGCATTTTATATTCCTTGAGTACTGATTCTATTTCGTTTACATAATCTCTGTTTTCAAAACCTTGATCGTATCTTTGGTTTAGCTGTTCAACTTGCTTATCTAATTGTGTAATGATTTTTTCATTAGCTGCTGAACTATTTTTTAAATCTGTATTTAATTGAAAAAGTTTAGAGTTTTGATCCTTGGCAAGCTTAAAAAGTCTATCATTTTCCATTGCAAGTTCAAATTGATTCAATCCCGACTTAATCTTTCCTTCAAAATCTTTATTATCCCAGGGCTTACTTATATATTTGTGTATGGAACCATTGTTCACAGCCTCTGTAATTGCATCCATATCTGAATATCCCGTTAAAAGAAACCGAATGGTATCAGGAGAAATTTCCTTTGCTTTGCCAAGAAATTCAGACCCTGACATCCCCGGCATTCGTTGATCTGAAATAATAAGAGAAAAAGGTTTTGATGCCGATTGTATTCTTTCAAGACCGGCTTGACCCGATTCCATATAAACATATTTCACACCAATGCCCTTAAGGAACCTGCCCAAAGATTTTCCAACCTGCTCTTCATCATCAACAACCAGCACTGTATGGTCAAATTTTTCTACCATCTTACCCCCTGATTATTCTCATGATTACAATCACTGCGATATTTTTTATGTCATGTAACTAAAAAATTATTGATATTTAAGTTTTATTATAATAGTATTAAGAAAATGTTTCAATAAAAATAATTATTTTTTAAAAAAATCAATTAAAATCGTCAAGGCGCTTACACTGCCTGCTATTTTTGAGGAATGCATATGAAATCAATCCCGCAAATGGCTGAAGAGCTGGACATTTCGTCCGGAACAATCAGAGAATATTTACAGCGATTTGAAGAGTTTTTTGCCGATCCTGTAGAACATGAAGGTGTTAAGGAATACCCTCCTGAAACATCAGAGCTTGTTAAAAAAATCTACGGCTATTATCAAAATAGTGGAATGACAAAAGAAGAAATCAGAGTAAAATTAGGCGCAGCTATGGTCTTAGAAGCTAATCCTGAGCTTGCGGCACTCCAGGCCCAGGCTGTTCCCATGGACATGGAAAAATTTGATGCACTGGGAGAAAAAATTGAGAAGCTTACGATAGCGATGGAAAAGCTAACTGAAGTATTTTCAAGTGGTGGTGCGAATTTAAATGCTCCAAAAGAACCTTCTGACAATGAAACTATTGATGCCATAAATGCTCAAATAACTGATATTCTGGAATTAACAAAAGATAATGACCCTAAAAAAACAGAACAAAATGTCCTGGATGCTGACGGTACAATTATTTTCTCCTTTGGCAAACTCACAGGAAATGCTAAAGCTGCCTTAAAATTGTCAAAAATAAATAAGAAACCATGGCTTCATATTGATCTTCAAACTGAGAAATCCCCGGCCAGGGCAGTCAGAACCTGGCTTGCACAATCTGATATTTCTGTGCTCAATGTGGCAGGAAGAAGCGCAAGCAAAATTCCAGGACTTAAAAAAACTGTAAATGATATTATTGCTTCGATATTAAACCAATGAAACAAAACAAGATTTTCTAATGACACCTCGATTATTATTCATTTTTCTATTAACATTGTTGGTTATTACCTTTGCACCTTTGCTATCTACAGCAAAAAATAATAACTCAAACTCAATCCCTCGTACTCTCAAATCTGCGAGCGAGCTTGATTACCCACCATTTTCAGTGATCAAGAATGATGGAACTGCTGATGGATTTTCAGTAGATCTCTTGAAAGCTGTTACTCATGCAGTAGGGCTTAAAATCAATTTTCAAGTTGGTCCCTGGGATAAAATTAAGCACAAACTAATAAACAAAGAACTTGATCTTCTTCCGCTTGTATCTTATTCAGCAGAACGAGATAAAGTTTTTGATTTTTCAGCACCGTACCTGCGTATGCATGGCACTATTTTCATGCGCAAAGGGAATAAAACTATTAGTTCTGAGCTTGACTTAAAGAATAAAGAAGTAATAGTGATGCGAGGCGGTACTGCCCACGAATATGCAGTTGAAAACAATCTATCTGACAATCTTATATTGACTGAAAGTTTTGAAAAAGCCATAAAATTGCTTTCGGCTGGCAAGCATGATGCTGTAATCATTCAACATTTAGTCGGTCATCAGATTATTAAAAAATTAAACATCTCCAACTTAGTAGATATCAATTGTTTTCAAGGGAGCGATTTTAAACTTACTACTAAACCCTTATCTGAGTTTGAACAAAAATTTTGCTTTGCAGTACAAAAGGGTGATAGTCAATTGTTGGCACTCTTAAACGAAGGTCTTGCAATTATTACCACTAATGGCACTTACAATACATTATATAATAAATGGTTCGCTCCAATTCTTCCTGCTCCGATAGTCAGTTTTGCAGTGAAGATAAAACACATCGCTTTTATCCTTTTACCTGTTATATTTCTTATGGGAATTTTTGGTCTCTGGTATTTGAAAAAAGAAGTTGCCAGAAAAACAGAGTTTTTAGAAAAAGAAATAAAAGAACGTGAACAGACACAAAAGGCATTAAAAAAGAGTGAAGATAAATTCAAAAGCCTTTTTGAAAAAGCTCCGTTAAACTATCAATCTCTGGATGAAAAGGGAAATCTTACTGAAATAAACGAAACCTGGCTTAAAACATTAGGGTATAAAAAACAAAAAGTTTTAGGAAAAAATTTCAGCGAGTTCCTGATTCCGGAATGGAAGCAACATTTTTCTGAAAATTTCTCCCAACTCAAGGCAGTGGGAGAAGTCTTTGGTGTTGAATTTGAGATGGTTAAAAAGGATGGCTCTGCTATTTTAGTTTCCTTTCAGGGTAAAATCGGAGAAAATCAAAATGGTACCTTTAAACAAGCACATTGTGTTTTTCACGATATCACTTCTGAGAAAGCAACAGAAGTTTTCCAAAAACTTGAGTTAGAGCTGCATAAAGCAATAGTTGAGATTTCAAAAAAATTAATATCTGACAAGTATGATATAAAAGAAGTCTCGGACATATTAATAAAATATGCCAAAAGCCTTACAGAAAGTAGTCATGGTTTTGTTTCATCTGCTGATAACAATACATTTGAAAACCCAGGGTACACCCTTACTGACATATTTAGTGAACAATGGAAATCAAAAAACATGAGAGTAGCTTTTCCCATTAGAAGAGATGGGAAATATAATATTTTATGGGATTATGGTTTAAATGCCAGGAAAGCCTTCCTTACAAATAGTCTTGAAAAATACTCGGAGAATAAAGCTCTTTCCAAAGGGCATGTTCCTATTAAAAATTTTATGGCTGTACCAATCCTAATGGGAAAATCCTTAATTGGGTTAATCGCTTTAGCCAATTCCAAAAGGAATTATACTGATCATGATCTAAGATCAATAGAACGATTATCAGAAATATTTGCTTTAGCTGTACACAGAAAAGAATACGAAACAGAAAAAACAAAATTGGAACAAAACCTTCTTCAGCTTCAAAAGGTTGAAGCCATTGGAACTTTTGCTGGAGGCATTGCGCACGATTTTAACAATATATTATTCCCAATTATTGGATTTGCTGAAATGCTGGAAGAAGATTTACCAAAAGATAGTCCTCTTCGTGAAAATACTAATGAAATATTATCCGGGGCAAAACGGGCAAAGGATCTTGTTAAACAAATTTTAACTTTTAGCAGGCAGGCTGAACAGGAAATTATTCCACTCAAACCACATTTGATTATTAAGGAAGTCACCAAACTTATAAGAGCTATCATCCCTACATCAATTAAAATCAAGAAATATATAGATCCTGAAACATGGAAAATCCTTGCTGACCCTACGCAGATACATCAGGTTGCCATGAACCTTATCACAAATGCCTATCATGCCATGCAGAAATCTGGCGGGGTTCTTACTATCAAATTACAAAATATTGAGGCTGTTGATGTTCCCAAACATAATGCAATGATAACTGATGTCCCTCATATCTTACTTTCAATTAGCGATACCGGTACAGGGATGGACGAAAATACAATTAAAAAAATATTTAACCCATACTTCACTACTAAATCCCAGGACAAAGGCACAGGGTTAGGGCTTTCTGTGGTTCATGGTATTATTAACAATTGTAAAGGAAATATTAGAGTTAATAGCTCTATAGCAGAGGGGACTACATTTGATGTATATATCCCTGCTTTTAAAAAGGGCTTGAAACCTGAAAAAATACAGCTTGAAACAGCTAAAATCCCTACTGGGACTGAACGAATTTTACTGATTGATGATGAAGCCTATAATCAAATCAGAAATGGCTGCCCTAGTTCGAAAAGTGTTAGATGAGGTTAGATAAAATTATGAAAAAAACAAAAATTCTGATCATTGATGATGACACTTTTATTTGTAAAGTCCTTACGAAACGGTTTGAAAAATTGGGATACGAGACTCATTTCTCTTTAACCTTGAGAAAAGGTCTTGATAAATTATTTTCAGATGAATTTGATGTTTTATTTCTTGATGTAAATCTTCCGGATGGGGATGGCCTTGAAGCCATAGATAACATCAGAGAGCATCCTAATGCTCCTGAAATAATCATCATGACCGGCGACAGTAATCCTGAAGGTGCTGAGCTTGCCATGAAATCAAGGGCTTGGGATTATATACAAAAAACCGGGTCACAGAAAGAATTTGAGTTTTCTCTAATTCGGGCCTTAGAATACAGACAACAAAAACAATCAAAACCTCCAAAACAAACAATTAAGAGAAACTCTATTATTGGAACAAGCAGGCAGGTCACAGCCTGCCTTGAAAAAATATCAAAGGCTTCAAACAATAATGCTCCTGTATTGATTACAGGAGAAACAGGAACAGGCAAAGAACTTTTTGCCAAAGCTATTCATGAAAACAGCCGTCGAAATAAAAATGATTTTATTGTGGTAGATTGTGCTGCTTTACCTGAACACCTTGTTGAAAGCGTACTTTTTGGACATTCAAAAGGTGCATTCACCAGTGCTGATTCTGATAAAACAGGGTTACTAAAATTGGCAGATAAAGGCTCTTTGTTTCTTGATGAAGTTGGGGAACTTCCACTGGCTATTCAAAAAAAATTCTTAAGAGCGCTTCAAGAAAAAAAATTTCGACCCGTGGGAAGTAAGAAAGAAATTTCAAGCGATTTCAGGCTTATTGCTGCAACAAACCGTGATGTTTCAACAATGATAGAACATGGTA
The DNA here is from genome assembly GCA_023143455.1 of Desulfobacterales bacterium. Taxonomy (GTDB): domain Bacteria; phylum Desulfobacterota; class Desulfobacteria; order Desulfobacterales; family Desulfobacteraceae; genus JAIOSM01. The sequence goes on from JAGLHT010000002.1 coordinate 58,744, forward strand.
AATTCAGGGAAGACTTATATTTTAGAATTGCCTCCCTGACAATTGAGCTTGCTCCTTTACGAGATCGTAAATCAGATATAGCTTTATTGATAAAGCACCACATGGATCGAAAAGAAAAGCTTTTTGATGAATCCCCCCATAAAATATCTAATGAATTTATGGACGATCTTCATGGATACAATTGGCCCGGGAATGTTAGAGAATTATTTAATTCAATAGATTATGCATGCAGTGATGCTTTTAACGAATCAATATTATATCCAAAACATCTCCCAGATTATATTCGCTCCTTTAATATAAAAAACAAAATGAAACCCAAAAGGAACATTGAAACAGAAGGTTCCTTCAAGGAAGAATCCACATTCGCTCCAGTTGAAACTCTTAATCTCAAAAACTATATTGAAAAAATAAAAAAAAAGTATATAACAGACCTTATGTCTCATACTAACGATGATATTAAAACGGCATGTAGCTTATCTGGTCTTTCAAGAGGACATCTTTACGCCCTTCTAAAAGAATATGATATTCGCAACTAATAAAAGGAAAAATAAATGGAACAGAATAAAATCTTAATTATTGATGATTAAGATTTTATTCTGTGTCAAATTAATCAGAATGTCAGATTTTTCTGACAAAACCGAACTAACACAATATTTATAACTATCTGAAATACCTCCTTTTTTTCATTTTTCTCTCTTTGGCACAAAACTTGTAATATCAATAATAGAAAAATTGCGACCTCCTAACATTATAACTTGAAAGAGAAAAAAATGAATCTTGTATTATTTATCCATCAAGACTCTTCAAAAAAAGGCAAAGCCCTTAAAACTGCCATCAAAAATAATGTTGGCGGAGGCGAATCTCTTACATTCCAGACTGTTAATAAGCTCGAATCAAGATTGAAAAAAACTTCTTCTACTGAAAAAGAAATATTAATACTTCTTGCTGAATCTAAAACAAGATTAGACGAATTAACCTCTTTGATTTATTTACTGGAAAATAAACGTATCATATTAATCCTTCCTGATGAATCAAAAGAAACTATTTCTAAAGCAAGTCAGTTTTTCCCAAGATTTTTTACTCCCATTAGCTGCAAATATGATGATCTTTGCAGCGTAATAAATAAAATGATGGGGCAGGAAATAATAAATAACAATATTAAAGGAGGAGACGACAATGGCAGAACCTGCTGAAGCAATGGATCAGGCAATTAGATCCATGACAGTAAAAACAGGAAAGTATTTAACTTTCTATCTTAAAGAAGAAGAATATGGAATTGGCATATTAAAAGTCAAAGAGATAATCGGAATGATGCCAATCACATCTGTCCCAAGAACACCGGGATATGTTAAGGGTGTAATCAATCTTAGGGGCAAGGTAATCCCGGTAATAGACTTAAGAGCCAAATTCGATATGGAGACCATCGAATATACAGACCGCACCTGTATTATTGTTGTGGAAATTGATTCAGAATCATCCACGGTGCTTATTGGTATTGTTGTTGATGCTGTGTCAGAAGTCTTAAATATCAAAGAGGAAGAAATAGAAGAAACTCCAACATTTGGCACTAAGCTAAATACTGAATACATCCTTGGTATGGCTAAAATGTCAGGCGTAGTCAAGATTCTTCTTAATATTGACAGGGTATTGACAACTCTAGAAATTTCAACCGTTGAAAAGGTTGCTAAATAATATTTATTTTATCAAAAAAATTAAAACCAAAAACTGGAGGATAACAAATGTTTAAGAACATGAGACTTGGTACTAAAATTGTAAGTGGATTCGCCATCGTACTTATTTTTCTTTGTGTAGTTTCTTTTATTGGCTTTAACAGCCTGTCAGGAGTTGTTGGCAGAGTGGATAAAGCAGATGATGTAAACCGTATCGTCAAAGACATTTTAGAAACCCGCCAACAGGAAAAAAACTATATTATTCGAGGAGATGAGACCTATATAAAAGAAGTAGAAGAGCATGCCCTGAAACTTATCGAACAAGCCACAGAAACAAAAAATAAATTTGATCAAAAAGCCAACAAAGATCAGATGGATCAAGTGATGGAAAAAGTAAATGATTATTCCAAAGCATTTAAAGAATATGTCGATCTGGATAATCAGAAAGATAAGACCATGGAAGAAATGCGGGCCAGGGCAAGGGAAGCTTTGGCACAGGCTGAGGCCATCCGTGCAGATCAAAAACAAAAGCTTGACCAAGCAATGGAGCAGGATGCCGGCCATGATGTTATTGATGACAGACTGACTAAGGCAGATGATGCCAACCGGATAATCAAATGGTTTATTGATGCTCGTAAAAACGAGAAAGAATTTATCATATCCAATGGAGAAACAAAATGGCAGGAGTATGTTGATAAAGACATAGCACAGATATTGGAGTTGTCAAATGATCTGAAATCACGGTTTACAAACACTAATAATATTGCACAGGCAAATGCTGTTATTGCCGCTGTCCAGGCATATGATAAAGCTTTTGATTCTTTTGCAGAGCTTATGAAAAAACAAGTAGTCTCTGACACTGATATGGTCGCAGCAGCAAGGAGCGTCAATGAAGTGTGTACAGCAGCAAGAGCTGATCAAAAAGCAAAAATGGACAGCCAGATTTCAACTGCAAACATTGTAATACTTACAGGAACTATTATTGCTCTTGTGCTTGGTATGTTCTTTGCGTTTATCATTACAAGAGGCATTACCAAGCCCATTAATGCAATCACTCAGGGTATGAACGAAGGCGCAAACCAGGTGGCATCAGCAGCAGGTCAGGTATCGTCTGCCAGTCAGTCTCTTGCAGAAGGTTCATCAGAGCAGGCAGCATCCATTGAAGAAACATCTTCATCCATGGAAGAAATGTCTTCCATGACAAAAAAGAATGCAGAGAATGCCAGCCAGGCCGATAATCTGATGCAGGATACAAACCGCATAGTAAAAACTGCCAATGAATCAATGGAACAACTCACCCATTCAATGGAAGATATTTCTAAAGCCAGTGAAGAAACATCAAAAATTATTAAAACAATTGATGAAATCGCTTTCCAGACAAATCTTCTGGCTCTTAACGCGGCTGTTGAAGCAGCTCGGGCAGGCGAGGCAGGAGCAGGATTTGCAGTTGTTGCAGAAGAAGTAAGAAACCTTGCAATGAGATCTGCTACTGCTGCAAAAAACACAGCTGAGCTTATTGAAGGTACTGTCAAAAAGGTTGGTGATGGATCAAGCCTTGTAGCAAAAACAAATGAAGCCTTTAGACAGGTTGCAGAAAGCACAGGCAAGGTTGGAGAGATTGTTGCAGAGATTTCAGGGGCATCTGAGGAACAGTCCAAGGGAATTGAACAGGTAAATATTGCTATTACTGAGATGGATAAGGTAGTTCAACAAAACGCTGCTAATGCTGAAGAATCAGCTTCTGCATCTGAAGAAATGAGTGCCCAGGCAGAAACACTTAAAGATTATGTTGGCGATCTTGTCGCACTTGTATCAGGCAAGCAAAATAGTACCGAGCATATTAAAAAAAGTATTAAACCAATTAAGCCTGTACATGCACATGTTCAAACGCCGAAAAGGAAAGCTTTGCTCTCCCAGTCAAAAGAAGTAAGACCCGATCAGGTAATACCTTTTGATGACGATGGCGATGATTTTAAAGATTTTTAATATAATTGTTTAAAAAGGGCAGAATAATAATTTCTGCCCTTTACTTTATTAAAATAAATTATTATAATTATGTTCATTCATTCATTCCGGTAACTTTAAAAAAAAGACAAGCAAATGACTTATAAAATCATTCAAGAACTTGTTGAGAAGCTTTCTTTGGAGTTTGTATTAATAGATTCGTCAGAACCAGAAGCTTTATCTGAATTATTGCCAATCCTTCAAAAGCTCCACGAAAACAGCATGAAACTATCTCTTGAAACTTTGCCTGAAGGGGCGTTAAAAGCTGAAAAAATAATAACAAACATTGCTCAAGATGAAAACTCAAATATTGAAGAAGGCTTTGAGACCATAAACAGTATTATATCTGAGATGGAATCATCCATGCGTGAGCTCAAAAATAATACGAAAAAAGAGTCTATTGATACACCTGTTATTGATACTGATATAAAACATGAGGATATTGAGTCGGATGACGAAGATAGCAATACTACACAGATAAAAAAAGTAGAAAAATCCCTTGAAAAATTTTCGAAATTGATTGCGGGTTTCTGCCCGGGAGAAATCCCTGACTTAGGTGCTATGCTCAATGTTTGTGACGAAATTGCTGCTGATGCAAAATTGTTTTATTCTGATACGTTTGAAAAACTAGTCTTGTCATGCAAAGAGTATGTAGGCTCAATGACCCTTGAAAATATTGAGAACACTAGACCCATTGAAGAAGGCCTAACCCTTCTTCAAGCGTTACTAAATCATATAAAAACAGGAAAGGATTTCGCCTTTGATATTTCTGATGTAGAGGAACTTCTATCATCAGGATTATTCACAGATAATAATGAAGCTATAAGCCCTCAAAAAGAGATTAAAGCACCTCAAGAGAAACAAGAGTCAAAACAGGATCAAAGAAATATGGAAGAACAGTGTGGGCCTGAAAAAATTTCTGATGATGATTTGGAGATATTAGTAGATTTTATATCTGAAGCAACTGAAAACCTTGACAGCATAGAGATTTCTCTTCTTAAGCTTGAGCATGACCCTGGCGATAATAAAATTATTAACAATATTTTCCGTCCTTTCCATACTATTAAAGGGGTATCTGGATTTCTCGGCTTACAAAAGATCAACACACTTTCCCACGCAACCGAGAATCTTTTAGACAGTGCAAGAAGTGGTGATTTTCTTATTAATGAAGCTGCTACAGATATTATTCTTGAATCTGTAGACACCTTAAAGCAACTTTTATCAAGAGTTGGACAAGGGATTGAAAAAGGCTTAAAACAGCTGGATAATGATATTGATGTTAATATTTTAATAAATAAACTTCAAAAAATTCAAATACGTCTTACACAAGGTGATAAACAACCATTGGGAGAAATCCTTGTTGAAAAAGGAATTGTTGAAGACAAAGACATTACTGAAGCCTTGGAATTTCAAATAGATGCTCCTGACAAAAAACTTGGTGAAATTCTCATTGATGAAAAGAAAGCCACACCCAATGAGATTGCATCTGCACTTATTGCTCAAAGCCCAAAAAAGAAACAAATTGCAACACAGGTTAAAGTTAGTACAGAAAAACTTGATAACCTGGTTGATTATGCAGGAGAACTTGTTATTGCCCAATCAATGCTCAGGCAGCAGGCATCAAGAAATCCTGCTTTACAGCAAAGCGTTGCACAATTAGGGCAGATAGTTACAAACATGCAGAATATTGCCATGTCCATGAGAATGATTCCTATAAAAGCAACATTTATGAAAATGATACGCCTTGTAAGAGATCTTTCGCAAAAATCAGGTAAAAAAGCTAATCTTAGCATGGCAGGAGAAGAGACAGAGATTGACAGAAATGTTGTAGACGCACTTTATGAACCCATGGTGCATATGATCAGAAATTCAGTGGATCATGGTATTGAATCAAAACAAGATCGCCAGAAAAGCGGTAAACCAGCTATTGGGAGCATTGCCCTCAGGGCATATCACAAAGGCGGTAATATTATTATTGAAATTGAAGATGATGGGAAGGGGCTTGATAAGTTCGGCATCCTTGAAAAAGCTGCCAATACTAATCTTGTTTCAAAAGACGCTGATCTTACCGATGAAGAAATTTACAATTTGATTCTCAAACCCGGCTTCTCAACAGCAAAAGAAGTAACTGATATCTCTGGCCGTGGCGTTGGTATGGATGTTGTCAAAGGTGGAATTGAAAAATTTCGAGGACAGCTTAATATTAACTCATCACCGGGCAAAGGTACAAAATTTACCATAAGCCTGCCTCTTACCTTAGCAATTATTGATGGCATGCTTGTAAGAGTCGGCAAAGAAAAATTTATAATCCCTACAACAGCAATCAAACGATCATTCAGACCTGAAAAAGAAGATTGTTCTACAATTAAAGGCAAAGGAGAGATAGTAAAAGAGAGAGGTTCTCTTATCCCCTTGGTTAGATTGAAAAGCCTTTACGGGTTTGGAGATGATTCTAAACCTCCATGGGAAAGCCTTATTGTCGTGGTTGAATCAAAAAATGAGCAAAAAGGTCTACTCATAGATGAACTGCTGGGTAAAGACGAATATGTAATAAAGAGCCTTGGGACAAACCTTGAAAACATTGATGGCTTTGCAGGAGGAGCTATTTTATCAGATGGAAGAGTGGGACTGATTCTTGACATACATGGTCTTTTTAAAATAGTATCTCAATAAATAAAGGACGATATTGTGAAGCAAATAGTTGGCGTTGCAGATATGAAAGTTAGTAACAATCCTGCTGATTCTATCATGACCTATTCTCTTGGATCATGTATCGGGCTTGTAATATATGACTCTATTGCAAAAGTCGGAGGGATTCTACATTATATGCTGCCTGAATCTGGTATTGATAAAATCAAGGCTCAAAAAAATCCATATATGTTTGCTGACACTGGAATCCCACGGCTTTTTAAAGGTGCCTATAAATTTGATGCTAAAAAAAGCAGAATGAAAATCTGTGTTTTTGGAGGAGCCCAGATACTTGACCAGTCAGGTTTTTTCAATATTGGTAACCGTAACTATATGGCTCTTAAAAAAGTGTTTTTCAAAAATAAAGTAATAATAGATACAGAACAAGTAGGAGGAGCAGCCAACAGAACAATCAGGCTTGAAATAAAATCAGGAGATGTGTTTGTAAAAACTTCCGGAAGCAAAGAGGTGAAAATATGAGTACCATAAAGGAACTTATAAAAGAAATAAAAAACTTAAAGCCTATTCCGGCAATTGTCAATCAAATAACTATGGCAATTGATGATCCTAACTGCTCTGCAAAAGATATTGCTAATATTATAAGGTTTGACCCGTCAGTAACTGCAAATCTCCTTAAAATATGCAACTCTGCGTATTTCGGTCTACCTAATCCTGTGGAATCTGTTCAAGATGCAGTCTCAATACTTGGCATGAATCAAATCATTGAACTTGTTCTGATAAAATCAGGAGCAAAGGCACTCTCGAAAAAACAAAAAGGATATGGTCTTCACGAAGGAATCATGTGGAAACATGCTGTCTCTTCAGCATTAATTTCAAAAGAGATTTGTAAGAAAACCAAACTTGGGAATGAAAATTTAATATTCACAGCAACTCTTTTAAAAGATATTGGGAAAACCGTGCTTGACAGGTATGTTTCTAATTCGTTTGAAAAAATAATTACTCTTGTACAAAAAAAAGGATACAGTTTTAGGGAAGCTGAAAAAAAAGTGATAGGAATCGACCATGGAGAGCTTGGTGCAATGATTGCGACACAATGGAAATTCAGCTCCAAAATGATTAATATTATTCGCCATCATCATCTGTCTGATAAATCGCAACAAAAAAACACTGATATTGCAATTGTATATCTTTCAGACTGTATATGCATGATGATGGGAATAGGAATCGGTGAAGATGGGCTTGCCTATCGGTTTCATGGTGATGTTATTAAAAACCTTAATATTACACATACAGATATAGCAGTGATAATTGCTGATTTCACTCTGGAGATGCAAAAAGTCGAAAATTTAATAAGCGTAACATAAATAAAACTATTTTTATGGTGGAATACTATGACATTTTCTATTTTACTGGTTGACGACTCCTTACCCATGCGGTCTGTGCTTAAAAAGACTTTTAAAGCTGCGGGATACTCTGATTCTGAATTTCATGAAGCAGCAAATGGGAAAGAAGCCTTAGACATGGTTAAAGGCAAATGGATTGATATTGTAATAACTGATTATAATATGCCGGTAATGGATGGACTTGAATTTATCAAAGAACTTAAAAAAGATGATACTTTTAAAGAAACACCTGTTGTAATTGTATCTACAGAAGCAAGCCAAAGCAAAATTGATGAATTTATAAAAAAAGGTGCAACCGGATATATTACAAAACCTTTTACGCCTGAAACAATCAGGGATACAATAATAGACATACTTGGAGAGAGACACGATGAAGAACTTGATGACTTTGATAAAGACCTCGATTTCTGAAGTATTGGAAACCATGTTCTATCTGCCTGTTGAATTTCGAGAAAAATTATCTCCTGAAAAGATAGGATCAATCAAAAAAGAAATTAAAATAGGATGCAGTTTAAAGGTTTCCGGCAGCTTTTCTGCAATTTTTCAACTTTTTATTCCAGACCCGCTTCTTCTTAATATGACTCAAAATTTTATGGGCGAGGATCCTGAGAATTGCACTGAAGAATATCTGAATGGAACTTTAAAAGAGAGTCTTAATATGATTATCGGGAATGCGTTAAAAAATATAGATACTAAAACACCTCCTGATCTTGATATACCTGAAATTATCGACATCTCTTGTTTGGGCACTGATTCTTTAATTGCAATTGAGACAATCGACGGGACAATGATAATGGAAATTAAGCTCAACTAAATTCATACAAGTTTGGAGATATAACGTGGCAAATGACATAAAAGTTCTTGTGGTCGATGACTCAGCTATTGTGCGAAAAGTTTTTTCCGAGCAGCTTTCAAAGGAAACAGGAATTGTGGTTGTAGGTACAGCTCCTGATCCATATGTTGCAAGGGATAAAATAATTAAGCTTAAACCTGATGTAATTACCCTTGATATTGAAATGCCGCGCATGGACGGTATCACATTCTTAAAAAAACTGATGAAATTCTACCCGCTTCCTGTCATTATTGTAAGTTCTTTAACCGGTAAGGGGAGCAAGCTTGCTCTTGAAGCCCTGTCACTTGGAGCGCTTGAAGTTATTTCAAAACCAAGTGCTGCCTATTCTGTAGGAGATATGGGAGTGCAGCTTGCTGAAAAAATAAGAGCTGTTGCAAAAATAAATGTTAAATCTGCACCCAAAGATAAGTATACTGGACAATCCCAGGTAAATATCGGATCAAAAGCTCTTTCTGCAACTACCAATAAAATCATAGCCATTGGTGCCTCCACTGGAGGGACTGAAGCAATAAAAAAGGTGTTGACCATGATGCCGCAAAATTCGCCGGGAATTGTGGTTGTACAGCATATGCCTGCCCAGTTTACAACATCATTTGCTGAAAGATTGAATGAACTTTGCAAAATGGAGGTGAAAGAAGCAAAAGATGGAGATTCTGTCGTCAATGGTCAAGTGCTAATAGCCCCGGGAAATTATCATATGCTCTTAAGAAGAAGCGGGGCCAGATATTATGTTCAGATTAAACAAGGACCTCTTGTCCATTATCAAAGACCGGCAGCGGATGTTCTATTCAAATCTGCTGCAAAGTATGCCGGAGCAAATGTCTTGGGTATCATACTTACCGGCATGGGCAAAGATGGAGCAGCAGGTCTGCTTGCCATGAAAAAAGCAGGAGCAGTCAATATTGCTCAGGATGAAAACTCCTGTGTTGTATTTGGCATGCCCAAAGAAGCTATAGAGATTGGTGCTATTGATCATGTAAAAGATATCAACAGCATTGCCCAAACAGCCATCAATATAATAACAGCACAATAAACTTATCCTATGACATCAACTACAAAAGTAAGCCCTGCTCAATATAAAAAACTCTCCGCGCTTGTTTACAAAGAAACCGGTATTGTTTTGAATGAAAAAAAATTTGAGCTTTTAACAGCAAGACTCGCAAAAAGAATGCGGGTTACAAAAATTTCCTCCGTTCCTGATTATTTAAGCTTTATGAATACTGATGAAAACGAATTTATCAACTTTATCGATGCAATTACCACAAATCATACCTTTTTCTTTAGAGAAAACAGCCATTGTGAATATATCGTAAAAACGCTTGATAAAAGTAAACCCTTAAAAATATGGAGCGCTGCATCTTCCAGCGGAGAAGAAGCATACTCTATTGCCGTCCAATTAGCAGAAAATTCTTTCCAATTTGATATATTTGCATCTGATTTATCAAATACAATGCTGAAAGCAGGACAAAGAGCAATATACCCTAATGATAGAGTACGATCTGTTCCTTTAACCATGTTGCGTAAATATTTCTGGAAAGGAACAGGTGCGTACAAAAATCATGTCAAGATCAAACCTGAAATAAAAAAACTTGTTTCATTTGGAAAACACAACCTTTTGTCTGATTCTCCTTTTACCGAGTCTGACAAATTTGATATTATTTTTTGCAGAAACGTAATGATATACTTTGACAACACAACTAGAAAGAAAGTTGTAAACAATCTTTTCCAATCTTTAAAGCCCGGAGGATATTTTTTTGTGGGCATGTCAGAAAGCCTTCAAGGTCTACAACACGGCCTAACCACTGTTCTCCCCAGCGGATATATAAAAAAATAAAACTATCTTATCGACAATATTCATATAAATCTTAAACTAAATTAATTATCCGTGAAACTACTAAAAAACCACAGGGTTTTTATCCTTGGTAAAATATGCAGAAAACAAAGAAAACTCTAAAAAAAAGCAGTAAATAAGAGAAAAACAATTTTGCATGTAATACTGTAAGTAAAAAATTGAGAGAATTTCATATTATAACGGCATGTTATGTAACCTGTTGAAATTTATCGAAAACATCATGTTTCACACAAAAAATATAATAAAATCAAAATATTAAGCATGGCCTGGCAATAAAGCTCGTATAAATTGGTTATATGATTATCAGAGTTGACATGAAATTAGATATAAAATAGAAATAACAAACTTTACTGGAATACTTAAACATGGAGTGACTAAATAGTGACTGCTGCGATAAAGTTAAAACCTATCCTCGTAATTGATGATGAACAATCTATTTTAAACCTACTTGCAAAAAGTTTAACCAAAAATGGTTATACTGTGGATTCAGCTGAAAATGGAGAAAAGGGTATTGAAAAAATTGAATCAAATAATTACAGCTTGATTTTTACTGACCTAAAAATGCCCGGTCTTTCAGGAAAACAGGTTCTTCAACATTTAAGATCCATTCAAAAAAACTCAACCCCGATTGTGGGTATGTCTGGAACACCATGGCTACTTGAACAAAGCGATTTTGATGCGGTATTAGCAAAACCCTTTTCAATGAAAGAGTTATTAACAATAACAAAAAAGTTTGTAGAAGTGATAAAGTCTGCAGCATAAATCAAATTCTATTTAATTTTTGTAAAATAAGACTTGAGACGCTTTTTTAAAAAAAGTCTCCCCTTTTGTGTTTTAAAAAATATTTCTCGTATCTTTGCATCTTCCTTGTTTATACATGCTTCATAATACAATAATGTAAATGGGCTAAACTCTTTTGTTGACTCGACTTCTCCATTATTATGCTGCTTAAATCTGATATCTATTTCTTTTGTCAGGCCAACAAATTGCTTATTGCCTTTTTGGCTTTTTAAAATGTAAGTATAATACATAGATCACCTGCAGTTTAGGTTTGTTACAAAACTTTCATACTTAAAAGTTATATTAATCTGCACTCTTTTGCAACTGCAAATTCAAATAGTTATTTTTTTCCGCAAAGCCATGAAGTTTCCTGTTAATACAAGGATAAGCCCAAAGACAGCTTGAAAATTCCAAACATAGCCTTCAAAAAAGGAAGAAATTATCAAAGCCACCACAGGAACAAGCATAATTGCATAAGAAGCTTTATCCGCACCTATTTCACTAATCAATGTTAAATAGCTTCCAAAGGCAAGAATAGAACCAAAAATCGCAAGATAAAAAAGAGAAACAAAATATGAAGTTGAAAAAGAGAGATTAAATTCTTTGCCTAAAAAAACTGCGAGTAAAAGCAAAACAACCGCACCATGGGTCATTCCAAATGCGTTGGCCTGTATAATCGGTAAATTATTCTTTGAATTTCTAGAAGATATTATGTTTCCAAAAGAAGCCAACAGGACACTTAGAAAACACATGCATAAACCTTGCACATTCTTATCAGAGAAATCAAACGATTTAATCTCCAGAAAAAATATAAAACAAATTCCAATAATTCCAATAACCGCTCCTACTACCATTTGAGCTTTTATTGGGGTTTTTAAAAATATAGCTCCATTGATAATGTTCATAAAGACTATCGACGAAAACGTCACGGCCACAACCCCACTTGTAATATAAATCTCTGCCACATAAACCATCCAATAGTTTACTGAGAATAAAAGAGAACCAAAAAGAGCTAAAAACAAATGGTCTTTTATAGAAAACCTCATATCAAGGCCTCTTATATAACAAAAAAGCATCAAAATCAGTGCGGCTATCGAAAATCGGTAGAAGGTGGAAACCAATGGATCAACAGATCCTAGTTGAAACTTGATAGCAATCCAGGTTGATCCCCAGATCAGAACAGTAATAATGTAAAGTAGTTTATTTTTCATTCCATATCCATTTTTTTTTCAATATCTTTTATCTCTTTATGAAGTTTTTCTTTTTCTTCTTGGGTCAAATCAGAAGATGTAAGTTTCTTTTTAAGGCCTAAAAGAATCATTTCTTCGCGATATTCATTACAAGTATATTTATTATTAAAAGAGTTCATATTTTACAAGTCTTCCGTCAAGCTGACCAAGTTTTAATATCTTTTTCCACTCAGGTTTTAACCCCAGACTCTTTATATATTGCACATCACCAAAGTATATGTACGCATTTGAATCTTTGCATTTTTGTTTTAAAAAATCGCCAAGAATTTTATAAAAGTTTTCAAGGCTCTCGTCTTTTAAAAGTCTTATACCATATGGAGGATTTATAACTATTATTGTATTATTTAAAGATTCAATGTCCTCAAACTTTTTCTCTAAAACTTCTACACTGTTTCCATAGTGTATGCCAAAAAGATTAGTTTTAGCTGCGTTAACAGCGTCTTCTAATATGTCACTGCCAGCAATCACACCTTTTTCTGTCTTTCTTATCTTAGAATCAGCCTCGGCTTTAACCTTTTCCCATAGAGGTTCGTCAAAATCCGGTAATATTTTAAACCCAAACTTTTGCCTGAATATCCCACTTGGAATGTTACTTGCCACCATTAATGCTTCGCATAAAAGTGTACCGGAACCACACATGGGATCATATAAAGCAGATGTTCCATCAAAGCCTGAATATTTAATAATAGCCGCTGCAACAATCTCCTGCATGGGCGCCATGACAGACTTTTCTCTATACCCTCTTTTGTGAAGAGCTCCACCACCCAAGTCAACACTAAGGGTTGCCATATCTTTTCGAATATGAAGATTTATTATTAAATCAGGATTGTCTTTATCAACATCGGGACGTTTCCCTGTCATGTCCCTAAAATAATCAGCAATGGCATCTTTTACTCTTAAAGCGGCATATTGTGAATGGGTAACATTACTGTCAGAAACATTACTTACAATAGCAAATGTTTTTTTTCTGGAAATAAAATCAATCCATTTAATGCTTTTACTATTTTTATAAATAGCCGAGTTGTCAGGGCAGGCAAACATTTTTATTGGAGCAAGGACCCTTGAAATCATTCTGGTTTGATAGACAATCCTATACAGATTCTCTCTGGAGGCTTTAAACCTGATACCTCGATATTCAGGAGCAACATTCTTGGCGCCAAGTTCTTTAAGTTCCTCTTCTGCTAAACTTTTTACACTTTCAGAAACTTGCGCAAAATAGGTCAAGTCCTTCTCGTAATCATATACAAGGGCATTTTCTCTTCTTTCTTTTCCCCTGCCTTTTTGAAGAATTGATCTTGGTTTTGTTTTACTTTTATTTGCCATCGTATTTACCGCCTTACTTGCAATATGACCCGATTTTCAAAATATCAGCAATATTTGCTTTTCTATCTTTTATGGGTTTAATTAAAGAAGACGGGCAAGTCATAATAGTTGAAATTCCCGGACCATGCCCTGCAAGCCTACAATCACTGTGAACAACTATTCCAATGCTGACCGCACCTTTAACATATGCTCTGCCGTAAGAGTTATCATGATCCATAAGAGCCACAAAATCTCCAAATCGTAACTTATCAAGATCATATTTTTTTACACTCTCAGGATCACTTGTCATTACATCATAATCTCCTGCGCCAACGTGCATTGCTCCAATCCCTGAACCCATACAACACGCCGGGACCATTGTTGTAACACTAATTTCAATTTCTCCATTACCAGATTCTTTAATATTTAATTTTTTTAAAAGTTCCGGATCAAGATTAAAAAGTTTTATTGCCGGGTAATCAAGAAGCTCAAGCCCCTGCCCCTTTGCTCTTATTCTGATTTTATCTTCATAACTCAAATTTTCAAGTGTTAAATCATCAAAATCAACAATCAAATGTTCAGACCCGCCATGATGACCTATTACTGTACCTATAGCTCCCTTTGCCTCACCTGACATAACCTTAGCTTCATTTCCCACACAAGAATAAAGCTGAAGAGTGTCATTGGGAAAATCCATGGGCTTTTCTGCATTTGCAGTGCAGCTCACGCACGGTTCTATATGATCTCCTGCAAGCCCAAAGGCTGTGTCACCAACCTTTACGTTTAAGGTTATGCCTCCAATAGATGGAAGCAAAAATGCTTCCCCTTTATGGTCAACTTTCCATCCACGCCTTGTCTTCGGCGGTCCTGGTTTACATTCTAAAAAAAACTCTACAACTTTTTTTTCATTTGTTTTAAGCATAATACTCTCCGAAAATATATAATATTCAAAGCCTCATTATTCCTTTAACTTTATTAGAAAGGGCAAAGCTCCAAACCCTATTATTGCACATGTAATATATGTATATTCAAGTCCCATGATATCACCGAAAAAACCCACAAGCATTACAACAATTCCTCTTGAAAAAAATGCCACCATCATAAAAAGTCCATTTGCAGAAGCTGGATTTCCTTTTGCATTCTCCTGAACAATTGCCAATAAAACAGGAGTTACAGCAATAATTGTAAATCCTGACACAGCCAGCATGAAAATTTGCGCCAATCCCTCTGTCATTATAAATAAAATAAGAGCAACAGGTGCAAAAAAAAGAGCTGAAAATAAAACCTTTTTTCTCCCGATTAAATCACTTAAAGTCCCTGCACATAGTACGCCTGCGATTCCAAATGCTTCATAAAGAGCAAGCCCAGCACCTGCAAGATAAATATTTCCTGTCTGCCTTTCAATAAAAACAGGTAAAAAAATACCCATGGATGAATGCATGAAAGATCTTGTGATAATTATCCCTGAAATAGGATAAAGCACATGTTTTGTCTCTTTAAACACCGAAACAATGGTAATTTGCTTTTTAGAATTCTCTCTTTTTTCAAGGGGCGGAAGGGTAAAGTACAATAAAATAGAAGTAAAAATAGCAAGTAATGCCACAGGATAAAAAGTTTCAAGGCTTAATACTGAAATCAGCCCAACTGCTATTACCGGACCTAAAGCTCTTGCCGCCTCCCCGCCTGTCATATAAAAACTCATCCCCCGTCCTTTTTTTGAACCTGATGCCTGGGCTATCAAAACAGGAGTCGGGACATGGTAGAGTGCAACACTTGTTCCTGCAACAAATAATAAAACAAGGAGCATGAAATAGGAATTTACAGCTCCAATCAGGCTCATGGGAATTGCTGTCATTGTGGGAGCAAGAACAACAATCCACCTCTCAAGCCTTTTTCTGTCCACAAATACTCCCATAAATGGATTTAACACGGATGGAAGCTGAAGCGCAGTTGACAACATACCTGCCTGACCCAATGACAAAGAAAGCTTTTCAATAATCAAAGGAAGCAAAGGAGGGAAAATAGCAGTATAAATATCATGTACAAAATGAGAAAAAGAAAGCACTGCTACATGCAAGGTATTAAATTCTTTATTTTTCATTACAAATTTACCCAAAAGAAATCATTTGAACTATGATTTAATCCCTTGAACTATTTTTAAAAAAACCTCGGAAACGCTGATATTTATCACAAGATCAGCTATTGAATCAAGGGGTGTTGGGTCAATATTAATTATTGCAAGCCTTGCACCATTATTCTTAGCAATCAATGGAAGAGAAGCTGCGGGCTGAACAACAAGGGAGCTGCCAGCAGCAATAAAAAGATCACATTGAGATAAATCTTTTTCAGCTCTGCTTAAAATTATCGGGTTTAAATTTTCACCGAAGAAAACCACCTGAGGCCTTATCAGGCTGTTACATTTACTGCATTCAGGAGGTAAATGTTTTTCTAAAAGTTTATTTACCTGATCCATCCTGTATTCTGTTTTACATTTAATACATGAAAACATTCTGGTATTTCCATGGAGCTCTAAAATATTCTTTGATCCGGCTTCTTTATGCAAACCGTCAATATTCTGGGTAATCACAGATTTAAGTTTGCCCAAGCTTTCTAACTTTGCAATGCTTTTATGGGCAATATTTGGCTTAGCTTTTTGTAAAACAGGAGACCGAACTTCTTTAAAAAAATTCCAATAATATGATGGATCCTGATAAAAATAATTAATATTGGCATATTTTTCAGGGTCATACTTCTCCCATAAGCCATCGTTTCCTCTATATGTCGGGATTCCACTCTCAGCTGAAACCCCTGCGCCGGTGAACACCACAATATTCTTGGATTCGTTAACCCAATCACCTAATTTCTCAATCAATTCCATAGTCTGTTTATATAATATTAAATATGTAAGAACAATAGATAGTTAGTTATAAGAGAGATTCAAAGTAAAATAGTTATTCAAAAGTAATTTGTTATAAAGATAAAGCTTCAAAGGGCTTTTTTCGTTTAAATTAAATCTTTTTAAAATTCTAAGTTTGCCAGTCTAAATTGGCAAAACTCGGCCTCTGGCCTCAGACAATTGCCAATTTTAAGCCTGGCTGCACAAAGAATTTTTACAAAAGATATAAAAATGCACTCTCAAAAGCCCTTTGAAGCTTTATTATACCAATCAGTCCGACTTGAGACATTATTTTTCCATTCAATTCTGGCTGTCCACAGGGCTAATGGGTTAAAAATTGTTTATAGTTTATGCTGCTTCTATTCGTTTTAAATTGTCAACATTAACAGATTGTTTGGTTTTCCATAAATCATATTGGATTTAAAGTTGAAGCCATCCTTCAGGCGAACGACCGAATACTTTCGATAATCGCAATGCCATTTCAGGACTAATGCCTGAATGCCCATTTAAAAGGGCTGAAAAAGTCTTTCTGCTAACACCAAGAGTCTTGGATAATTCTGTTATGCTCCGATTGAGTGGTTCAACACAAAACTCTCTTATAATCTCCCCGGGGTGAGGTGGGTTGAACATACGCATTTTTAAACCTCCCTAATGATAGTCTTCATAATTTATATCAAAGACATCACCCTTTTGAATCTTAAATGTCAAGCGCCAGTTGCCACTAATTTGAACGGTCCAAATTTCTTTAGATAATGTTACTACAGAAAGCGCAACAGCTATTCTGTTCTTACTTTATAATTTGACCAATCCTGTTCCATCGAACTTCATTTTTCTCTTTATCCCATGACCAGTAAACAGAATAGACCTTACCTATCACATCAGATGCCTTGACAAAACCCCAAAATCTACTATCATGACTATTGTCTCTATTGTCACCCATAACAAACAATGAACCTTCTGGTACTTTGATAGAATTCATATTGTCTCTTTTTGGAATTATCCTTGAATCAGTATGTATCCCATAAGTTTCTTTAATAGGTATATCATTTATAAGAATTTTTTTATTTTTAATTTCTATTGTTTCGCCTTCAACTGCAATAATACGTTTAACAAAATCTTTTGACGGGTTTTGAGTAAAAGGGAAAACTATTAGATCAAATCTTTTCACATTGGACTTTGAGGCAAAATCGGTTTTTACAAAAATTCGATCTCCAATTAACAAAGTTGGTTTCATGGAATCAGCAGGGATTTTATAAGCTTGAAAAATATTATTTTTAACTGTCTCTGAAAATATTGGTTGAGGTATTAAAAATATAACGAGTAATAACAAAACATACACGTACCATCTGTTATACTTTTTAGATTCATAGCTTACAGTGTTTTCTTTTGTAAGTTTAATTACATCAACTAAACAGAAAACAAAGTACATTAAACCTAATATTAAAATTACTATTAAGGATGCTATAGAAAGGAAATTCAATAATATTAAATAGCAGATAAATACTAACAGATACTGACTAATATAAAGAACAATACCTCTTTTGGCATAGCCTGCATAAATATGACCCAATCCAATTGATAAAAATGTAAATAAAATTGATATCCAGAGTTTTCTTGGTCTATTTTTCAATTACAATTCCTTATTTATTTGTGAACAGAACCCCTGGCGGGTGAGCTGCGAGGATGGCTGAAGTGGTGCAAACTAATGTTTGCGATCATCAGCCACCACAGTCAGCTCCATTGACCGAAGGATAGATAGAAATCCATATATCACCTAATATACCATGCAATTTTTTCTACCTATCGTGATAATAGTTTTAAAACGTGGAAAAATCCATATTAATTTTTCCTTCTTTGTTGATATAATATGAAACCTTGGAAGTCAATCTATGATTAGAATGTTTTTTCGGTATTGCGGTAGCTTGCTTGATAGAGGTTTGAAGGACTTTTTGTAGTGCATCTTTATATCTTTTGTAAAAATTCTTTGTGCAGACAGGCTAAAAATTGGCAACTGTTTGAAGCCTGAAAGGCTGAGTTTTGCCAATTTAGACTGGCAAACTTAGAATTTTCAAAAGATTTAATTTAAACGAAAAAAGCCCTTCAAACCTCTATCTATTAAGATAGTTTCTGCTACAGCGTAATATTAATAGAAAAATCAGTAAGGAGGCTCCCCTGGGAGTATCAACTGTCTTGGTCCACCATTATTGCTGTTTGTCCAATCCTTATGCTTGCCAATTTTTGAATAATTATCAAGTTTATCATGCTTTGAAAGACGATCAACTATAAGATGCCATGCGCACTCTATCTCTCTGCCCAAACTAATACTTACTTCACATAATCCCTTACTAGATCCACCACATGGTCCGTTAAAAAGACTCTTAGCACATCTTGCAACAGGACAGATACCACCTGTTAAAGCAAGAACACAATCCCCGCACCCTACACATTTTTCATTTAATATACCAGGCGCATCTAATGCACCAATAAAGGTTGTATTAAGACCTGGAATTACAGGTATATCATCAAACACATCTGCCATGGTCTGCACTCCTGCTCCACAGGCAAGAGATAAAATAGCATCAACACCTTTAACACTTTCAAAAAAGGGCTTGAACCAGTCTTTCTCGCATTGCCTTTCCATTGAAGTGCTCTTAAACAAATATGGTCTTTTGCTTTTCTTAAAAACATGGGTTAAAGACTCGCTAAGTTCCCGGGCTGCTTTGTCGCCGCCTGTAAGGCTGACTGAAACACAGGTCTGGCATCCGACAACCAAAATATTTTTATATTCTTTTACAGATTCTATAACTTCTTCAATTGGTTTATGTTCACCTACTATCATCTTATATCTCCTGTTAAGAAACTTATTTTTTCGAAAGTTTTTTCCATGTTGATACTGATTCTGACCCTTTGTGTTCAGGGCATAAAGCCTCTACAACTGCCTTGAGGTCATTTGATACTTTTTCACCAAGACTTGCCGTAAACACAGGCTCACCGCAGACCCTGCAATGAACAAGATTAAGAGAGGTTACAAGTTCAAATTCTCCGGTTATCAAATCTTTAAATTCAATCGCATCCTGGGGACAGATTCTCCAGCAATGGCCGCATCTTGCACAAAGCGAGATATTATGTAAAATTTCACGTTTCTTTTCATTATCAAAATATTTTAATGCTGTTGCCGGACAATTTTGAACACAGGCAAGGCATCCATTACATTTTTCATTCACCTTAAAATTGGACATTTTAATTACGTCTCCTTAAAAACAATGCATTATGTTCTACCAAGCCATGCAATTTTTCTGGCAGCATTGTACATATTGGGATATTTGAGCATTTCAAAATCTAAATATTCAAGAGCTTTAGGCTCACATACTTTTACACATTCAGGGTCACCTGCACAAAGATCACACTTATAGGATTTCCCTCTTTTTTTATCAATTTTCATTGCTCCAAAAGGACATGCCTGTACACACATCCCACAACCAACACATTTTTGACGATCTATTAAAACCCTGTCTATTTCTTCATCTTTGTAAATAGCCTCTTTTGGGCATACAGCAAGACATGGCGGGTTTTCACATTGTTTACAGGCAACAGGAAAGAAAAAATCATCCTCTGATTCTTCTGACTTAAGTTTTTCTCTCATAATACGAATGCATGATAACCCAGGACTTGTTAATGTGGAACGAGAATCAATACAGGCAGTTTCACAATCCTTGCAATTATTGCATTTTTCCGGATGAACGACTAAGGTTTTAGGTTCCATTTCAGCAATTTCCGTTATCTATAAATAATTAATCAATATTAATTGCACCTTCACTATCATGAACACAACAACTAATCTACTATAATATAATATGCCTATTCTGTGGTCAACGATTTTTTTTATTACTTACAAAAATGACGTTCGGTATAGTTTGCAACGGTTTCAAAAGGTACAATATATAATTTAACCTTAAAACAAAGGTGTTCAGCATAATGAACAGGCTATATCACTTCATTCATACTGCCTGAACGATATCCCTGCAAATCCAGAGTAATATATTTAAAACCTAATTCCTTAAGCTTTTTCACTATCATTATTTTATTGGATGAAATTATATCAATTTCATTTTGTGGCACTTCTATTCGGGCAATATCCCCATGGTGCCTGACTCTTGAGTCACTAACCCCAAAACCAAATAAAAAGTTCTCAGCCTCTTCAATTTGAGTTAATTTCTTTATATCAATCTCATTACCATAGGGTATTCTTGACGCAAGGCAAGTGGTTGACGGCATATTCCAATTTGGCAACCCTAAATATTTAGCAATTTGAGGAATTTCAGGCTTACCAATACCTGCTTTTTGAAGAGGAAAAACAATACCTGCCTCTTTCAAAGCTGTTATACCGGGTCGATGTTCATTTTGATCTGATTTATTAACGCCATATGCAATATTTTTAATCCCATGTTCCAGGACGATTTCCTCAATTAGATATATTTCTCCATTTTTACAGTGGTAACAGCGATTTTCAGAATTCTCAATAAAGACTGGATCATCAAGTTTTGAATGTTTAATAATAATATGTTTAATACCAATCTCTTTTGCTATTCTTTTGGAAAACACCAGGGCTTTTTGAGTAAAAACATCTGAATCAAATGTAACAGCAATTGCTTTATTTTTTAGTCCCTCATAGGCAACCTTTGCAAGGAGAGAAGAGTCAATACCTCCGGAAAATGCAATAGCCATTGCATTTTTTGACTTGATAATTTTTTTTAATTTTTCTAATTTTTCTTTAATTTCATTAATATCAAATTGCCTCATTTATTCTAAACCCATATAAAATTATTGTTATTCATAAAGCCTCATACAGTATATCCTAGCTAAAAACAATAACAACTATAATACTTTCGAGCATCAATCCGCGAAAATGCCTTACACTCTATTGACTTGAATAACAAATTCAATTAGAATTAATAAATTATCAATAAAATTGCTTCTTACTAACGAATTACATTATTAGGTTCATGTTTTGAACAAAACACTAAATCCTACAATTCTTGTTGTTGATGACTCAGGTTTTATTCGTTCAACTGTCCAAAAAGCATTAGAAGGTGAAAACCTGACCGTATTCACTGCTTCAGATGGCAAAAAAGCCCTTGATTTCCTTATATCTTCTGAGACCCCAGAAATCGATATTATTCTTACTGATTTAAATATGCCTGTTATGGATGGTGCAGAACTATGCATTGAAATAAGGAAAAGAATAGAGCTTAAATCAAAACCTGTTATCTTTCTTACATCCCAGTCTGGCTCGGAAACTGAAAATAAACTTTTCCAAATCGGTGCAACTGATTTTCTTGTAAAACCTTTTATTAAAGAATTGCTTGTTGCAAGAATTCTTGTGCATCTTGAAAGTCAAATGTCCAAAAGGTATCTTGAGGGCGAGATAAACAAGCAGACTGTTCATTTAAGGCATGCCAAGGAGGATGCAGAAGCTGCCAATATTGCAAAAAGTGAATTTCTTGCAAATATGAGCCACGAAATACGTACTCCCATGAATGGTGTTATTGGCATGGCAGACCTTATACTTGACACAAACCTTGATTCTGAACAACAAGATTTTGCATATTCAATCAAACAAAGCGCTGAATCTTTATTGACGATTATAAATGATATCCTTGATTTCTCTAAAATTGAAGCAGGCAAGCTTGAGCTTGAATCAATAGATCTGGATTTAAGAAAAACAGTCTATGATATCGGACAACTCATGGCTACAAAAGCCCAGGAAAAAGGAATTGAGTTTATTTGTTTAATTCAGAATGACGTTCCAAATTTTCTAAAAGGCGATCCAGGGAGACTTCGCCAGATTCTAATAAATCTTTCCGGAAACAGTGTAAAATTTGTTGAAAAAGGCGAGGTTCTGATAAGAATTTCCCTCGATAAAGAGACAAATACCCATGCTTTTTTAAAATTTGAGGTTATTGATACTGGTATTGGAATTTCAAAAAGCCAACAAAACAAACTTTTCAAGTCTTTTTCCCAGGCTGATGCATCCACAACACGTAAATATGGTGGCACTGGGCTTGGGCTTACTATTTCAAAACAATTATCCAAGTTAATGAATGGAGAAATAGGAGTTGAGAGCGAACAAGGTAAGGGTTCTATTTTCTGGTTCACTGCAAGATTAGAAAAATTACCTGATAATCCAAAACAAAGCCAAAACAAACAAATTTTAAGAAGATTAAAAGGACTAAACTGCCTTATAGTTGATGAAAATAGCTCCAGCAGACTCTCTTTAACTCAAATTCTTAAATCTTTTGGATGCAATTGCAAGGATGTTTCAACCAAACCTGATGCTTTAAAAGCTCTTTTAAATGCCCATTCTGATAAGCTCCCCTTTGATACAGTATTTATTGATATGAGAATGGATAAAACCGATTCTGATGACTCTCTTTCAAAGAAAATTAAATCAAATTCTCTTATTAAATATACACACCTGGTTCTTATGAGTTATGCAACAGACAAGCTGAAACTATCAATCCTTGAAAAAAATGGGTTTAGCTCACAAATTTCAAAACCTGTTTATGATCTGAATATCCTTGAATGTTTAAACCAAAAATATGGCCTTGTTACTGAAACAAAAGATGTTGAAACAAGATTTGGTCTCGAAGAAAAAAATGCTACAGGTTCAGTCTCCACTACAGTCTTAAATATCCTATTAGCCGAAGACAATAAAATGAATCAAAAAGTTGCAATTAATATGCTTAAAAAGATTGGTCATTCCTACAAGATTGCTGAGAATGGCAAAAAAGCTGTTGAAGAATTTAAAAACAATAAATATGATCTTATTCTAATGGATGGACAGATGCCTGAAATGGACGGATTCGAGGCAACAAGACAAATCAGGAAAATTGAAAAAAATTCAAAGGACTCCAAACACATTCCTATTATCGCACTTACTGCCAACGCAATGAAGGGAGACAGAGAACGATTCATTGAAGCTGGCATGGATGATTACCTCACAAAGCCGGTTAAGCGTGAAGCCCTTGCCAAAGCGATTTCAGCATTTATAGAGACTGACAGTAAAAAAGAGGTTGAAAAAGATGAAATAATAGATCTTAATGAAGTAATTCAAATAGTTAATGGTAATAAGGAACTTATCAAAGAATGCTTTGACGATTTTGTTCAACATTATTTACAAGAACTTGTCAAAATTGAAGACACTATCAAGGGCAAAGATTCTTCTAAATCCCTGCAACTTCTTGAGGGCTTTAGGGACTGGGTAAAAAATCTTGCTTCAAAACCCATTATGGATGCTGCTTTCTGCCTTGAACGGGCAATAAAGGCAGACAACTCAGAAAAAATTGCTACTGAATTTAATAACCTTAGCAAAAGGTGTGAAAAATTACAGGATTTTATTATCAGATATTCTGTTAAAAACCTTTTTATGAAATTTTTAATTGTGGATGATGAATTTGTAAGCCGGAAAAAAACAGCTAAAATATTATCCAAATATGGCGAGTGTAACATGGCCATAAATGGATTAGAAGCTTTAAATGCTGTCTACAGATCATACAAAGCAAACACACCCTATAGCCTCATTTTTCTGGATATTAACATGCCTGATATAAGCGGAATTAAAGTAGTCGAGAATATCCGGAAATGGGAAGACTCACAAGTAATAAGTATTAAAGACCGGGTAAAAATAGTTATGCTTTCTGCAGACGATTCCTCCCAAACAATGACATCTTCATTTATGGAAGGATGTGAATCTTATATTATCAAGCCTATTAATAAAGAAAAAATTACCAAAGCCTTTAAAAAAGTCGGGTATATTTAAATTCAAATTTGATATATGGATTGATTTTTCTTTAAAAAATGAACATACTATATTGCTTTATAAATTTTATAATTAAAGAGAAATCAATATATGAAAAAAATCGGGCTTGTTATTAAAAATGATCCTGAAGCTCAAAAAAGAGCTGAAGAGATAAAAACACGACTTGGTGAACAATGCGTTGTTATTAATGTTAATGGTTCTGACAAATCAGAAGTTCCAACTGACCTTTTCGCTATTGTAGTACTTGGCGGTGACGGAACTTTTTTAAGTGTTGCACGCTTTATTGAAAATAATGATATCCCTTTGATGGGAATTAAATTTGGAGAAGTTGGTTTTCTTGCAGAAACACTTGAGGACAAACTTTTTCATGCGTTAGATGCACTTTTAAATGGGCAATTCAGTATTGTAACAAGAGAACGCCTCACAGTTACTGTAAAACGAGATAATAAAATTAAAACTTCTGTTGATGTGTTAAATGATGCTGTGATTAATAAGTCTGCCCTGTCTAGGCTTGCCTCCTGTGCTGTATATATTGACTCAAAATATATCACAACTTATAGAGCTGATGGTCTAATTGTAAGCACTCCAACAGGCTCCACCGCATATTCTCTGGCAGCAGGAGGACCTGTGATTCATCCTGATGTACCAGGCATTATTCTAACCCCGATTTGCCCTTTTACTTTAACAAACCGCCCTATTATTATCCCTGATTCTGTATCAATTGAGATAAGACTTGAAGGCAACCCTTCTGATATTCTCTTAACTTTTGATGGTCAGGAGGGCGTAGCAATAGATTCCATGGATAGAATTCATTTGAAAAAAAGTAAAAATCCTATAAAAATGATATCTCTCAATGACCAGAACTATTTTGATGTACTAAAAGCCCGGCTCATGTGGAGCGGGGGCAGAAGTTAACAAGCCTTCTCAATAGTTATTGTCTGCATATTCAACCCACCCGCCTGAGAAAATAAGTTCTTGCTCAAACCTTGATATTTCAAATTCTATCTTTTCTTTCTTTGTTTTAGATTCAATAAAAATGACACAATTTTTTATATCAATTTCAATGTTGGTTGCTTTTGAATTGTATTTATCAAAAATATAATCAATGGTTTTGTGAGGTAATTCAATTGCTGCCATACCGCAATTAAACATATTCTGCTGAAATATTCTAGCAAAACTCTGGGCAATAACAGCATTATAACCATTTACTTCAAGTGCCCATGGAGCATGCTCCCGGGATGACCCACAACCAAAATTAGCCCTCGTAATAATTATTGAATTCTCATCAATATCGTTGTCAGTATTAAAACCTTCTAAGTTAAGATCTTCCATTAAATATGGCTTTAGCGCCTCTTTTGTATTTTCTGTTAAATATTTAGCAGGGATAATTTCATCGGTATTTATATCTGATCTGTCTAAAAAAAGAACTTTTCCTTTAAATTCTTTCATTGCTTTGCTCCTTAATTATTGAAAAGATCTGAATTTGTTATTTTGCCTGTAAGGGCTGTTGCTGCTGCTGAGGCTGGGCTCATAAGGTGCACCATTCCACCTTTGCCCATGCGCCCGAAAAAATTTCTGTTTGTTGTGGATGCTGCGACTTCTCCTTCTGCAAGAACTCCATTACTCATTCCAAGACAGGCTCCACAAGTGGGATTTGTAACACAGAATCCTGAATCCATGAAAATTTTAATCAGACCTTCCTCTAAAGCCTGGTTAAAAATTTTCGGAGTAGCAGGGGAAACAATAGCCCTTACGCCATCTGCAATATGTTTATTTTCTAAAATTTTGGCTGCAATTCTCAAGTCTTCTATCCGCCCGTTTGTACAAGAGCCAATATAAACCTGGTCAACTTTTGTTTCTTGTATTTTAGAAATTTCAATTACGTTATCAGGTTTATACCCCTGAGTTACAAGAGGTTCAATTTCACTTACGTCAAAAACCAAAATTTCATCATACTCTGCGTCATGATCCGGCATAAATTTTGAAAACTCCTCTAAGGCCTTTTTCTTTGATTCATAATCATGTTTTATGAATTCCCACAAATAATCTACAGTTGTCATATCAGGAGAACAGATTCCACTGGTTGCTCCTGCTTCAACAGCCATATTGCAGATTGTCATGCGTTCATCCATTGACATATTATCAACTGCATTACCTGTAAATTCAATAACTCTGTTTGTTGCGCCATTTACAGTAAGCTTTCTTATAATATGAAGGATTGCATCTTTTGCGAAAACTCCTTGTGCAAAATTCCCTGAAAGTTCAATCTTTATTGTCAAAGGATCTTTAAAAGCGCACACACCTTTTAAAATACCAACTTCTAAGTCAGTTGTTCCAACTCCAGCGGCAAAAGCACCAAAAGCACCGTGGGTACATGTATGTGAATCTCCCATAATTATGGTATGCCCCGGTATTACAAAACCCTTTTCAGGAAAAAGTGCATGGCAAACTCCATTTTGCCCGATATCAAAGAAATCTTTAATACCATGGCGTTTTGCCCATTCTCTTATGATTTTTCCTTGTAAAGCAGTTTTTGAATCTTTTGCCGGCGAGACATGGTCAATAACTGCTTTGATTTTGTCTGGGTCAAAAACCCTGTCTTTACCTTTTAAAACAAGATCGTTTATTGCAATGGGCGTTGTTATTTCATGGCAAAAAACCCTGTCAAGCTTTAAAATATTTATTCCTTCATATGGCTTGTCCACCAGATGCGACTCAAAAATTTTTTCTACTATTGTTTTACCCATAATTTGCTCCATATTGACAATTATTTAGCTTGTTAATTAATATCTTGTTTAATTTTGACTCTCATTAAAAATAATCCTCGCCATCAGCAGGTGTTACAATCCAATAGGCCTGAAATATTTGCTTGCTGCTATTTTTTAAAACATGAGGTATTTGTGAAAAAAAGGAGACTGTGTCCCCTTTACTAATCTCGTATGCATTATCACCATAAAGTAACTTAGCTTTCCCTGAAACTACAATCCCAAGTTCGCGACCTATATGACCGTTTTTATGGTCTCCTCTGGTTGAACCTGGTTCAAGTTCGAGAAAAAATGCATTAAAGGAATGCTTTCCATTGACTTGGCTGTTTCCACAAAGCTTTTCATACTTAGAATTTTTTCTATAGAAGATCTCTCTTTCTTTTTTTCTTATAATTTCGACCCTGGAATCTGTTTCATAATTCTTAAAAAAATCTTTGGGTGATATTCCATACACCTCAAGGAGTTTGAGCAGAGTATCAAGGGATGGTGAGATTCTGTTGTTTTCGATTTGTGAAAGCAAGCTTGTGCTTAACTTAGCCTTATCTGCAACTTTTTTACCAGTGAGGCTTCTTTTTTTTCTTATTGCTCTAAGCTGTGCGCCTAATTTGTATTTCATTAATCATTCACTTTAAGTTTAGTATTTATAATATATTTTTATATATACTAAATGTTTTTGCTCTGTCAAGCAAAACTTAATTTTCGCCTTTTAATTTTAAGCTTGACACTTTCCCCTGTATATCAGACAATTCATATTATAGAAAATTTTCGTCAATTATATCTAAAATAAAGCTATTGGGATTATTTTAAAACATTGCCCATTTTGACAAGGAATGGTGGATTAAACTATAATGAGTGGCATTAAAAAGACAAAAAAAGATAAACAAGTTTTAATGCTTGCTAATGTTGCCCATATTCTTAACTTTATCCCTAAAAAAGCTGCTGGAGAAGTTTTAAGACAGTATAAAAAAATTGGTGAGGAGTTCGATCCTTTGCAATATATGCTCGATGGAAAACTTATTAACGAACTCAATGTAATAACTTTAAAAAAGATCTTGTACGCATTTGAAACCATACAGGAGGATACAAGATTTGGTGCATTATGTATAAGCTTTATGTTCTTAACAGAAAGTAACCTTGAGCTTGCATTACAAGAACAAAAACTGTTAATAGAGCAAGGAAAAGACATAAAGCTTGGAGATATTCTTGTTGAAGCCGGTATGATCTCCAATGGGCAGTGTCAGCTCATTTTAATCAAACAAAAAATGAATATAAAAGCCGCTGAAGAATTAGCAAAGAAAAGAAATGAAATAGGGGGAAAAGAGCCATCTCCCCAAATAAATAAAAAAAATATGAGGGAAATCAAAAATGACAACCTTATATTTTTAATTCAGAATGATGCATTAAAAGCATATTTAGGCAAAACAGAATTATTTGACCCTTCAACTTCTTTAGAAAAACTGAAAGAACTCATCACTAATCAGAAGATTGCCCATGGAGTTGCAAAAGATGACCAACTTCAGGAATTTTTAGATTCAGAGGAATATTCAAAAGATAACTTTTTTTTACTTGCAAGAGGAGATGCGCCTGTTCATGGAGTTGATGCAACAGAAAAAATCTACTTTGAAGAAGAGTATAAAGCAGCTGGAAAAGTAGGTATAGACGGTAGTATTGATTATAAAGAAAGAGGGAC
Source organism: Desulfobacterales bacterium (assembly GCA_023143455.1). Lineage (GTDB taxonomy): Bacteria > Desulfobacterota > Desulfobacteria > Desulfobacterales > Desulfobacteraceae > JAIOSM01. The sequence continues at coordinate 87,677 of JAGLHT010000002.1, forward strand.
TGTGCCTACTGTTAAAGCAGGGGATCTTCTTGCAGAAAAAGTTCCGGCTAAAGAAGGAGAGGTTGGCTTAAATGTTTTTGATGAAATCCTCCCAGCAGAAGTTCCCAAAGAAACCTTTTTAAAATACGGCACCGGGACCAGAATTTCAGAAGATGGATTGAAAATTTATGCTGAGGTTAATGGCTATCCAAAAAAAGAAGCAACCGATGAAATTATCGTTAACGAAATCTTTGTGATTGACGGTGATGTTGATTATCGCACTGGTCATGTCAGTTATGATAAAAGCGTAAATATTTCGGGTTCAATAAAAAATGGATTTAAAGTTAGTGCAATAGATATTGTTGTAGATGAAGTTGATGGAGGAATTTTACATGCAAAGGGTAATATTGTCGTTAGAAAAGGGATCATAGACGCCGAGGTAAAAGCTAAGGGTAAAATTACAGCAAGCTTTATATCACGTTCAAAGGTTTCATGTTTTGGTGATATTGTGGTGGTAAAAGAAATTTCAGACAGTGAAATTTTTTCCGATGGTACATGTAGAGTTAGAGTTGGAAAAGTCTATGCTTCTACAATTACTGCCAAAAGAGGGGCTAACATCCGAAGTGTTGGAGCAGAAAAAGCAAAAAGAGTAGTCCTTATTGTTGGCACATCTCCAAACTATGATAAAAAATTAGATAAAATAGATAAACTCATCGAGAATAAGCAGAATAAGCTTGAGGAAATTACATATGAAAAAAATAGTGCTCAAAATGAATTAAAAGAGATTGTTTCAATAATTTCAAATTTATCTTCATCTATAGAAAAAACCCAGGCAATGCTAAAAAAATTAGATGGTGACAATAAAGATGGGAAAAAAATGATGGAGGAAAGCATAGTTGTAAAAACTGAAAAGTTAGAAAAACTTGAAACTCAAAAACAGGAACTTGAAAATAAATTTCAAGAAGCTAAAGAAGCTGAGCTAATCTGCTCAAAAACAGTAAGAGACACTGTAAAAGAAAAATTTTTACTGAAAAAAACAAATCAGGACAATCCTCCAAGACCTGTTGTAAAAGTAGAAGGTGCCCTAGTTGCCGGAACATTAATCCAGGGAAAATATTCCAAAATTATTGTCAATGAGCATAAAAACAGAGTAAGGATTACGGAAATTCAATCATTTGGGAATGATCTCCAAACAAAGAATTCCTATGGAATGGTAATCTCAGATTTATAAAACCCGCCATTTACAATGCTACATTATCACACACAGCGGCATGCCAAAGCAAAATCTTCCGGATAATGCCCGTTTATCCATCTTAACTGAGCTTCGCTGAATGCACCGGGTGACATGGGTAGTTTTGGTAAAAAAGAATAGAGTAAATTCTGGTCATGATTATTGTCTAAATCAAAACGTTTGGAAAATTCAATTGAAGTAACCATTGTTGCACCAAGAGATTCAAGAGTCTGAAGGCTTATCAGAATTGCTTTGTCTATTGATTTTCTCATCTTTAAATCTGCTTCTAACACGTTGCCGCATTGTTTTTTAGGCATTAATTGAAGTTCAAACTGGGATGTTTGGGCCTTGGGAACAAAAAGAATAACATTTTCATCTTCAAAAACTTTTAAAGATGCTTCTTTTGAAGAGTTGCCATCAGTCCTTGTATTGGAGTTAATGGCTAAAAGATAATTTTCAAAAAAACTTTTCCCTGTCTTTTTTCTATATGCTTGCACAAATTCTTCAATTAAATCGCCTAAAGAATATGCAGGCATTGATACTTCGTCAGAACCAGAGACATCTCTTGGAATCATTGCATACTGCTGATGTATCTGTTGATGGGAAGCATGGAGGTTGTAGCCTGAATGACTATATCCAAACCCATAATTCCATCCCCACAGCGATCTGTTAAAAACAAGTTTTTTGTTATTTTTAGAAAGCTTTTCTATTATTTCAAAACGCAAATTTTCCAGGGTCTCATTTGAAAGAGCTTTTTTTGATTCAACTTGGGACATTGAGATATCAAGCTGTTCTGCAAGTCTTATGTATGTCCTTTGATAGTAAAGATGGCGCATCCCTTCCATGTCGCTGAGCAGAAGATTTCCTGCACTATATCTTACTGAGTTATTTGCCATGTTTGCTGCAAAGTGCCCCCAGGGAATATATGAATTTCTACGTAAATATTCAAACACATGAACTTTTGTATTGTCGTCATGCTTATCACCGGTTATTTCGCTTGTCCCTTGAATCCCTGGAATTAAAACCATGACATTTTTATAAACATCTGGAAGATATTGATTGTTTGCAATAATTTCAAACAAAGCATGATCTTTAATATAAGGAAAAGCGTTGCCCTTTTCATCTTTTTTAAAAAAAAGCCCCTGGGGAATTTTACCTTTTTTATCAAACACAAATGTGCAGATTGTTTTTGCAAGTTCAATAAGTTCATCAGGGTCAGTTGAGGACTCTGCAATTGCTATGGTAACAGGGCGTGGAAGAATATTATAGAGTTCTCTTTTTTGTTCCGGTAAAAGAGCAGTTTTTTTTAACCATGTTTTCATACTCTCTTGAAAAGAAAATGGTTTTTGTTTCTCTATTTGAATTTTTCCAGGCTGCGCTGCATTTTGATCTGCCCAGTTGGAATTGATATAAGTTGCTCCCCGAAAAGGAAACGGATTTGGAATCTCATAAATTATATCAGCATTTTCTTCTTTAACATTATTGTCAGGAAAGTTTGCATCATTACTAACTTCAGTTTTGTCAGGAAGCTTACCTATCGCTGAAATAAAATCTTTTTCTCTTAAATTGGCAATATTAAAACAAGGCTTATGAATTCCATAAACAAATCGACCTTGCGGGGAAACACAAGTTCCCGAGAAACTCTTAATTGGTAAAGTCATAAATCAAACCTCAAACAAAATTTCACCTGTTTTTTCAGTAGAATAACCCCCAAGAGCCCTCACTCTTTCTTTAAACCTGTCAGTTCTTATTGTTTCAAGCAAAGCCTGAATTTTATCTGTGTCAAAAAATCTTTCCGGGATAACAAGGTCATATTCTTCTGTAATAACAGGAATAAAATCAAGATTAAGTGCAATTGCTGCTGCATTTATACCAAGTCCAGTATCTGCTTTTCCTGAAAGCACATCAACTGCCACAGACATATGGGTGTATTCTTCATTTTCATACCCTTTTATCTGATCTGATGTTATGCCAAGCTCACCCAGTTTATAATCAAGAAGGATCCTTGTTCCAGAACCAGATTGCCTGTTGATAAAAGTGATATCCTTTCTTTTCAAATCCTGGAGCCCTTCTATCTTTTTAGGATTATTTTTTGCTATTATTAAGCCTTGATCCCGCATAACCAGGTTTACAAGCTTAATTTTTTCATCTTTTAAATACTTTTTAATATATGAAATATTATATGAGCCATCTTCAGGATCAAGAAGGTGGGCACCTGCTAAATGGCATACGCCTTTTTTAATTGCCATGAGTCCGCCCATGCTTCCAACATGGCTGGAGGATATGCTAAAATTTTTATTATCTTCTCTTATTTGATCGGAAAGCAAATCAAGTGTATTATCGTGGGAGCCAGTTATAACAATTGTTTTTTCAATTTCTTCAAGGGGTTTTAAAAGTTGAGCACTTATTTCTTCAGTTTCCAATATTCCTTCACTATTTGAAGGTATCCTGATAATGCCATCTGCTTCTGTTAACGTTGTTATGCTTCCAGAGCCTCTCGGCAGTTGAGATGCAATAAACTTATCATCCACAGAACCGATTTTTACCCTGATAAATTCTTCCTGCCCAAGCTTTGAAGTAATTTTTCTTGAAGGTTTTACTTGAACAATATTTCTTTTTTCCGGTCTGAATTTTTGTATTTCAGCAAGAAAAGGTCCTGCAAGTTGTTCAAATGCAACAATCGCAGAGACAGGATATCCTGGAATTCCAAAAACAGGAGTATCAAGAACCTTGCCAAAAAGCACAGGCTTGCCAGGCATCATTGTAACTCCATGGACAAAAACCTCACCAAGCTCTGAAATAACAGGTTTTGCAAAATCCATTGATCCTGCTGAAGAACCACCAATTATCATTATCATATCATATTGAGTGTTTGAGGCGGCTTGTTTCACAACAGCCTTAATATTCTCAAGATCATCTTTAAGCATTGTATGACATTCAAACTCTGCTCCGAACTTTTTGCAAAGTTGCCCCAATACTGTGGAATTTGACTCTATGACATCTCCTGGTTCCAAGGTTTCAGTTTTGATATTTTCCCATTGTTTTAACTCCGACCCTGTAGGAATAATAAGAACTTTTGGTTTTTTATGAACCTTAACTTGAAAAATTCCACCTGACAAAAGAGCTCCCATGGAATAAGCATCAACTTTATGACCTCTGGGGAATAAAAGCTCAGTTGCAACAATATCTTCTCCCATCTTTCTTACATGGTGCCATGGAAATACCGGGGCTTCAATTTCAATATTATCGGCATCAATGCTATTTAAGTTTTCTATCATAATAACTGCATTGGTATTTTCCGGCATAACACGCCCTGTGTTTATCCAGAAAGCATCTTTATCAATTACCAATTTTATAGGGGTATCAGGGTTAGCACCAAAGCTAGATTTTGCATCAACAGCAACTCCATCCATTGCAGCAGCATGAAAATTAGGTGAAGATGTAACCGCAAACACTGGTTCTGCAAGCACTCTTTCAAAGGCGTCAACTGAATTTATTGTTTCAACAGGCATGGCAAGATCTTTGAAATTATCAAAAAGAATCTTTCTTGCCTCTTCAATACTTTTCATATCAAGATATACATTACGTTTCATTTTTATTCTCGTTTTGATTTGTTATAGAGGGATTATGTTAACAATAGAATCTTTTTCAATGCCCTCAACATTTTCGCCAATTTCAAGAAGACCATCAGCTTGCACCATGGTTTTTATTAGACCTGATTTCCCAAGGACTGGTTCTGCAGAAAGCCCGTCAGCTTGTTTTGTCAGACGAATTCTTACAAAATCCTGTCGCCCTTGAGTTGATGCGACATTGCGTGATAGTCTTGCCGGAATTTTTAATTTATTTTCAAAAACATTGCTTTGCCCTTTAAGTTTATTTAAAAAAGGAAGGACAACTATTTTAAAAACTACCATGGCAGAGACTACCTGGCCGGGTAATCCCCATAAAGGTTTATTCCCTGATTTTGCAAAAATTGTAGGTTTACCAGGGCTTATTGAAATGCCATGGGCGAGGATTTCAGATTCTTCAATTTTACTTAAAACGTCAATTGTGAAATCCCTTATTCCAACGGAACTCCCACCGGAAATCATAACCATGTCGCATTCTTTGAAAGCTTTTTCACATGTTGTAAGCAAAGCTGCAAGATCATCTTTAATTATACCGTAAAGGCGAGGTATGCATTTCGCTTCTTTTACAAATCCTGCCATAGTATATGAATTAATATCTCTTATTTGTCCTGGACCTGGAATCTGACTAATATCTATTATCTCATCCCCCGTGGAAATTATTCCAACTTGTGGCCTTTTATAAACTTTTATTTTAGAATATCCCAGTGCCGCTGCAAGCCCGGCTTCAGGAGGTCGAAGTTCCAAACCCTTTTGTAACACTACCTCACCTTTTGCAAAATCTTCAGATGCATCAATTACATGTTGGAGTGGGGCCACACTTTTATAAATTTCAACAGAATTTTCATCAATCGTTTCAGTGTGTTCAATCATGACAACACTGTCTGCCCCCACAGGAAGCATACCTCCTGTGGAAATACCTGCAGCAAAGCCCGGCTTAAGGGAAAAAGTCGGTGTTTGCCCCATTTTTACTTCTCCTGCGATTTCAAGCCATGAAGGATTTGACTCAGTTGCTCCAAATGTTGATTTTGCAACAACAGCATAACCGTCCATTGTAGCTCGCCTGAAACCAGGTAGATCCAGAGAGGCTGTAATGTCTTGGGCAAGTATCCTTGATGTGGAGTCTATCACAGAAACTATTTCTGTTCCCATGCATTCAAATCTTGAAAGGTTTTCCAAAACCTGATCAAGGGTTTTTACATTAAAAAAATGATCCATTATAAAATATCTTTCAAACGGCGCATTGCTTCTTTTACATTTTCATGACTGTTAAAGGCACTGATTCTTATATATTTATCGCCGCATTTACCAAAGCCTGCTCCAGGTGTACATACAACTGCTGCCTTTGAAAGAAGAAATTGGAAAAACTCCCATGAGTCTCTATTCTTACCATCAACCCAAATATAGGGAGAACTACCACCACCAACATATTCAAATCCAAGAGAATCCAGAGCTTGGGTTACTATTTCAGCATTCTTAAGATAATATGATACAAGCGATTTTGTTTCTTTTTGCCCCTGGACGGAATAAACTGCAGCGGCAGCTTTTTGTACAGGATAGGAAACACCATTAAATTTTGTATTCTGCCTTCTGCTCCAGAGTGAATGAAGCGAAATTTTTTCGTTGTTATTATTATAGATCATGCATTCTTTTGAAACAATAGTAATGGCGCATCTTGTTCCTGTGAATCCTGCGGTTTTAGAAAAACTTCTGAATTCCACAGCAACTTCTTTTGCACCTTCAATTTCAAAAATAGAATGAGGAGAACCATCTCTTATAAATGCTTCGTAAGCAGCATCAAATAAAATTAAAGCTTTATTCTCTCTTGCGTAATCAACCCATTGTTTTAAATATTGTTTTGATGCAGTCGTTCCAATAGGATTATTTGGAAAGCAAAGGTAAATAAGATCCAGGTTTGTATCAGGTATTTCAGGCAAAAAATTATTTTCTTTTGTACATTCTAAATAGTGAATCCCCTGATATCTGCCATCTTCATAGGGTCCTGTTCTCCCTGCCATAACATTTGAATCAAGGTAGACAGGATAAACAGGGTCAGGGATTCCAATCTTAATATCATTAGCAAAAAGTTCCTGAAAATTTGCAGTATCGCATTTTGAACCATCACTTACAAAAATCTCATCAGAGCTTATTGCCGCTCCTCTTTTTTGAAAGTCTTCTTTGCTGATTATTTCTCTTATAAAAGGATATCCCCCCGAAGGACCATATCCTCTGAAAGTTGCTTCTTTAGCCATTTCATCAACACCTTGATGGAATGCCTTAATACACGCGTCAGGCAATGGTTTTGTAACGTCTCCTATACCTAATTTGATGATTTTTTTGTCAGGGCTTTCAGCTTGAAAGGTTTCAACCCTTTTTGCAATATCTGCAAAAAGATAAGAAGCTTTTAATTTGCCATAGTTCTCATTAACTTTTATCATATATCTATCCTTTTAATTTATATTTAAACAACCTATACACATAACACATAATAAAAAAATTTAAAGCATTTTTAGGAACGATTCAGATTGATATATCAATCAGCAATTTTTGAAATTATTTTTTTAAGGTAGGGAGGGAGAAGGCCGTAAACATCTGTAGGGTTTTTTACACTTCTATTGGCATCTACTTGAAAAGATTTATCTGTGTCTTTACTACTTGCATCAACAGGGTCTGATTTTCTCTTCAGAGTTGCTTGATTTTCATCTGTAAAGGGGAGAAGGAGTGGCCCTTCACTGTGCAAGACATAGGCAAGTTGTCCGTTTTTAAGGAATACAATACTTCCCGGAGGGTAAATCCCAATACTTTTTACAAAGGAATGAAGGATAAGTTGAAGAAGCCTGTCCTTTTGAGCATATTTCCTGAAAAGGTCCGTTACTACGTTGATTTGATTAAATGCCTCTTTGTAGCATCTTTTTGAGGTCATGGCATCAAATATATCTGCAAGCTTGCATATTTTAACATAGATTGGAATTTCGTAGAATTTAGCCCCATCAGGATAACACCTTCCTTCATTCTCAAATAAAGGGCCATGATGATATTTAATAATATTTTTTAAATATGAATTTTTAAGTTTGTTTTCTTCAAGAATAAACATTCCATACTCATAGGAATGTTTTTTTACTTCTTCAAACTCTTTATCAGTAAGTTTACCTTTTTTATTAAGTATAGTTTCAGATACCATGACTTTTCCAATATCATGAAGGAAAAGACCTAGAGAGATATCACTTAAATCATCTTTCTGAAAAAGCCTGAAACAATCCACCACTTTACCGTTTTCCGTAGGAAATGATTCTAAGGCTTTTTGATTATTTCCTGCTCTTAAAAAATCATTTATAAAAGAACTGAAATGCTTGTTAAAACGATTTAATATTGCGGTACCAATAGCACAGACATTTACTGAGTGGTTATAGAGGTAGTCATCATACGAGAACAACTCTTTTGTAAGAAATGAGAAAGCATTATCCGTTTCAGTTAAAAAGCCCACCAAGTCAGCGACATTGTCTTCCACTTCGATGTAGTCAAATTTGCCACCGGTTTCTCTTATATCGGTAAGGACTTTTTTAACATTTACCTTTGCTTCAGCATATTTAATTTCAGCAGTTTTTTTAACCTCTTCTATTTCATAAAGCTTTTTTTCAATTTCGCCGGACCTAGGATCAAAAGATAATCCATGGCTTTTTTCACTCTCTTTATTGCTGGCTAAACCATCAGACTCAATTGAACCACTTGGATCAAAACCAATATGATTACCTTCTTTATCCCAGATACCACTGTTTTGGCTGGAATTTATAATAATCGAAGTAACTCCATTATCTTTAATAATATTTAGAGTTTTTGTTGTTTTCACAAGAAAATCTTTATCAAGAAGAAGGGTCCCTTTTGAATTATATATATCAATACCAGTCTTAACGCGACCCCCATTTGAGACAATTCGGATCAGGTCATCAATACTGAGCCGGCTGCTGTTTACCATTTGTCCTCCCTAGTAGAATTCCATGCTTCTTTTGCAAGATTTACAAATTCTTCTACATTAACAGTTTCTCCTCTTCGTACAGGATCAATTTTAGCTGTTTTCAAAATCTTTTCTGCTTCTTCTCTGTTTATTAAGAGGTCATCTCCGGCCAGAGAGTTTTTCAATGTTTTTCTTCGCTTAGAGAAAGCTGCCTTAATAACTTTAAAAAGAAATTTTTCCTTTTCGTAAGAAAAGGCGGGTGTGTCAAAAAAAGACACTTCAATCACCCTGGATTGTACCGCAGGCTTTGGAAAAAAAAGATGAGGTTTAATGTCTGCAATTGGTTTGACAGTAGAACAATACTGCATCACAGCAGATAGTCTACTATAATCTTTACTCCCGGGAAAAGCTGTAATTCTATTAGCAAGCTCTAATTGGAACATAAGATATGCCCTTTTTATAAACTCTCTATTTTCAACTAGCCGAAAAAGTATCTGTGATGATATATTATAAGGAAGGTTTCCTATTATTACAAGTTTTTTTCTTTGTGTTTGTGCAAATTCTTCAATGTTAAGCTTCATAATATCTTTACAAATAATTTCAATATTACTTTGACCGGACTTAACTACTTCTTCCTTTAACAGATCAATCAGCCGATCATCTTTTTCAATACCATATACTTTTTTCGCCTTTTTTGAAGCTTGTACAGTAAGAGCTCCAAGACCGGAACCTATCTCTAATACAATGTCGTCCTTATCAATACCTGCTCGTTTTATTATCATTTGGGCGGTCTGATCGTCGATAAGAAAATTCTGACCAAAATCTTTCTTAGGAAAAATATTGTTTTTCCTAAGAAGTTGTGCTGGAAAAGTCATTTGTATTTCCCTTGTTTTTTGATTTCATGAAATTACTACTTGACTTTCTTTTGCTTTTTAAGTTAAAAATGTGAATATACTTCAATAATAAAGATTGTTCAACTGGTATTATTTTGCATTAAATAAGAGCATATGAGATAAGTAAATACGGAGCAGGTTATAAAGGCATGAATACTCAGTTTCCGTATTATTTTTGATAATTATTTATGGAGGATTGTCATGAGCGAACATTTTGGGCAAGGCGTTAATTGGGATGGGTTTTTAAAATCTTTTTTTAATAGATTTGATATTCCTTCCGGAACCCAGGTAAGGGATTTAAACAACCGACTTGATAAGCTTGAAGGTCTTTTTTTCCAACAACAAACAGAAACAAAAAATTTTAAGCAAAGAAGCAAAGTAAAATCAAAAAGTGCTTCTGCTGAGGTGATTGATTTTGTTGAAAAATATCCTGAAGGTGTGAGCTTTAAGCAAATCAAAGATAAAACCAAATTTGATGATAAGAAATTACGAAATATTATATACCGCCTTGATAAAATTAAAAAGATAAAAAAAGTAAAACGCGGAATTTATAAAACAATTTAACAGTCTTTCATTCCAGGGAATATTTTCAGTATGAAAAAAGGAAACCGTCTCCACGGGTATGTAGTAAATCGTGTTAAAAATCTTAAAGAGCTCGACTCTGTCCTAATACAGCTTGAGCATGAAGTCACCGGCACAAAACATATACACATAAAAAACAAAGACAAAGAAAATACTTTTGCCGTAGTATTCCGAACAGTGCCTGAAGATTCCACCGGAGTTGCACATATTTTAGAACATACAGTTTTATGCGGTTCCAGAAAATTCAATGTTAAAGACCCGTTCTTTTCTATGCTCAAAAGGGGGTTATCCACCTTTATGAATGCATTTACCTCCTCGGACTGGACAATGTATCCTTTTAGCACCCAAAATTTAAAAGATTATTATAACCTCGCAGATGTCTACCTTGATGCAACTTTTTTTCCAAAACTTGACGAACTGAGTTTTAAACAGGAAGGACATCGCTTAGAGCTTATTACGACTGAAAGTAGCGAAGAGCTTGTTTATAAAGGCGTTGTGTACAATGAAATGAAAGGGGCAATGTCATCTCCTTCAGAAATATTAGGGCGATCATTACTAAAAGTTCTATATCCTTCAACAACATATAGTAATAATTCAGGTGGGGAGCCTTCTGAAATTCCAAAACTTTCCCATGAGGGTCTTAAAGCTTTTCACTCAAAATTTTATCACCCTTCAAATGCTTTTTTCTATACCTATGGTTCTTTTGATTTAGAAGACCATCTTAAATTCATTGATAAAAAAATTCTTTCGGAATTTAACAAAAAAGAGATGGATACAACAATTCTCTCTCAACCAAGATGGACCAAGCCCAAGAAAGTTACTTGCTATTATCCTCTTTCAAAAACAAAAAACCATACAAAAAAGTACCAGGCATGTGTTGCATGGCTCACTGCGGATACCAAAAATTTTTTTGAAATGCTGGTCTTGATAGTTTTAGAACAGATACTTTTAGGCAATGCTGCATCACCATTAAGAAAAGCATTAATTGATTCAGGTCTAGGCTCTGATTTGTCTGATGGCACAGGCTTTGATCCGGAGATGCGTGACACTCTATTTGCCTGTGGGCTCAAAGAGATAAAAAAAGATTCTGTCAGTCAAGTTGAAAAGATTATTTTTTCAACTCTTAAGAATGTTGTGGAAAAAGGGATTGATAAAAACCTCATTGATTCAGCAATCCACCAGATTGAATTTTCCAGAAAAGAAAAAACAAATACTCCTTACCCCTTTGGACTCAAGTTATTTCTGTCCTTTGCAGGGACATGGTTACACAATGGTGATCCTGTAAATTGCATTGAGTTTGATGAAGATATTGAAAAATTAAAAAGCCTAATTGACAAAGGTGGCTTTTTAGAAAAAAAGATTGAAGAGTATTTTATTAACAACCCTCACAGAGTCTTGTTTACGCTTGCCCCTGATCATGAAATGGAACAAAAAGAGATAAACCGCACAAAAAAAGAACTTGCTTTAACTCTTGAAAAATTAAAAAAAGAAAAAACAGATCAAGCTCTTACAAAAATTATCCAGGATGCTAAAGAACTCGTTCTGCTTCAGGAATCAGAAGAAGACCTTTCATCTCTTCCATGTTTAGATCTTAGTGATGTACCCCCGGAAATTGAAAAAATTGCGCCGGATAACATTGCTGGCGTTTCAGATCTTACCTGTTATCAAAAGCCGACTTCTGGTATTTTATATTTTACTTGCCCTGTTGGGATAGGCAATGTCAAAAAAGAGCTTCTTCCCCTTATACCATTTTTCAGTAGAGCTTTTATAAATTCAGGTACAAAACAAAGAAATTATGCTGACATGGCAAAGATCATGGATCTTTATACTGGTGGAATTTCGATTTCGCCTTATATTGGAACCAAGTTTTCTGATAATATTGATTACCATTCTTTTCTTTCTTTCCAGGGCAAATCATTGGATAGAAATGTAGGAAAACTTTTTGATCTTTTACAAGAATTTATTAGTTATGCAGACTTTTCTGATTTAGAAAGACTTAAACAACTTTTGGATCAATCAAAAGCTCAGTTTGAATCATCAATTGTTAGAAATGGGCACAGATATGCTATCTCTCTTGCTTCAAGAAACTTAACATACAGTTCTTCATTGAGCGAAATTTGGAGCGGGATCACTCAATACAGATTTATAAAAGATCTCATTAAAAGAATAGAAGGTAAGGACTATGATTATAGTAAACTTTCTTCAGACCTAAACGATATCTCAAAATTAAGTTTCCAGAAGAATAATTTAACACCTGCTGTAATAGGGGGAAAAGATTCTATTGTACAAGCGTCCAAAAAAATAAAAGAAATAAAAAATATTCTGGCAGAGAACACAGGTAATGCTTCTAAAACAATTGCCATTAATCAGGACAAAACATTCCCCCATGAAGGCTTCAGTACAGACACATCTGTCTCTTTTACTGCCCAGTCTTTTAAAACAGTCCGCATTATTCATGAAGATTCAGCAAGCCTTGCCATAATCAGCAGGCTTTTAAGATCTCTTTATCTTCACAGGGAAATAAGAGAAAAAGGTGGGGCATATGGAGGGTTTGCACTATATAATTCTGAAAATGGAATATTCTCATTTGCTTCATACAGGGACCCTAATATACAAAGGACTCTTGATACCTATCAAAAGAGCTGTGATTTTATCAAACAAAAAGATTCTTATTCTGATGATGATATTAAAGAGGCAATACTTCAGGTCTGTGCTGATATTGACAAGCCTGAGACACCTGGACCAGCTTCTATTAATGCTTTCTACCGAAACATTGTAGGTCTTTCCGATGAAATCCGTGCTAATTTCAAAGAAAAACTACTTGCAACCACAAAAGAAAAGATACTAATTGCTGCTGAAAAATACTTTGACTCATCTGACATGAAAAATAAAGGAACCGTTGTAATTTCAAGCAAAGAAATGCTTACAAAGACAAATAAAGAATTAAAAAAAGGTCAAAAGCCACTTAAAATCGAAAAGATTTAATCTTGGTGTAGTTATAGTTTAATTAAAAAAAACGAAAGGTCTTGATGAAACCATCTCTACACAATTTCAAAACGGCCAAGACCGTAAACTGTTTTTTTCCCGATCCCTATTAAAGAACCTGCTGCAAGTAAAGACAAAAAAGGTTCAATATCTCCTTTGAAAATCAAATCACCTATGAGACCACCAATATGGATATTCTTTTTCTGAGCATGAGAATACCAGGAATAATTAACAATCTCAAGATTGCTGAAGGTGGAAACTAAATCAGATTTTTCATAGAATGTTTTTGGAAAATCACCCATGTCATTGTCTGGATGATAAATCCGTTTCAAGTCGCGCAGCCGTGACAGGATGGATTGCAAAAATGTCGTAAAAGTAATTTTTTCTTGAATACGCTCAAGCTGAAACGGTGTTCTGAGTTTAATATCAAGCAAGGAAAAAAATTTACTGCCATACTTACTTTCCGGGAGCGGCAAAGCATTAACCCACTCTTCAAGCGTATGACCACTTGTATTAACTGCAATATAATCTTCTCCCTTAACAATGATTTGCTGTATCTCATCATTGTTAAAAGGTATGACTTTTTCCCAGAAAAACGGAATAAAGGGATTCGTAATATCTGTATCAACATTACGTAAAAAGTGTGAGGTATGTATAGATGCCATGGCGTGGAAAATTGATTCAAGCATGGGTCTCTGATATTGAATTGCTTTTCTTCCAATAAGTGTAAGTTCAACCTGTCCTGTATCTTCAACTATCATTTCAGAATTGAAATTTTTCAAAATAATATCCAGAGAATAGGGTCTGGGAGGAGTAGAATGACTTCTGCCATTGCCTTTAAATTGTGCAGTAATCGAGTCCAGAGTCGGGGAGAAAAGTTTGATATAAAGGCAATCAGAAGCTTTTGAGCAGTTCTTGCACGAAACAGTCTGATAATCCTGAAAAGGGCAGAACCTGCCTTTAAGGATATACCCAAGCCTGCTCCTGATAACAGGAGTCAGGCTTTTTATGTTGACAGGTATTTTTGTAGAAAATGAAAGCCTGTATTTAGCTATTTCAAGTTCAAGCAAAGGTTTAGCATCATAAAATTTGTTTTCAAGACTAATCTGTTTCATTTTCCCCTTTTTTATGAATGACCATAATCACCTCCGTAAATGGTGCCCCTCTCCAACAAAAAAATTAATTCTATATCACTAGAATTAGACGGTCTTAATCACCTCCGTAAATGGTGCCCCTCTCCAACTTTTATTATGCTCCCCAACGAACAAGGTATTTTGTCTTAATCACCTCCGTAAATGGTGCCCCTCTCCAACTGGCAATATCTTGCTTGGGGAGACCCTAAGGTCTTAATCACCTCCGTAAATGGTGCCCCTCTCCAACAAAAAAAAAATAAGAATATACCATGAACCGAAAAGTCTTAATCACCTCCGTAAATGGTGCCCCTCTCCAACAGCTTACCAAGCGTCATCGAAGCCCCGGAAGGTCTTAATCACCTCCGTAAATGGTGCCCCTCTCCAACAATCTTTCAGCAAGCTTAGACACATAAAGTGTCGTCTTAATCACCTCCGTAAATGGTGCCCCTCTCCAACCAATGGCATTCGTTTTTATTTTAA
>JAGLHT010000020.1 GCA_023143455.1 Desulfobacterales bacterium
TTTTTTTGCTGAATAATTACAAATAACATTAGATTTCTTACGCTCAATTACAAAGCTTATTGCACCTTTTTTTTTATTTGACATACATGCATCAACCGCGTTTTCAAGGATACTCATAAAAGCTGCAAAAACAGCTGTTTTATCAATATAGATTGAAAGCTTATCTTCGGGATATTCTACATTTAGCCTGATGTTTTCCTGATCTGCTTTTGGCTTAATTGTTGAAACAATTTCTTTGACAAGTTCAGATAAAAAAATAGCTGATCTGTCTGGTTCCCTTTTTTTAGTATGGTACAGGATGTCAAGCACCATTTGCCTTGTTTTTGAAATCTTTTCTTTAACAATTCCCCATCCTTCTAATATTTGTTGATTATTCTTTTTCTCCAGTCCCGATTCTATAAGATATGAACCGCCATCCAATCCGGTTAAAACCTGTTTGAGACCATGGGAAACAGAGCCGATATGAAGACCAAGAGCAGCCAGATAATCCTGAAGCTCATGGATCATTGTTATATCTGTGGCCATTTCCATTACATGGGTTATTTCTCCTGAAGAGTTTGGAATGGCAGATGTCTGAATTAAAATATTTCGTACACTTGAATCTTTTAGAACGACCTCCATTTCAGCTATGTGAGATTTCCCATCCGCGAATGTCTGTATAACAGGGCAGTCAGAACACGGTGATTTACTCTTCTTATACACCTCATGACAGGTCATTTTCTCTTTATAGTTGAAATGTTCTTTAAATATCTTGTTGGTTTCTATAATGTTAAGATCTTTATCCTGAATTGATATATAGGTTGGAGATTCATTGAACAGTTGAATATATCTTTTCTCTGATTCCACAAGTTTTTGAGTTTTCTCTTCTACAAGGGTCTCAAGATTTTTTGTATAGTTTAAAATCTCTTTTCTATTGTCAATCCTGTCATTTGCTCTTTTCAAAGCAATATCCAGAACATCATTGTCAATGGGTTTTGAAATGAAGTCAACAGCATCAAGCTTTAAACTTTCAATGGCAAGCTTATAGTCTCCATGTCCCGTGAGCATGATAACTTCAGTGCTTGGGTCTTTCTTTTTTATGTGTTTTAGCAATGAAATACCATCGATACCCGGCATTCTTATATCTGAAAGAACTATATCGAAAAATTCCATGTCTATTTTGGCAGCAGCCTTTTGTCCATCATCTGCGGTAGATACTTCATATCCCGCATCTTGCAAATAGATTTTTAATACTTTTAGGATACCGTCTTCATCATCTACAAGCAAAACTTTCACTGTCATATTTGGTTGTCCTTAATTCAGCTATTTTGAGTTAGGATCATTTCTTAATACACATATTTTAATAACTTCCTTAAGATATTCAGGTTCTGCATCTTTTGCAACATAAAATTCAGGCTCAGGAATTATATTTTTAGAATTAATATTGAGCATTTTTATATAGTGAAAAAATGCTTTACGGTCAACCCCGGAAAAGAAAACAATCGGGATATGATTGAATTCAGGGTTGGATACGAGTTCCTGGTAGACCAAGGATCCTCCTTTTTGAGGCATCATGATATCCAAAATAATTGCTGAAGGCTTAATATCAGCCAAAATATCAAGCCCCTGGACACCATCTTTTGCCATTACAGGATCAAACCCCAATGACTTGACAAGAGTCATGATATAAAATCTCATTTGCATCTCATCGTCAATGATAAGAACCTTGGGTTTTATTTTTTTTAAATCCATCTTAAATACACGTTTACAATCTGTCCGGTCTATTTACACTAGCAACTGGACACGCTGACCTCAAAACAACTTGTTCAACTGTTGTTCCAAGAAGAGCTTCGTCAGGTGAAATATTTTTAGTGTGATGGGCCATGACAATTAAATCACCACTGGTTTCTCTGGTAAATTTTAGTAATTCCACATAAGGGATACCTTCCCATATAGCAATCTCATAGTTATCAAAATCATCCATTTGTGAAACATATTCTTTTTCAATTCTTGCTCTTGCTTCTTTTATTCTATCCTCAATTGATTCTTGACCCGGGGAAACACCCGCCTGGGAAACATCAATATCAAGGGCATGAAAAAGATATAGTTTACATCCAATAGATTCTGCCATTTTATAGGCAAATTTAAATGCAGACATGGAGGCTTTTGAGAAATCAGTTCCAAAAATTATTTTATTAAAGTACCAGAAGCAGGTTTCACACGGTCTGCTGATAATCAGCACCGGACACCTGGCTCTTTGACCAACAGTTTGCAATGTTGTACCTACTATACCTCGGAACCTCACTGCTCCGGTTTCATCCTGTCTAGTGTGGGCGCCCATAATAATACAATCAACCTCTTCTTTTCTTGCAAATCTCAAAATCTCCGTGGAAGGGATTCCCGAAAGAACTTCAATTCTGGGTTCTCCATGCTTTTCAATGAGAGTTGCATAAGTGTTTTTCAACTCATCTTTTACCCACTCAATATAATCTGGAGTTGCCTGGTCCTCTTCTCCTGTCAGGTAGTCTGTCACAGTAAAACCACTTCCATGGGAAGGGACACCAAATACATGGTAAAGGATCAATTCTGATTTATATTTCTCGGCAAGCTCAAAAGCGATTTTAGCTGCGGCATCACACGCTGGTGAAGCAGTCGTGGCAAATAGCATTTTTTTAAACATAGTTACCTCCTTATGGAACATTGTAATGGGTTAAAATTAAAAGATAATTCCCAGGCAATACCTTCAACAAGTTCAAACAAAGTATAAAAGGTGTCATACTGAAAAACATCTTCCTTATCTCCAAAAACAACATGTTCTAATTTCCCTAATTTTAATTTGTGATCCAATAAAGTTTCCAAATGAAAAAACTTTAAATCTTTAGCCTTCTTGTCAGTTATTCCTTTCAAAGTGTTATAAAGAGTCAAGCTTGGAGTTCCTGGAAATCCTTTTATTTCAATTGTTTTGTAAAACAATAATGAGTCTAATTCGTTGTTTTTAATTGACGGGCTATCGGCTTTTGCAACAATCTCCAGAAGCGGTTCTACAATTTCGCTGATATTTTTTAAATCCGGATATAGTTTAACCATCATGAAAAAAGAACCAAGGGTAAAGCCTTTATCAACCTCAATAGTGTTTCCTAATAATTTCAGAACAGATGTGGTGATTTTTTTATCCTTTTTTGTAATACCACCGTTTTTATTGATAAGAATTTTTTCCATTGTTATAAAAGCCCCTTTCTTAGGCTTTGGTTCTTAACGGGAGTTTGATAAAAAACTGAGAGCCTTTTCCTTTCTCAGTCTTAAAACTTATTTCCCCATTATGTTCTTCTATTATTTTTTTGGTGGTCATTAATCCAAAGCCGGTTCCATTCATTCCCTTTGTTGTGATAAAGTCGTTGAAAATAGATTTTTTGATGGTGTCGCTAATACCGCATCCATTATCTAAGACACTATAGGCAATAGTATTTTTTTCTGTTTTAACGAGAAGGTCTACGATCCTGGGCTGATTCTGGTCCATTAGGTTACCAAAGGAATCAAATGCATTGGTCACAAGATTTAAAATACAATTATGTATGGCATCACAGTCCATCAAAATAAGCTTTTTTTCCGGGCAGTGCTTCATTTTAAAAATAATGTTTTTTTCTACAGCCCTGTGATTCATCAACTGCATAATTTCTCTGGCCGGTTTATTGGGATTTTCCAATTTAAAATCAAGCCTAGTTGTTTTGGCATAATTTAAAAGATCCAGGGAAAGTTTGGTTATCTTATCAATGTTTCCTTTCATCATTTCCCAGCCCTGTTTTAAATATTCACGATTTCCCTGGTCTATTCCCTGTTCAAGAACAAAAGAACTCCCTTTGAGTCCTCCTGCTATATTTTTAATGGCATGGGACATGCCAGCAATTGTCTGCCCGATGGTCACTAGCTTTTCAGATTCATTTATTTTTTTGTCTTTCTCTTCCACAAGGCTTTCTAAGTCATCCATATAACTCTTTATATTCTGTGTGATGGAAATACGATCCTGGGCTTTTTTTATGGCAGATTCCAGGTCGGTGCTGTCAATCGGTTTGGTGATAAAATCTGCTGCTTCATATTGAAGGCTCTTAACCACCAAATCCATATCACCATGGCCGGTAATCACAATAACCTCTGTTTCCGGATTAAGGTTTTTAATCCTCTTTAAAAGCTCAATACCATCAATACCCGGCATTTTAATATCAGTTACGACAATACAAGGCTTTTCTTGAATAAAAGTCTTAAGTCCAGTCTCCCCGTCAGAGGCAAGGCATACGTCATACCCGGATGATTCAAGGGTAATTTTCAAAACATTACGGATACCCGCTTCATCATCGACAAGAAGTATTTTGCAATTTTCCATGGCCTTGCTAGTCATTTAATACCCCCGGGTCTGTATGAAAACTAATGGTAAACGTCACACCACCTTCTGGATTATTACTGACCGATATATCTCCACCAGACTCCTTGATAATGCCATAACTTATGGACAATCCGAGCCCTGTACCCTTCCCCACTTTTTTAGTTGTGAAAAAAGGTTCAAATATTTTATTCATAATAGTTTTTGAAATTCCAGTTCCGGTGTCTGATATTTTGGCAGTAACAACTCCCTCGTCAAATGAAGTTGCAATGCTGATCCTTTTTATTTTATCTTTTTTGTTTTCATTCTTTTCAAATTGAACAACAATGGAATCTCTTGCATTAATAAGGAGATTAATAAAAACCTGTTCCAATCTTGCTGAATCTGCCAGTATTTCAGGTAAGTTATTGTCAAGGCTCCATATAACCTCAATCTCTCGAAGCTTTAATTGCTGGCTGAAAATATCAAATGATCTTTTGATACTTTCATTTATATTGACAGCTTCCTTTGAAAAAACTGATTTTCGGCCGAACAAACGCATGTGGTTGGTTATCTTTGAGGCTCTGTCTACATGGGTTTCAATCTCTTGAAAAAGTGTGTTTAAAATATCTTTATCAATAAATTCGTTTTTACCAATCTTTTTGCATATAAAGCTAGATGCCGTCTTAATTACGGACAAAGGTTGGTTGAGTTCATGGGCAATTCCGGTCGCCATTTCTCCTAATGTTGCCATTTTTCCAGCCTGGATGAGCTGCTGCTCTGCTTCAACAGATAAAGTTATATCAATTACAGTGACAAGGAGTACTTTTTGTTCCGTAAATTCAGCAGGACTGACCCATATGTTCACATATATGCTCTCCTTACTTTTTTTAAAATTGATCAACTTTTCGTGGAATGGTTTATCAATATTCTTCAAAAATTCCTCGTATTCATCTTTTCCTGGAAAAAGAAGTGAAAAAGGCTGGTTCTTAAGCTCATCCTTTTTATAGCCGTAAACTGTCAAGGCACTGTCGTTGCAGGTCATAATTTGGTTGTTGTCAATATTCAAAATAAATACAGGATTGGGAATGCTTTTAAAAATAGCCTGATATTTTCGTTCTGAATCCTTTACGATCTCTTCTAATTTTTTTCTCTGGGAAATATCAATACTCATCTCCATGGCAGCAACTATATTACCTTCTTCGTCCTTTAGGGGTGCGGTTTTCACAAACCAGTGGGCAACAGTTCCATCCTTGTTTATGCCAGACTCTTCACTGAAATGGGAATTACCGTCAACAAAGGTTCTTTCAACCGGACAATTATTGCATTTTTTACTCAGACTTTTATAGGCAAAATAACAGTGATCGCCATATTCCGGGTTAAATTTTTTTGAAAACTCCTTATTAAACTCAATTAGTTTATAATCCCTATTCTGCACAGTAATGCTACAAGGGACCTGGTCAAAGAGATTCTGGTACCGGTCTTTCTGCTTATTAAACTCCTCTTGTTTATTCTGTATTTTTTCCCCCATAACCAGAATAGCAAGAGATAACCTCCCGATTTCATCATGCTGGGTCACACCGTTTATTTTTTTGTGATACATCCCTTTTCCAATAAGATCTGTTTCGTTGATTAATTTTTTAATGGGATTTGTCACCAAACGGAAAATACAAAAGCAGATGGTTATTCCAAGAATGATAAAAAGGTAGATAGCAGTCCAGGCAGACATTGTTTTTGTAAGACTAATTTCATTTTTTACATCTTTTAAAGAAACAACAACATCAAGGGCACCAAGTTTTTTTATTTCCTTAGGATGGTAATGACATTCCGCGGCTGAGCAAGAAGGTTCGTTCAAAATAGGATTCATAATACCCAGAAGAAGTTCACCCTGATCTGATTTAAATATCCTGACCCTGCCTTTGATATCTTTTTTCATTGTAGGGGTCTTAGTTGCATGACATATTATGCAGGCCACATCTGTTTTCTCAACTTTGGAACCAAGTTCCGTTGCAGTATTTGAAAATTTAACCTGCCCCTGACAATTAAAAATTCTGATTGATTCAAGTTCATTATATTCTGACATGCTTTTTAAAATATCTTGCATATCCTCAGTTGGGTTATGCAACATAGCAAACCAGGTAAAATTTAAAACAGTGTTACAAAATTTATCAATCTCAGAAATTTTTTTATTAATCAGGGTCTTTTCCTGAAATTTGATTGTAAAGTGGGACCAAATAAAGATACTTACAAAAAGCACGATCCCAACACAGATCATAAGCTTTAATGCAAGACTCTCTATTTTAAAGAAGGATTTCAACATGATTCTCTTGGTCCCTTTTGAATTTCCTTAAGGTTAATTCAATATTTCCTTTATCTTGCTTAAAATTTCTTTTGGATCAAATGGCTTTCCAAAGGAAGCAATAGCTTTTGGAATTGAGTGTTTTATGCCTGTAAGACCACTAATTACAATAACCGGTGTATCAAACCCTTTTACTTTACTTACTTTTCTAAAAAATCGTGGGCCCCATTCTTCAGGCATTTCAAGATCAAGGGTAATTAGATCAGGGCTCTCAGTCTTATAAAGTTCAAAAGCATCTTTGCCATCTTCTGCAATACAGGTTTCATAACCATTATCTTTAAAAAGAATATCAAGATATTTGGTAATGGCTGGATCATCATCTACAATCATTATTTTTTTACTCATAACAACCTCACTTTCTGATATGGCATTCACCGCATAAAACCGGTCCTTTGTTAGATTCAAAATGGCACTCTTTGCACCTGTTATGAAACGCCATTCTTAAAGGAACAGAGTTTTCAGGTGTCGCCTTTAAAAAATGACACTCGGAACATAAACTATCTTCAGAGGACTCATCCTTAATCAATTTTTTGTTTTCATACACATGATGGCAGATGGAACAGTCATCTTCCAACTCTGCCTTTTCATTATGAGAATCGTGATCAAATAAAGCCTGAGTTCTCTGGGGATTTTCAAAAACTGTATTATCAATTGTAGGGTGACTATCTTCCTGGGAGTATGTATAAAAAGCGGTTACAAACAGGATAGTAATCACTATATATATGCATTTTTTCAATTTCATCACAAATCGCCTTTCTGAAAAATTGTCTTTTCCATTACTTCATAAATAATGTCCCCAAAAAACTTTACTTCCATACCTAAATCATAATGATGTACAATATCTTCAAGTCCGCTATGGCAATTATGGCATGGAGCTATTAGAACTTCAGCCCCTGTTCTTTTAAGTTGTTCTCCTTTTTCCCTGTTATTGGTCATCCTAGTGCCTTTCCAGGGAGGCCCGCAATTGATGACGCCACCACCGGCTCCACAGCAGTAGTTATGTTCCTTGTTTGGAGTCATCTCAATAAAAGATTCACACAATATATTGACCATTTCTCTTGCCTTATGATGCAGACCTCCTCCGCGGGAGATGTTGCATGGGTCATGGAGGGTGACTGTTTTTTTATATTTTTCTTTAACCTTTATTCTGCCTGAAACCAGAAGATCATGGAAAAAATCTATCGAATGGATAAGTTCAAATGGTGGCATTACCCAGCCAACCCACCTGTTTCCAATATCATAAACTGACCTGAAGGCATGCCCGCATTCGCCCATAACAATTTTTTTTACATGCAGCCTCGCTGCTGTATCATAGTGAACCTGGGCAATACGACCGGATATCTCATAATCTCCTGTGTACATTGCCATATTGCTGTTGTCCCATCCTGGTGTTGATGGCATGGTCCAGTTCTGCCCTGCTGCATGCATAATGACTGCGGTCTGATAAATTAAACCTGCCTGAAATTTAGGTTCAGGAGCAATAACAGAATACATGATATCAGCGCCATCTTTATCAAGGGGAATTCTTA
This sequence comes from Desulfobacterales bacterium, assembly GCA_023143455.1. Classification (GTDB taxonomy): domain Bacteria; phylum Desulfobacterota; class Desulfobacteria; order Desulfobacterales; family Desulfobacteraceae; genus JAIOSM01. The sequence continues at coordinate 8,222 of JAGLHT010000020.1, forward strand.
AATTCTCAAATTCTTCTCTGGCATCTTCTTCCTGCCATTGAAGAGTGTCTATCCATTCATCCTCTTTAACCCACATCTGGTTCATGGTTGCAGAATGGGAATTGACAGTATCCTGAATATAAAGCGGTGTGATCTCAAGCTTATGACATACCCGCCGCACCGTCAGCATCATATAAGCGATATCAATACCAAAAGGGCAATACATGGCGCATCTTTTACAAACATTGCATTCAGTATGGGATATTCTAACTGCATCTTTTAAAAATTGTTTTGATACATTTCCTTTTTTACTGATCATTTCAAGAATAGTTTGTTTTACTTTTGCGGCTGGAGAATACTGGGGTTTTCTATCGTTGGACAAAAACACACTACAAGCATCTGAACATAACCCGCAACGCATGCAGGTTTCCACATAGACCTTAAAGCGTGCGCCTGTTTCCTTTGTTAAAACCTGATTAATGACTTTAGATATTTTTTCAGGTGTCAGTCTTGCCAACCCCTTTTCAATACCTTCATCAACAATTTCTCTTGCTATAGTTTCCGGATCTTTATTTATTGTATCCTGCATGGATATCTCCTTAAATATTTATTACCAGTCTTTTGCATGACGTACGTTACCAAATTCCGAACCCATATATGCCCTTGTAAATGGTGCCATAAACATATGAAAAAACCTGGTAAAAGGGATCAAAATAAGCATGAGCTCGCCGGATATTACATGGGCAATCAATAAATATTGATAGGCGAAAAATTGATGATAAGCCAAAAACCCAGTAATAAATGGAAGCGCTGCAATCAGAATAAAAAGAAAATCTGACATCCTTGTTAAAAATTTCACTTCCGGAATAGTAATTCTTCTAATTGCAAAAAATATCAATGCCAGAATAACAAAAATTGTTAAAATATCAGCAACAGAGTCACTTAAGCTAAACCATGACCACTGCATTGATTCTTCAAAGAGAACAACGTGAGACAGCAAAAAAATTGGAAGTAAAAAAAGCAATACATGAAAAACATAAGAGACCCCCCAAAAAACCGGCCTTTTCCTTGTGCTAACAGGCAGAAAAGGTGTTAGCCAGGCAAAAATTGATCTCAAACTATATTTCCATGACATATATGAATAAATAAAATTTTCAGTTTTATTGACAAGCCTGAACATCTTATAAAGCCTGAATATAACCCCTAGGAAAAATATCAAAAAGGAGATCCAGACCATGGGTCCCATAATAAAATTAATAAAAGCATGCATACCTTTCTCCTTTATAGAATATTGTCTAAAGTAAGTATTTGCCTTGAATAAACGCCATTTTTTAACGCTTTTAAAAGAATCTTGTCACTTTCAGGGCTAATTTTCGGTTCAAAGATCATGTCAAAATGTTCTTTATAGACTTTGCCATTAACAATCAGCTGATATTTTCCATTTTTTTCCATTCGGGCAGCAAGTATTGTATTATCAGGGCTAATAATCGGGCTCCAAAGTTTATCAGCCTTGATATTCCATGGTTTTCCGTTAACAGCAACATCCCAGTATCCCTTGTTTTTAAAAACTGCAACTAGAGAATCTCCATTATCTGAATAGAAAAGGTCTGATATCATGGTGTCGCAGTGAAAATTCCAGATTTTATCATTTTCTGAAACTGTCCATTTCCCAAAAGCATCAGAAACAATAGCTGCTATTTTACCAGAATCATTATGCACTGTTACTTTCCAAAGCTGGTTATAGTTTTTTTTCCAGAATGGATTGCCATCCTTAAATAATGTCCATTTACCCGCAAGTCTGACTGGGGCAACCAAAGAGCTGTCTTTTTCTATGAATTGAGGCTGCCACACAAACTGAAAATTCTTATCCCAAAGGTCATTGTTGTTCATCAAAGAATAATCAGTACGGTTTTTTCTTATGGAATAGGCAACCTGTTTTCCCTGGCTATCAAAAGAAATATCCCATATGTTCATAAATTTTTCAGGCTGGTTAATCCCGTTTACAGCAGCAGAAAAAATACCTGCACTAAAGCCTTCAATATCACCCTGACCCATAGGTGTTACTTGCACAATAGCAGCAGACGTACCCTGTTCGCTTAGAACTACCCCTGATATATTAGCATAAAGATTATCCCATATGGTGTCATTAACAACCATTCCATACTCTCCATCTTTTTGAACAGCAGCTCCAATGAAAGATCCTTTAGAAGTAATTTTAAGATCCCAGATATAATCAAACATTGTTTCCCAGGAAGAACCGTTTACGCTAATAGTCCACTCTTCATCGTTTGACACCAGAGCTACGAGCTTCCCATCCGGTGCAAATCTCATTGACCAGGCTTTTTCATAAGTTTCTTCCCAGGTTTCACCATTCACACAAACACTGAATTCAGCATCATCAGTATTTACAATGGAAGCTATTTTTTCTCCATCAGGACTTACACAGGGTTCTTCTATCCAGTTAAAGCGCTCTTGCCATTCGTTTATTGGAATTTCTTTTTTTAAGATCTGCCAATCCCACGTTTTTTCATTTTTCATTGTGTGTCTCCGGTTTGATCTTTAGTAAATATTTCTCATTAATTTCAGAAATAATATGATCAAGGGATTCTACGCTAATTGGTTTTTCTAAAAACGCATCAACCCCAGCCATTGATATTTCATTTTTAAGCTCATCGGTTACAATAGTTGCCATCAGGATTCTTGCTATTCCAGGTTTTTGAATAGCCACTTTTTTCAGAAAAGTTAAACCATCCATATCAGGCAGAAAATAATCTGCAATAACAACATCAATATCCTGGTATTTAAGAGAATTTAGACCCTCAGATGCGGATTTGAAGATCAAAAACCTTAGCTGTCCATTATCAAAGAATGTACTTAATGATTCTCTGACATATTTGTCACTATCAATGAGCATGACCTGAAATGATTTTGCTTGTTTTTTTCCCATAACCTACCTATCAAAATTAGTTACATGTCTAAAAACAATTAGAGCATTAAGCATGCCAACTATAACAGTGGGGTGATTTGGCTTAAGTTACAGATAGTTATAAAAAAAGAGGTTTTTTAATTTTATTTAAACTTGAAATATTACAAAAATAAATTAGAAGATTTAAGAAAATTAGAAATATTTAGAAGGGTTAAGTAGATGTTATATTATTTTATTAAGTTTTTTCCATTTGTATCGAAATGTATGGTGATTCATACTAAGCATTCTGGCAGCCTTGCTTTCGTTTTCCTGGCAAAGTTTTAAGGCGTGTGCCATATATTTTTTTTCAATGCTTTGCAGTAATTGGCCAAGATGAATTCCATTATCTGGTATAATACAAGTTTGCTCTTCAAAAGGGACTGGTTCTATTGGTTGCACATCAATTGGCTTCTGATAAAGTCCAAGGTCTTCTTTTGTAAGCACATCGCTTCTTGCAATAAGAGAGGCTCTCTCAATAATATTTTTCAGCTCTCTGACATTCCCAGTAAATTTATGTGATAGCAACAAAACTTGGGCGTCCTTAGAAATTTCTTTCAAGTTTTTTTCAAATTTTTTATTGAACTCATATAAAAAATACTTAGTCAAAGGCAGAATATCATCTCTTCTTTCATTTAAGGAAGGAATTTTTGCTTTTACAACACATAGTCTGAAGAATAGATCCTTTCTGAAAAGTTCCTTATCCATAAGTTCTTCCAGATTTTTATTTGTTGCAGAGACAACCCTTACGTTTACTTTATATTTCGTAGTGCCACCAACCTTGAAAAATTCACCGCTTTCAAGAAATCTTAAAAGTTTGGCCTGGCCTTGAAGGCTTAAGTCTGCCACTTCATCAAGAAAAAGAGTGCCATTATCAGCTTCTTCAATAAAACCCCTTTTACCCTGTTTTTTAGCACCTGAAAAGGCTCCTTCCTCATACCCGAATAATTCACTCTCTATTAATTCATTAGGAAAGGCAGAGCAATTAATAGCGATAAAAGGTCCTTGGAACACAGGACTTCTGAAATGAATAGCTTTTGCTATCAACTCTTTTCCCGTTCCGGTTTCTCCTAATATCATTATAGGTGTGTCTGGACTTTTTGCCACAATATTGACAAAATCCATGACATCTTCAATGTTTTTGCTCTTACCTATAAAACAGGGTTGATTATCTTTCAGGTATTTCTCCTGAAGAATTTTAACCTCTTTTCTCAAAGTAATTGAGGAAAGAGCTTTTTTTATGGTTATCTCAAGGATGTCAGGATTCATTGGTTTAATGATAAAATCAAAAGCCCCTATTTTCATTGATTGAATAACCATATTGATGTCTTCAAATGCAGTTATCATAATCACCGGGAGATCAGGTCGCTTCTTTTTCATAATATTCAAAGCATCAATCCCGTTCATGGCTGGCAAGCCAATATCCATTAAAACCAAATCAGGCGCAATGTTTTCCAAACCAGCTAAAAATGATTCTGCATCAACGAAACAAGAAATGTCATATTCATCCGACAGGATCAACTCAAGACCGTCACGAATAATTTCTTCATCATCAACAATGCAGATTGAGTACCTTACCATGTTTTTTTCTCATCTCGTTTGAGGGGCAACTCAATAATAAACTGAGCCCCTTTACTTTTGCCGGAATTAAATCTTAAAGACCCACCATGATCAGTAATGATTCTATGGCAGATACTAAGACCTATTCCTGAACTCTTTATTTTTGTTGTATAAAAAGGATCAAATATTTTTGACTGGCTTGACATGGGTATGCCGGGACCTGAGTCCTTTATTGATATGGCAATACAGTCGTTTTTTTTATAAGTTAACAATTCTATTGTTTTTTCGCCGTCATATTCTTTCATGGCCTCGGCTGCATTGGTAATAAGGTTTAAGACAACCTGCTCAATTAAGTGAGGTTCGTTCCAGCATTCCGGAATAGTTGGATCCAAATTTTTTATAAATTTTATTCCATTTTTCCTTAGTGAAATAGATGTCAGCTTGGTAACTTCATCTATATTTTGATTAATATTTGTCATTATAAACTGGGGGTTTCCAGGCTTTGAAAAATCCATTACTCTTTTAATTATGGATTCTATTTTGTTGGATGCCAACTCTACCTTTTCAATTATCGAGAAAACATTCTCAATATCTCCCATGTTTTTATATATTTTTTTTAATGCTTTCAGGTAAATATAAATACCTGACAAAGGATTCCTTATTTCATGGGCAATTCCAGCTGTTACCCGACCAAGAGATGTCATTTTATCCTGAATTCTTAAAAAATTTTCAACCTCCTTAGAGTCTGTAATATCCATGACATTGGTTAAGATAGATTCAATACCCATATAATCAATTTTCCGTCCACTGATTAATGCCCATCTAACCTGGGATTCATCTTTTTCCACCTCTTCAGGATAATATCTGAAATCTGTATCAATATGTTTTATTTTATTATTACTTAAGTCTTTATAAATGTTTTTTATGCGCTTTTGATCATCAGAATAGATATTTTCAAAATTAGGCGGTTCAAATGCCTTTGTGATAAGGCGATGGACATTTCTTAAACCTGGATTCATGTAAACTTTTTTATCGTTCTGAATAATAGAAATGCAATTTAAAGAATTTTCAATTAAGGTCTTAAATCGTATTTTACTTTCCTCTTGTTCTTTTTCTGCTATTTTCCTTTTTTCTTCTAAACCAATTCTGTATAGACCGAAAGCAATATCATCTGAAATTTCTTTAACAATACTTTTTTCAGTTTTATCAAGACTGAGCTCCTGAGGGATTGACAGTACCATAAACCCATAGTTCTTTCCTTCATGAGTAAGCCTTACTGACATGGATCCTCTACCAGAATAGTTTTTTGAAAGTATGCATTCAGAGCATTCTTTGACAGGCTCTGCCACGGAAAAAACGTTTTTTGATTCAAAAGTCTTTTGAATGCACCGCGCAAACTCTCCCTTTTTTAGTCTGCTTCGCATTTTATCAAAGTGGTTTTCAAATCCTGACTCAGCGATCATCAGGACATTTTTATCTTCATCTACCAACCCGATCCAGGCATTATAGTAGCCTCTTTTTTCAACTAAAATACTGCATATACCGTTTATAAGTTCTTGTTTGTTGTTTTGAGTTATAAGAAGTCTGCCAACCTCTCTAAATACTCTTAATACAAGATTTAAATGCTTGATTTTTTTTATTTCATAGTCATTGCTCACGAGCTACTCCAAGACATATCAATTTTCATTATTTTTTACTATAAAGTTTTTTCATATAATAACAAGAAAAACCTATCAAGAACATAGGAAATAACCAAATCAATAATAGGATGAATTTTTATTTAGCTTTTCGATCCTTAATAAGAAAAAAAAGAATTAATAGTTCTGTCAAAGCTCCTTATTTTCTATAATAAATTGGAAGTCTATCTAACTCTTCTTTATGGGATTTCCATTGGGGCATATATTTCTCGATATGAGCTTTGAAATTTCGATTATGATACCGCTCAATCAGATGTAGCAATTCATGCAGAATTACGTATTCTAAACAGACAATCGGTTTCTTAGCTAACTCAAGGTTGATCCAAATACGTTTATCTTTAATATTACATGAGCCCCATCGGGTTTTCATATGTTTAATACGCCAATTATTTACTTTTACGCCTATTTGTTTTTCATATTTTTCAATTATTGAAGGTATCTTTTTTTTAAGTTCTGACCTATACCATTCATTCATTATGCTTTGTCGCTTCTCTGTTGTAGTATTTGGCCGTACAAATAAACTAATATAGGTTTTGTTTTTTAAAACCACTTCTGGAACTGCATTATGCTCAACCACATCCAACAAGTATGGTTGCCCAAAAAAATAGTGTGTTTCGCGAGAAATAAAATATCGATCTATTGCTCTTTTTTGTTCTTTAATTTTTTGTCGGTGATTCTTTATCCAAGACAGTTTTGAGATTGCAAACAGACGAGCTGTCTCGTCATTAATATGAAGAGGCACTGAAATGCGCACCCTGCCCCCAGGTGGGTATACAGCCAAACGCATATTTTTAATATCCTTGCGGATTACGTCGATTAATATATTGCTTATCTTAATTTGATGCATTTTAATTACCTATTTTTTATTTTAGCTTGTAATTATTTTGTATACTTCTATTGACATTAAAATCAAGTTTCCATAACCTTTTTATATTAAAGATTCAAAAAAATGACCCCCAGAGGAACAAAGGTTACGCTTGAGGTGCCAAATGTCTAAAGTAACGGCCATTGTCGCAGATGCTGAAAAACTGTCATTAGAACATATAAAAACAAAACTCGATGAAAACTGGCCTGATATTGTTATATCCGGCACAGCCTCAAACGGGTATGATGCCCTTAAGCTTATCGAAAAACTTCAACCTGACATTGCATTTCTTGATGTAAAACTGCCAGGCCTGTCAGGAATAGAAGTTGCCCAAAAAATCTTGAATACCTGTAAAATAGTCTTTATTACCGTCTTTGATAATTATGCTGTCAATGCCTTTGAAAATGAAGCGATTGATTACATAATCAAACCTGTTTCAACAAAACGACTCATTAAAACCATTGAACGCATTAAGCTCCAATTAAGCCAAAATTTTATCCAAAGCAATTTACCACTGATCTATGAAAAGGTACAGGCAAATATGTCTGGCTTGGAGCAGGTTCTGCCCAAATACCTGACATGGATAAAGGCTGCGGTAAAAGGGTCTGTCAGGATTATCCCGGTGGATCAGATCCATTATTTTCAATCGAGTAATAAATACACCATGGTAATTACGGAAGAAATGGAGGCTCAGATCAAAAAATCCATCCCTCAACTTGCAAATGAGCTGGACCCGGATATGTTCTTTCAAATTCATAGGACAACCATTGTCAATGCCAGCTTTATAGAGAAGGTATCCACATCCCCAACTAAAAGAACGCTTTTAAAATTAAAGGGCCGTCCTGAGATTCATACTGTCTCCAGAAAGTTTGAATCTGTTTTTAAACAAATGTAATTTTATACGTTTCCCTAATATCTGTACTCTTTCTATTGTATTCCTTGATATTCTCTATTAATCCTGCTTTCTTAATTGAAAATTACAAATTATGATTTATATTTACTTTTGAAAACAAATTATGTCATAAAGAGTATTAAGTTAGCATTTTAATGATCGATTCAACCAAGAGAGTTTAATGGAGTCAAAAAGAGTAAAACGAAAACTTGCTGCTATTGTAAGTGTGGATGTTAAGGGATACAGCCGCCTTATGACACAGAATGATGCCAGGACTGTTAGATCTTTAAAGGCCTGCAGGCAACTCATGACCCAGGAAATACTTGAATACAACGGAAGGGTTGTGGATTCTCCCGGAGATAATCTTTTAGCAGAGTTTCCATCTGTTACTGAGGCTGTTGAATGTGCTGTCCTAATGCAAAAAGCTCTTCTGGATCGAAATAAAAATCTTCCTGATAATCAAAATATGGAATTTAGGATGGGGATCAACCTTGGCGATATCATTGAGGATGGGGATCAGATTTTTGGTGATGGAATAAACCTTGCGGCTCGCCTTGAGAGCCTTGCCGAGGCTGGTGGCATATGTATTTCTGCCAATGCCTATGACCAGGTAAAAAACAAACTTGCCCTTGGTTATAAATTTATGGGGAACAAGAAAATTAAGAATATTTCAGACACTGTCCCTGTATACATGATCCTTACAGATCCAAAATTTGAAGGAAAATTATTATATAATTGCAACCATGACAATCCAAAACTCAGACGTATCAAAAAATCATTTTTTGTAATTCTTTTATTGCTTTTACTAGTCAGCGGGTTTGTTTGGAAAACAAAGTATTCAACTAACCCAAGGCACCCCGGGAAAATTATTAAAGCCCACATAATGCAGCTACACCTTCCTGACAAACCTTCCATTGCTGTGCTTCCATTTATGAATCTAAGTGGTGATTTAGATCAGGAGTATTTTTCAGATGGTTTGGCCGAAGACCTAATTACCGATTTATCAAAGATCTCAGGACTTTTTGTTATTTCCAGAAACTCTGCATTTTCTTATAAAGGAAAAAATGTAAAGGTAGATAAAATAAGTAAGGAACTAGGTGTAAGATTTATTCTTGAAGGAAGCGTAAGAAAAATTGAAAACAGAGTCAGAATTACAGCCCAGCTCATTGATGCTACAACAGGCGGTCATATCTGGGCAGAACGTTATGATCGAGATCTTAAGGATATTTTTTCACTTCAAGATGAAGTCAGGAAGAAAATAGTTACAGCTCTTGCCGTTCAATTGACCCCGGATGATCAAAAACGGTTAAAAAACGACACAGGTGTGGATTTTAATGCTTATGATTACTACCTACGTGGCAAGAAGCTGCTTTCTAATAAATTTGATGATCATGCTTTTAAAAATGCAAGAATACTGTTTCAAAAGGCTATAGATATTGATCCTGATTATGTCGATGCCCATTATGCACTTGGACATGCCTTGGTTATAGAATGGGTTTTTGATTCTCGCCAGGACTCCGGGCATTTAATAAAGGCCAGGGAAATTGGAGAAAAAATACTTTCTATAAACCAGGCTGAAGGCTCTGGACATGCTCTATTGGCAAACGTATATCTTTGGACAAAACAAAATGATAAAGCAGTCTTAGAATCCAGAATAGCAATCAGCCTTGATCCAAATAATGTTGAATGGATTGCTGCTCTAGGAGAGCAGCTAATTTGGGCTGGTCAGCCAAAAGAGGGTACCGCATATATGAATAAGGCCATACGCATGGATCCTAACTACCCATCCTGGTATTTATGGAATCTTGGTCATGCTTATTTTTTAACTAAGGAATTTGAGAAAGCCATCGACTCTTTTGAACGCTCATTGCTCAGTGATTCATCTTTTTGGCCATCCTACGTGTACCTTTCTATTTGTTATGATAATCTTGGATTAAAAAATAAAGCTGCAGAATCAATCCAGAAAGTAAAAAAACTAAATAATAACCTTAGCTCTGAAGTCTGGGAAAAAAGGTTGCCATATAAGGACCCATATCAGGCAGCTTATGTAGTAAATAAGCTAAAAGAACTGGGAATCTATCAATAATTACTAATTAAATCCAAATGTCTACATACATTAAGTAGAAGTGTCTACTTTTTTTGAGGAACCTAATCCCAATGCCCGAGCCTGTATTGGCATTACTTTCCTATATACTTTATCAAAAGCTAGCTTTTTGCCATTAATTGTTAAAAGATCATCTTCAATGGAAATCCCAAACAATTTTTCGTTTTCTTCAAGATAAGGCAAAATAAGCTCCCAGTCTGCATCTGATAATTGGGCAAAAACACCACCGTTTAAATGTTCATCCACAACTTTGCATTCCGGATCTCTTAAATAAATGGCACCACCTGAAGCAAGTGAGAATAAATTTGATCCTGGATATGCCATATCAAGGTCAACTTTATTTCCGTTATCATTAAACTCAATTCCATTGACAATGACAAAACCACCGCCATTTAATGGATCACCTGCCATAAAAGATTCTGCAAGATAATCAAGGCATGTCCCGTTAATAATCACTCTGGGTCTTCCAGTGGCATTGATCAAGGGTCGTCCTGCTGCATTGCCAAGAATATAGACATCACCGCCTTTGGCACCATACATAAAGGTTTGCCCCACATCACCATGAACCACAAATTTTCCGCGTTTCATGATCTGACCCAATTGATCCTGGGCATTCCCATGAACATGTATTTCCATTCCATCAATACCCGATGCCATATAGTCACCTGAACTATCGTATACATCAAATCGAACTTTGTCTGAATCAGACCCAAACCCGCAACCAGTAAATCTCTGACCTTTGTATCCATAGCAGATATAATGATTCCATCCCAGTCGATATGCTTTATTAATCATTCTTGAGTCACAATCCTGGCCTTCGGATTCAAATTCTTTTGCATTCACAACAAGGATTTCTTCGTTATCTAAAGGAGCTCTTAAATCCCCTCTTGTTGCAAAGTCAATATAAGAGTACTGACTATTTTTTTTGTCCTTGATTTTTGGTGATGATTTAAAAATTTCTGTAAGGCTTCCTCTAATGATCTGGAGAACAGAGCTTCGTTTTTTATTACCTGTTGGGAAAATTCTATCGTTCAGATGGGTTAGAAGATCAATTGCCATTGCTTTTTCAGAATCACTTTTTGCAATGGATTCAATTGTATTGCACACATCTTTGATATCCTCAAAATCTAAAATAGCAAACTGGGCTAGGCAATATTCTTTTAATTGGGACAAATCCTTGGCTTTAAAGAGTTTTACAATCTGATCAGTATGCTTTTTACTCTCAGAAGAGTTTGAAAGATCAGTTTGTATATCAAAATGTATCTGACCAACCGGGGTTTGAATAATTTCACCAAACTTATTTTCAGTAATGAGTTTTTTTGATCCATCCTCTTTACCCGAATCCTTGATAGTAAAAGTAAATGAACCACCATCGGTTGAGCTTCCACCCCTTGCATTCCAATATTTATCTGCAATAGGGCAAAATCTTTTATCTTCCTTGGCTATGCTTTGCAAAGTAGCATCAATGGCTTGTTTCTCTGAACATACAAGACCAATCTGAACATCTTCTCTTTCCTGAAGAGCAAATACCTGGGGTCTGAGCATGGCAGTGTCTGTAATCCCTATCAGTTGTATTAAATCTTTATATGGATCATTTCTGGCAATGATAAAAAACCAGGGACCATCAGGAGAACCAGTCATATGTTGGGACTGGATATACTTGTAAACTTGTTGTTTTTCCGGGGGCAGACAGTCAAAATCATATTCTGTAGTTGGTGCAAGAGCTTCTATAATATATTCCATGGGATATTCAAACACCCGATTGTACAAGTCCAGCAGTAGTACAGCAGTTTCAGTATCTGTAAGAAATTGTGGATAAATATTATATTGATTCAAATACTCACTCACAGCATGATAATTGGCAAAATCACCATTATGGACAAGAGCTTCATGCATGCCTGAAAAGGGATGGGCTCCACCGGGATGCCAGAGTCGTCCTCTGGTGGGGTATCTCTGATGGGCAATCCAGCCATGGGCTTTAAAATCATTAAGACAATAATACTCGGTAGCCTGCTCGGCATATCCAACTACTTTCAGGATCATCACATTTCTTGCATGGGACAGAACAAAGGCTTGTTTATCACCCAAAGAAGCATAATAGGTTTGATTAAGCCGGGTGGAATTTTGAAATACAAATTCATCTTCAGCTTTTCTTTGATCCATGTCATAAAAGTTATTATTCTGGATAAATTTCTTAAGAACAGAAGGCTTAACTCTTACAAAATAACGCCATACATCAGGAGGTTTAACTTCAAGACCAATGGATGTGTAATCATCAATTGTGGAGATTTTTTCAGATTTATAGATATCAAAACATGGGTTTATATTCGTGGACTCAACATTACCCACAGCACCCTCATCCAAATATGCCACCTGTAGAAGATAATGGTCTTCAAGTACATCCTGGGGTACACCAAGGTCACTGGCACTTAATCCCACAGCAGCAATACCACCGCCTTTTCCATTGCCCCTGTTATGCATTTGAACAGAAGGCTCGTAAATATGCTTTCCTGCAATGGGGATGTTTGCCATAAACCCTGTTACACCACAACCACCCTCTTCGTCACATTTATTCACCGGTGTCTTAAAATGAGGGAGCCGCCCTCTTGAAGCCAGTATATTTTTTATAATTCTATCTTTAGTTGCGTTAATCATTATTTAAATCCTTATTATAAAACCACTTTGTAACTGGGCGCAGGTTGGTATTTTTTTTGTTCTTCTTCATCAAGATAATCAAGATGCACTAATAGGTCTGAACGACCCCGGAGATCTTTAATACTTTTTAATCCATAGGTTCGAAGGATATCACACCATTGCTTTCGCCAAGCCATGTACATATTAACAAGGCGCTGCTCAACGTATTCTTCCTCAACCATCTGCCCAAGCTCAGGATCGGTGGATGCAATTCCCCGGGCACAACCCCGACCGCTTTCACAATTTCCACACCTGACACATTCAACAGCCACAAGATCGGCTGTCCCAATAACACAACCGTCTGCACCAAGAGCAATAGCTTTTGCTACATCAAGTCCGTTTCTTATACCACCGCTGGCAATCAGGGTGATCTTATCTCTAACCCCTTCATCCACTAAAAAGTTATGAACCTTTGGAATTGCATATTCAATGGGCATGGCAATATTTTTTTTAGCTATATCCGGAGCAGCACCAGTGCCACCATAACTGCCATCAATATGAATAATGTGCGCTCCTGCAAAATATACTCCTATGGCAACCATGTCTACATCTGTAGGTGTGGATACCTTTATGGAACATAATACATTATGATTTATCTCTTTCATCCAGTCCACGTGCTTTTTATGATCTTCAATGGAATATACCGAGTGAAAAGGAAAAGGTGAAAAAAGAGAGCTTCCCACAACAGTTTCTCTCATCTTGGCAACAGATTCAGTTACTTTTTCTCCCATAAGATGACCGCCAAGTCCGGGTTTTGCGCCCTGGGCATATTTAAACTCTATAATTGGGCAATGCTGGATAGTCTCTTCCCTTACTCCAAAAAGTCCTGTAGCAACCTGGGTTATTACATGTTCTTTATAGGGAAGAAATTGGGGCGGATATCCGCCCTCGCCTGTACAAGTCAAAGAATTGAGCCTCTTTGCAGCCCTTGCCCGTCCAACAATAACAGATAAAGCTGTTGATCCATAAGACATCCCGCCACCATAACAGGGAATGGAAATTGTTTTTCTGGATCGCTCATCGCCGGTCTTATTTAATTCAATACTGGTATCAATATCTTCATCACTGATTTCTATTGCCAAAGAGAGATTTGGCTCAACAAATCGCATTTTATCAAACCCCCCGCCTGAGTTACCAAGATTATATTCCAGGTTCACATGGGGTGCTTTGCCGGTTTCTGCCATGGCAAAATGTCCCAGCAACATTTCTGAAGTCCATCGATAATCCCCCATGGTGTCTAAAAGAGCATTATCTTTAAGGGTCAATGCATCTTCAGGGCATTGTTCAATGCAATAATGATCAGTTTTTTTACAGTCAAACCCAATACATTTATGTTCAATGGGCCTGAAAGGAGATGCATGATTTTCAGGCATGATGTGAACCCCAAAGGGGCAAAGTTCTACACATTTACCGCAGGAAATGCATTTTGAATTTCTTTTAATAGTATATTTACCTATGGTATTTCGAAACCTGGATGGTGTTTCTTTAATTTCAGGCAATTGATATTTTTCTTTAGTCTTGCTCATATATTATCCCACAATTATTCTATAATTATCCTACATCTATGGCAACTTTCCGTTCACCAAAAATCGGTGCAAAATTCTCTTTTTCAAGGTCCTCAAACCACATGGAGCGTCCAACTTCACCTCTAAGCCGCCTTGCTTCCCTTAATCCCATGGCACCCAGCATTTCAAGCATCTGGTTTCTCCAGGCTCCCATGAGGTTTACTATCCGATTGCTGCCATAATTTGCATCAATGGTCTCAAACTCCACAGGGCAGGCAAGGCCATCCTTACATCGATCACACAAACGACATTCCATGGCAATTAGAAGTGACCGATCAATGGTAACTCCATCTGCACCACAAATAATGGCTTTGTTTACGTGTTCAGCCATACAGATACCGCCCGAGGCAATAATATTTATCTGCTGCCGTGTACCAGCATCGATCAAAGCCAAATGGATATCTCTCAGCATATCCTTAATAAATCTTGGTTTTTCTGAATCAAACTCCCTGCCATGTTTGTCAGCATAAACATGGATTGTATCTACATTAGCTTTTGACAGTTCAACACCAATAGTTGCATAATCAACGTCCGAGCTGAGATTCAGACCAACACTGATAACAAGTTTCTCATTTATAGCCTTTATGGATTCAAAAACTTTTTCAACGCCAGACTCGTATTCAATTTCCACAACATCAACATTGTTTAATAAGCTTGAATAACTTTTAAAATTATCCTTTGTAACTAGGGGTATAATACAGGATGCAAAAGACATAATTTCGTCATTGACATCACAAGCCGGAATAAATAATTTTGTTCCAATTGTTTGAGCAGCTTTTAGCATGGAGATAAGAACATTCTTACTTAATACTCCAAAATCAGGCTGTTGGAACAAAATTGGAAGGGGAATATCAAAAATTGGTTTTACCTCAACAGCAAGAGACCCGTCATCATTAAATGCAAGTCTTTCAGGTCGTCTTGAAAGTTCTATGGATGTATTGATATATTCCCTGCCATGGATTCCATCTCTGGTGGGCCGAACGATTTCAGACATATCTGTCCACATGGAATCAAAGCCCTTCCCCACAAAAGGACCCCTATACCCTGCTCCTGAAACTGGAATGCTTCCGGTATGAGCCTGATACCATGTTCGGTTAAGTACATCAGGTGTCCAATATTCATCTCCGATTTCCCGATATTCAGGGTTGATAACCCGGGAAAAAATTCCCTTTGTACATTCTTGGATACACCTGAAGCAAGAATTACAAGTATATAAATATTCAGGTTCCTCCATTTCACTCATATGAAGATAATTCTCCTTAAATATATCATATACACATTTTTTCTTTACACACTCTTTGCAGCTTCCAGCACAGTTTTCCCTATCTTCAATAATGCCATATTTGCCGACAGGATAAAATCTTGGCGGCGCAGCCTTTGTGTGGATATTATATTTTTTAGGCATGTTTTACTATCCTTATACTTTTATTTCAGGTCCGCTTGCTCAACAATAGTTGCCACGACCTCTTCCCATTCAATGGCCATAATATGTACACCATGAACCCCTTTGAGCCCTTTTAGTTCTTCAATGGTTTCAAGGCAGATTTTGATACCCTCATCAGCCTGATCTTTCTTATCAACACCATCCATTCGTTTGATAACATCTTCCGGGATATCCATACCGGCAACTTTATTATTCATATATCTTGCCATGCCAGCGGATCTTAATGGGGTAACACCTCCCAGAATGTAAACTTTATCTGTCAATCCTTCGTTATTGGCTTGCCTGATCCACTCTTTGAACCTTGTGATATTGTAAATACACTGAGTCTGTATAAAATCAGCACCAGCATCAATTTTCTTAGCAAGTCTTATCACTCGATATTCAAAAGGGTCGGCAAAGGGATTGGCAGCAGCCCCTATAAACATTTGAGGGGCGACGTCAAGAGTGTATCCACTCATATCTTTGCCAGTATCACGCATATCACGAACTGTCCGGATCAGGTTGACCGAATCAATATCAAAAACATTCATGGCATCTGGCTGACTACCGAATTTCTGATGATCCCCGGACAGACACAAAATATTTCTAATCCCTAACGAATAGGCGCCCATGATATCTGATTGAATCGCAATCCTATTCCTGTCTCTGACTACCATTTGCATCACTGGTTCAAGTTCTGCCCGTACAAGATGGGCAGAGGCTGCAATACTTGACATTCTGACAATTGCTGTCTGGTTGTCAGTAACATTTACCGCATCCACAAACCCTCTTAGCAGTTTGATTTTCTTATCAACAACTCCAGTGTTTGCGCCTCTTGGAGGTCCGCATTCACCTGTTACAGCAAATTCACCATTGCTAAGTTTTTCATGGAGATGGCTGAAAGTTTTCATATGATATGATCCTCCCTGACAAGTTTTCTTGGACCGCCGGAAAGACTGGTATCCCAATTTTTAGGGGGAATATAGGTTTTTAAATTATCAAGTTGTCCCAAGGTTGTAAGCCGTTCAATAATCAGGTGCCATGCACAGTCAGTATCTGGATTGATTTCGCAAATGCCCTTTTGAGAGCCTCCACAAGGACCGTTTAAGAGTTTTTTTGCGCATCGTGTAACAGGACATACACCTCCGAAAATTCCAAGCTCGCAATTTCCACATCCTGAACACTCTTCAGTGAAAATACCTTGGCTTTCCTGAATTCCAATAAAAGTCGTATTTACACCTGGCAATACAATATTCTTTGCAAACCGTTTTACCATGGCCTGGACACCTGCGCCACAGGCAAGGGAAAGGGTAGCATCGTTTCGTGCCATTTTAACAGAAGCTTCCTGAATAAACTCATTTTCACATTGGCGCTCAACAGTCTGTTCTTCTATTTCAATGGTCATGGCCTTTTTTTTAAAGCTAAGCCTGAGTGCTGATGCGAGGACCGCAACCTCATCTTCGCCACCTGCAAAACAGGTTTTAACACAGGTTCCGCAACCTAGGATTAAAACTTTTTTGTAAGGCGCTATAAGTTTAATAATCTCATTTATGGGTTTTTGACTGGCGGTTATCATTTTGTACTCCATTTCTTGAACGTGGTTGAGAAAAGACCGGATTAAAGCAAGGCGAAAGTTTTAATTTATTTTTAGTTTCATTGATCAGGGGAGTGATGCACAATGAAACCAATAAGTTAAAAAAAATTGCCTTGCTCTAAAGCCGGGCTTTTTATAATAACATCAATGGGGATGGTATTAATTAGAATGATTTAAAGCTGGGTTCGGGCCTATTGTTTCAAGCTCTGATATCGTTGTTTTGAATGATATCTTTAATTAACCCAGTGGTCTTTTGCGAGTCGTGTTGAATATATTCAATCGCTCTGCTATCCATTCCAATATCATCCAGAATGGTTTTTACATAATCAACACGTTTTTTTGCGCGCATACTTCCTTCTGAATAACGGCAGCCTTTTTCAGGACATACCAGTACAAGGACAGCATCAGCTCCGGCTTCAAAAGCCTTTAGAAGATGTATATCCTTTGTCATTGAGGAACACGCCATTTTAACGGTTTTTGCCTGACAACCGTCAAACATTGAAGAGGTTTCTTTAAAAGAGTTTAAGCAATGGAACAGCGTAAGTTTTGGTTTTTTATCAATATTCATTTTTTCTTCCCAAAATTAAATAAAAAAAGGCATTTGCCCAGTAAATTCGGGAAAACACCTTTGTTTTCTTCAATTTTGCTAATACACCATTGTATTTAGCTCGAAAATTAAGATTAGATTATTCCCCTCCAAATGTCAAGCTTTTTTTTCAAAAAATTTGATACCTGGTATCATGTTGACCGCATTATTAATTTGTAATATTTGTTATCAAGTTGGAAAAAAAATCTATGATAAGCGTGATTAGATCTGACAATAAATTGAAACACAAGATAAGAAATTTGAAAGGAAACAAAATGCCCATTAAAATAATTTATCTTATTATTTTTTTCACTTGACAACCAACAAGCTTTGAAAATAAAATTGGATGTATATCGCCACAAAGTTATTGAACATAATAAGGATTATTTCACATGGATATGAAAAGAGATTATTATGAAGATGTTCAACTTTTTAGTTCAAAGGTTGTCATCTTCTGGTTTGCTATTCTCATCGCGGTTCTCTATCTTTTCCCTTTATTTGTGGATAATTATTATGTTTATGTGGCCAATTATATTGCCATTAATATCATTGTTGTAACAGGCTTAAACCTTCTGGTTGGATATACAGGACAGATTTCTCTTGGTCATGCAGGTTTTTTCGCCATTGGTGCTTACGGTACTGTTACATTAATGGCAAAAGCAAGTTTCCCTTTTCTTCTTGCCCTGCCCTGCTCTGCCCTTATTGCCGCCGGTTTTGGTTTTTTACTGGGCCTGCCTGCCTTGCGCCTTGAAGGTCCTTATCTTGCCATTGCAACTCTGGGATTTGGGCTAACCATTACCCAAATTATCGGACGTATGGACATTTTTGGAGGAAGAGAAGGACTGCATGCACCAGACATTACAATTGGTTCCTTTGTTATAAATACTGATAAAGAATTTTATTTTTTATTAATTACCCTTACTATTATTTTATTATTTTTCATGAGGAATCTTATTAAAACAAGGGTGGGACGAGCATTTATTGCCATAAGAGATGCTGACATTGCTGCCCAGACCATGGGAGTGAACATCCTTTATTATAAAGCACTCGCCTTTGCAATAAGCGCATTTTATGCTGGTATTGCAGGTGGTTTATATGCTTTTGTTTTAAAATTTATTGAACCTGAAATTTTTACCTTAATGATGTCTATCATGTTTTTAGCAATGGTGGTGGTGGGAGGTCTTGGCTCCATGATGGGCGCCATTGCAGGCGCAATACTTCTTTGCTGGCTTGATCTGAAGTTAAGAAATATACTTGACGTTCCTTATATCGGAGATTGGTTGGAACATCTTTCCAAATCATGGTTTTCCATAACCGGTGTATCCAATATCCAGTTTATTGTTTTTGGATCCATCATGATTCTGATAATGTTGTTTGAACCTCTTGGACTTTATGGGGTCTGGATTCGGACAAAAAAATATTGGCGAACATGGCCATTTTAAACCATTTAATATAGAGACAAAATGATTGATTTTATCCAGATGATTGTAAGCGGCATTGCAGTTGGAAGCTCCTATGCACTGATGGGGCTAGCAATGGTGATTATTTATAAGACATCACAAGTGCCGAATTTTGCCCAGGGTGAAATGGCTCTTATTTCATCTTTCTTTGCTATGATGCTCCTAACCACCTTTAATACGCCAATACTTCTTGCTTTCTTTTTAGCGTTTGTATTTGCAATTCTTCTGGGATGCTTTTTAGAATTTGCAATCTTGAGAAGAGCAAAGGATCCCAATATTCTAGGGATGATTGTTATAACCATAGGCATTGAGATGGTTATTTTAGGACTTGTCTCCTGGAAATTCGGAGCAGATCAGAAAATCATGCCGTTTCCCATAGGTCCCTATGATAGTTTTATTATTGGTAATATTTTTATCACCAAACTTGAAGTTTTAACATTAGTAACAGCCTTACTATTAATGATCATACTCTTTCTTTTTTTTAAATATTCAAAATTGGGGCTTGCTGTTAAAGCCACACAACAAAACAGTGTTGCAGCACAGATTGTTGGAATCAGGACTAATCGGATATTAATGATGACCTGGGGGATTTCCTCACTAGTCGGTGCTGTGGCAGGACTTTTGATTTCTCCGACTATCATGCATCCCTATATGATGTGGGATCCAATGCTCAAAGGATTTGCCGCAGCTGTTATGGGTGGAATGACTTCTTTGCCTGGTGCTGTAATCGCAGCCTATATGCTGGGGATTATTGAACATTTGTTTGGTGGATATATTTCCATTGAATTTAAATCAGTTGTTGCTTTTGTCATTATTGTACTTGTGTTGTGTATCAAGCCCAGCGGGCTTTTTTCCAGGCATTATATAAAAAAAGTTTGATTTAACAAAATATTATAAACCAAAGACCATTTAAAAAGGAGATGAAGATGAAAAAATTAATTCTTGCTTTATTTATTTCTCTGGCTTTTTTACTAAGCTTTACCCCAAACCTTTTAGCTGAAGAAGGTGTTACAGACACTGAAATACATCTTGGGCAATGGGGTCCACAGACAGGACCTGCCGCTGCCTGGGGTAATGTTGCAAGAGGCACTGGAGGTTACTTTCAGTGGATCAATGACAATGGTGGCATCCACGGTAGAAAAATTGTTTATCACATGTTTGATGATGGCTACAACCCTGCCAAAACCAAAGCCGGAGTAAAAGAACTTCAGGAAGGCACAGGAATATTTGCCTGGGCCTGCGGTGTGGGAACATCTACAGGACTTGCGGTAAGAGATTATCTGGCTGAAAAAAACGTTCCATGGGTAGGACCTGCAGCGGGTTCAATGCACTGGGTAAATCCTCCTATGAAAAATCTGTTTGCTGTATATCCACTTTACGTGGGAGAAGCAAAGGCATTAGTTAAATATGCCATTGAAAAGATGGGCAAAAAAAGAATCGCAATAGCCTACTTAAATGATGAATATGGTAAAAATGGACTTCGTGGAGCTCTTGCAGAACTAAAAACACATGGCATGGAAGCAGTTGCTGAAGTATCAATGGAAACCAAAGATTCTGATCTTAAACCCCATGTAATGCTGTTAAGGAAAGCCAAGCCAGACCTGGTATTGATGTGGACAACAGTGGGTCATTCTGCAAAAATTGTTGGTATCAGCAAGGCAATGCAGTTTGCTCCTCAATTCATGAGCACAAGTACCACTTCTGACTTTCCGTTCATGATGCATATCACACAGGGTCTTTGGGAAGGTGTGATCACCGCTACTCTTGCTGAACTCCCTGATTCAGGTCATGCTTTGCTTAATAAATATAAAAAAGAAGTGTTTGATAAATATGCTGCCAAAGAAGAAAGATGGGGCGTTTTTTATTATGCAGGTATTGCTTTTACCGAGCCCATGATTGAAGCCTTAAAAAATTGCGGCAGAGATTTGACAAGAGAAAGATTTATTGCTGAAATGGAAAAAATCAAAGGATTTAAAGGAATTGGTCCGGAAGTCAGTTACAAACCCTTTGACAAGAATGATATGTATTCGCGCCAGGGAGCATCCCAGACCTTTTTAGTTCAGTGCCTTGCCGAAGGAAAATTTAAACAACTGACTGATTGGATGGATCTTAAGTAGAATGGATTTTCCGTTTTTTCTGATTAACAATTTGTCTATTTCCTTTGGCGGGATAAAAGCCCTCCAGGATATCAGTTTTACTATGAACAAGGGTGAGATCTTTTCCGTAATCGGTCCAAACGGTGCGGGAAAGACCACCCTTTTCAACTGCATATCAGGGCTTTATAAACCTAACCAGGGAAATATCCGCTTTAACGGCGAATCCATTGAAAACAAAAAACCAGATGCTATTGCCAGAATGGGCATTGCCAGAACATTCCAGAACATTGAGCTATTTTCCCATATGAACACTATGGAAAATATCATGTTAGGTAGGCATATACATATGAAAACAGGGGTTTTCAAAGGCATGCTCATGTGGGGGAGACCCTCTTTTGCAGCTCAAGAAGAAATCCAGCACAGAAAAAAAGTGGAACAGATTATTGATTTTTTGGAACTTCAAAATGTGCGGGATAAATTTGTAGGCGCTCTTCCATATGGGACACAAAAATTAATTGAACTTGGAAGAGCCCTTGCTTTAGAACCTTCTTTACTTTTGCTTGATGAACCTTGTGCTGGAATGAATTCAGAAGAAAAGCAGGATATGATTTTCTGGATCAAAGATATTCAGACTGATTTGGGAATTTCGATTTTGCTTATTGAGCATGATATGAAAATGGTCATGGATATTTCCAACCGTGTTTTGGCTATTAATTTCGGGGAATCGATTACTCTTGGGACTCCTGAAGAGGTTCAGCAAAATAAGGAAGTCCTAAAAGCATATATTGGTGAAGAGGAGTAAGAAATGCCAAATCTGCTTGAAGTAAAAAATATCGAGACCTATTATGACCTTGTTTATGCCATCAGAGGAGCTTCTTTTGTTGTTGAAGATGGTAGTATCACGACAATTTTAGGCACTAACGGTTCCGGGAAATCAACCATTTTAAAAACTATCATGGGTCAGATAGAAGGCCAGCCTGACAAGGGCACCATTGAATTTGACGGCATGCCGATTCAACACCAGGATACAGATAAAATTGTCAGAAAAGGCATTGCCTATGTACCTGAAGGCAGAGAAATTTTCGATGAACTCACTGTTCATGAACATTTATTAATGGGAGCTTATCTTAGAAAAGATACTTCAGAGATAAAAAAAGATATTATTCAGGTATTTAAATATTTTCCTATTTTAAAGGAAAGAACCAACCAGTGGGCAGGAACACTCTCTGGTGGAGAGCAGCAAATGCTCGCCATAGGAAGAGCTTTAATGCTGAGACCTAAACTTTTAATTCTTGACGAGCCATCTTTAGGACTTTCTCCCATACTGGTAAAAGAAATATTTTCCATTATCAAAGAGATCAACTCTCAAGGAACAACCATCCTCCTTGTTGAACAAAATGCAAACATGGCTCTTTCCATTTCTTCCACAGGCCTAATTCTTGAAAACGGTCGGTTTGTTATGAAAGGCAAATCCAAAGACCTTCTGGAAGACAAAGATGTTAAAGAATTTTATCTTGGCATCAAATCAGAAACATCAGCCAAAGGCTACCAGCGCTGGAAAAGAAAAAAAGCATGGCGATAAAAAAAATAGATACCATATTTGAGACAATCCCCCAGCTCTTTAATAAGACTGTTATTCAAAACGGTCCAAGAGTTGCTTTACGAACAAAAGACTTGGGTATCTGGCACGATATAACCTGGAATGAATACCATGACATAGCAAAGAAAGTTGGATGCGCTCTTTTATCCATGGGATTTAAAAAAGGGGATGCAGCATGCATCATTGGCAATAACAGCACTGAATGGGTTATGGCTGATATGGGGATTCAATGCGTGGGCGGAGTCTCTGTGGGTGTCTATGCCACTAATGCCTGGCAACAGGTTGAATATGTAGTAAATCATTGCGATGCTAAATTTTTGTTTGTGGAAAACGAAGAACAACTGGACAAATACTTGATGTTCAGGGAAAATACATCGGTGCTTGAAAAAGTCATTGTTTGGGATACAAAGGGGCTTTCTGCATTCAAAGATCCCATGGTCATGACTTTTGAACAACTGATTGAACAAGGCAAAAATAAAGATGAGGAATCTCCGTCTTTATTCGAAAAGATGAATGCCGAAGTAACACCGGATGACGTTGCAATGATCATTTACACTTCGGGCACTACAGGTCCACCCAAAGGAGCCATGCTTACCCATAAAAATGTGACATGGATGGCTGGGGCTGTTAATGAAACTATAAAAATATATAAAACAGATAATGTTTTATCCTTTCTGCCGTTGTGCCATGTTTTTGAACGACTTTTCACAGTCTTTATCCATATAAAATTTGCTTATACTGTCAACTTTGTGGAAAAACCTGATACTGTCATGCAAAATATGATGGAAGTCTCTCCAACCGTTGGGTATGCCGTCCCCAGAATTTGGGAAAAATACTATTCCAACATCATGATAAAAATGGCTGATGCCACATGGATTAAAAGGTTTGCCTTTAACACAGCCCTGAAAATCGGAAAAAAACGTGCTGACCTTGTAATGAATTTCAAGTCTCCAGGTATTTTTTTTAAAGGTCTCTATTTTGTTGCCTGGTTCACAGTTTTCAGAAAACTTAAAGAACGGCTTGGGTTTGAAAATATTCGGGTTGCTATTTCAGGAGCTGCACCGATCTCTAAAGATGTATTACGTTTTTTTCAATCCATTGGAATAAATCTAATTGAAGGTTATGGACAGACTGAAGGGACCGGTGTAACCACCCTTTCCCCGGAGGATAAAGCTAAATTCGGGACTGTGGGAACAACCCTTAAGGGGTTAGATATAAAAATTGCTGAAGATGGTGAAATCCTTGTTAAATCTCCAGGGGTATTTAAAGGGTATTATAAGAGTGATAAAGCAACAGCTGAAACCATTATTGATGGCTGGCTCTACACAGGCGATGTTGGTGAAATTGACGCAGATGGTTTTTTAAAAATAACAGACCGGAAAAAAGACATTATCGTCACCGCAGGCGGTAAAAATATAACCCCCCAGTATATTGAAAATAAACTCAAAGCAAGTATTTATATCAATGATTCTGTTGTGATTGGAGACAAGCGAAAATTTTTATCCTGCCTGATCATGATTGATGAGGATAATGTTGTGAAGTTTGCCCAGGACAACAAGGTCCAGTTCTCAACCTATAAAGATTTAACTCAAAATGAACAGGTGACTGCCCTCATTGATAAAGAAATAAAAAAGGTTAATGAAACCCTGGCACGGGTTGAAAATATCAGAAAGTTTACCATCCTTCCCAAACAGCTCTATGAAGAAGACGGAGAAGTCACTCCAACCATGAAAATCAAACGTAAATTTGTAAATGAAGCTTTTAAAGATATTATTGAAGCCATGTATTAGTTATCCGAATCTCTTTAATGCGGTCGGCGCAGGTTCAGGCTGCCCCAGCCATTACGCGCTACGCCTGCTCCATGGCTCGGTTCATCCTGACCTGCGCCTTTTGCTGCTCTGCTGCTTCTGTTACTGCCGGACTTGGGAAGAGCAGAGCCGAAACCCTAGGCTGGAGAAGCGGTGGTCAGCAGTGATCCCGATACGGTCAGCTGCCCGCACGTTCCTGGGGTCGTTGATCCAGCTGCCACCACGGTTCACGCGGTAATTACTACCGGATGTTATTAAAGGATTATTACGGGAATGTTTAGAATAAGCGTTTTCATCATAAACATCCTCACACCATTCCCAGACATTGCCGGACATATCATAAAGACCAAAATCATTGAGATTTTTTGTGCCTGCTCTATGAGTTTTACTTTTGCTATTAGATCTATACCATGCAACAGAATCAATATTATTACCACCTGAATACAGATAATCCCTGTTATTACTTCTGGCGGCATATTCCCACTCACCTTCAGTCGGCAATCTAAATCCTACATTGCTTCTGTTATTTAACTTAGTAATAAATTCTTTAGCATCATTCCATGATACCTGCTCAACTGGAAAATCATCCCCGGATTGAAATTTAGAAGGGTTATTTCCCATTATATTTTGCCATTGCCCCTGAGTTACTTCATATTTAGCCATCCAGAATCCATCTACACATACCTCATGTCGTGGAAGTTCATCCTTATAATATTTATTGTATGATTCCTGTCCTCTTTCTTTAATTATTAACTGTTTTCCTGCTTCTGTCTGCCCCATCTGATAACAGCCGCCCTCAACATAGACAAACTCCATGCCGGTTACGGAATCAGTATATGTATCTCCTCTGACCGGTGTTGAAGGAGCTGAAACAATTGATTGAGGTTGAACAGGAGTAACAGGTGCAGCAGGCTGACTCTGATTAGCTGGCGGCTGTGTTCCCATGACAAAATAAAAATCCCCCATAAGAGAAGAAGAATCCCATGGCACCTGTTGACCCTTGGTTTCATTGTAAACATTTTTACGAGTTTCTTTGAGGACTTTTTCAATTGGAATGCCCGGCTGCATCATATATTTTAAAAAATGGGAAGTAAATACTCCATTTCGGTTATTACCATCTGCTGCTACAGAACCCGGAGCTGTGGCATATCCGATAATGGTTCCGCTGGGGGCTTCCATTCTGGCAAGCCCTTTTTTTGATGTTCTGAATGAGCGTTTAAATGGATTGTCGCGGCAGGCATCTAACAGAACAATGTTTAGTTCATTGCCTGCATCTTTCATCTTTCCAAGAATCCTGCCCACATCAACTGATTCAAACTTTACATCTGACTCTGTTGCAACATGGGCATTTACAGGGATAAGATAATTTGCGCCGTTGATCTGCATTCCATGCCCTGCATAATAAAACAGACCAACTTTTGATCTTTTCAGTGTAGTGTAGAACTGATCAGCAGCTTTCTCCATGGTCCGTTGATCTGCATTTATTTTAAGGATTACATCAAAACCACACTTTTTTAACGCTGATGCCATATCCCTTGCATCATTTACTGGGTTTGCAAGAGGTGCGCTTTGATAATCACTATTACCTATAACAAGGGCAATTCTGTTTGCTGCATAAACCAATGAAACATTAAAAGCAACAACTGAAAATACTATAACCAAAAATACAAAGACAACCTTCTTTATTATCATTATCTTAAATCCCTTAATAGTAACTTATATATATTATCGAAGCATTGTACTTATTTTTCGTAAATATTCGGTCAAGCACTTCA
>JAGLHT010000021.1 GCA_023143455.1 Desulfobacterales bacterium
AAAGAGCGCTTC
Source organism: Desulfobacterales bacterium (assembly GCA_023143455.1). Lineage (GTDB taxonomy): Bacteria > Desulfobacterota > Desulfobacteria > Desulfobacterales > Desulfobacteraceae > JAIOSM01. Next base: position 13 of record JAGLHT010000021.1, read on the forward strand.
AACTTCCATATTATCTGTTTTGTCATTATAAAGACCCTCATAGAGGTTCTGGTATTTCTCCTTTACAAATTTACGCCGGATTTTTCCTGTTTTAGTCAATTCTCCATCATCCATGTCAAGGAGTTTGTAAAGCAGAGCAAAACGTTTGATTTTAAAATGCTCTTTTTCAGCTCGTGAATTCACATCTATAACCTGTTCCATTATGAGATCAGCGATTTCCTTTTTTGAAGAAAGATCCATATATGTAGTATAAGAAACACCTCTGTCTTCAGCCCACTTACCCACAACTATGGGGTCAATATTTATAAGACACCCTACAAAATCTTCTTTATCACCATAGATAACCGCTTCTTTAATATAAGGGCTGAATTTGAGTTTATTTTCAAGAAACATTGGGGAAAACATTTCATCTTTCTTGTTGTGCATAACATCTGAGACTCGGTCTATGACAACAAGATGTCCATTCTCATCAATGTATCCTGCATCTCCTGAATGAAGCCATCCGCCCTCTAAAAGCTCTTCAGTTTTTTCAGGAAGCTCATAATACCCTGGAGTAACAGATGCAGACCTAGAAAGTATTTCTCCTTCTTCAGAAATTTTACACTCAGTTCCTGGCAGAGGCTTGCCAACTGTGTCAGGCCTCACATCTCCATCTCTGTGCATGTAAGCAATCCCAACTATCTCAGTCTGTCCATAAATTTGTTTTAAATTGACTCCAATTGCCTGATAAAAAGTAAAAAGTTCAGGACCCAGGGCAGCTCCACCAGTGTAAGCTCTTCTTAAACGAAGAAAACCAATCTGGTTAATAAGAGGTCTGAATATCAATTGCTTGCCTAACCATGCTTTAATTTTAAGACCTAATGGCATTGATTTGCCAGTCATTCGATAATTAGCAGCTTTTTCACCAACTTTTATAAAATAATTATATAAAAGTTTATTAATCCAGTAAGATTGATCAATTTTTAACCAAATTTCTGAACGTATTGTTTCATAAATTCTGGGGGCACCAAACATAAAATGAGGACCAATCTCTTTTAAATCAGCCATATTTGTTTCAACAGATTCAGGAAAATTAAGAGTTATTCCGGTTGCCATGGCAACACCAAAAGAATTCATCTGTTCCCCAATCCAGGCAAATGGCAGGAAAGAGACATATTCATCAGTAGGCTCAAGATGGTCAACCTGAGTGATTTGCAGACCCATGTTTATATAATTTTTATGGGTCAGCATTGTACCTTTAGGCAACCCTGTTGTACCTGAAGTGAGGCAAAGATGACATACATCATCAGGTTTGCCCTGATCCACTAACGATTCAAACAAATCAGGTTCTTCCATCTGAAGATCTTGTCCAAGCTTATAAACATCTTCAATGGATATAAACCAATCATCGGACATATAATCTCTCATACCTCTGGGGTCTTCAAAGATAACTTTTTTAACATTAGGAACCTTATCACGAATTGCAATAATTTTATCAACCTGTTCCTGGTTGTCACAAAAAACAAAGCTGATTTTAAGATAATTAATTATGTGTAATATCTCATCAGGCATACTTGTTTGATAGATCCCTGCCGAGATTGCTCCTATAGAATGTGCTCCAATAGCAGTAAAGAGTAGTTCAGGGATATTATCACTTATAATCCCTATCGTATCAGATTTACCCACACCGAGTTGTTTTAATCCCAGAGCTGTCTTACCAACATAATCATAGTATTCTTTCCAGGTATAGGAATTCCAGATTCCAAAGTCCTTCTCTTTTAAAGCAATTCTATTCGGACTTTCCCCAACCCGCCAACGAAGGAGTTGAGGGATGGAATATTTGAGTAATTGATCAGTGTTATCCATTATGATTTATTCTTCTCCAATATAAGCTTCAATAACTTTTGGGTTTTCAGCAATCTCTTCTGGAGTTCCTGAGCCGATCACCTCTCCAAAATCAAGAACATAAATTTGGTCAGAAATATCCATTACAACACCAAGGTCATGTTCCACAAGCACTATGGTAACACCTCGCTCTTTTTGAATATCCATAACAAAGCGAACAATGTCCTCTTTTTCTTCTATATTCATACCAGCCATGGGTTCATCAAGTAACAAGAGTTCAGGAGCCAGCGTCAATGCTCTTGCCACCTCTACTTTTTTTTGAACACCATAGCTTAAGTTACCAACAAGGCTTTTCCGGTAAGGTTCAAGCTCCATGAAATCTATTACACCTTCCACATATGCTCTGTTTTCAGCTTCTACTCTTGAAGCCTTGCCAATAAAAAATAAAGCTTGAAAAAAATTGTAATTAAGATTTTGATGGCGTGCCAGGAGAAGATTATCCAGAACAGTTAGTCCTGAAAAAAGTTCAAGGTTTTGAAAAGCTCTTGCAATGCCCATGTTAGATACCTGGTGCGGGGAAGAGTGGGTCAATTTCTTTTCTTTGTAAAAAATATCTCCTTTTGTTGGATGATAAAATCCGGAAACGCAATTAAGCATACTGGTTTTACCTGCACCATTGGGACCAATAATTGAAGTTATCAGACCCTGCTCAATTTCCATGTTTACATGAGAAAGAGCTTTAAGTCCGCCAAAAGAAAGTGTAACATCTGAAACAATTAAATGTGCCATAAAAAATTCCAAAATAATCTATACGTTAAAGAAGATACTAAAGAACTGTACAGCCCTTATCTTCATCCATAATAAATCAGCTTGCCTGTGTCAAGACCAAAAAAATAATTAATGAAACTAACTACCTGCTTTGATCTTTTCACGGTCTATTGATCCATCTTCTGCTTTTGGCAATTCTTTAATAAACTCAACATATCGCGGTTTTTTAAAACCTGCGATTTTTTTTCCGGTAAATTCAATAAGTTCCTGGTTGGTAAGTGTTTTGCCTTCGTGCAAAGAACAGACAGCTTTTATACCCTCTCCAAATTTTGGATCAGGCACACCAAAAACACAAACCTCTTTAACTGCTGAATGTTCTAAAATGACTTTTTCTACTTCTGCCGGAAAAACATTTTCTCCGCCAGGTTTGATAAGTTCTTTTTCAGCTTTGCGCCCTTTGAAAAATAAAAATCCATCGGAATCAAGCATGCCAAGGTCACCTGTATGATGCCAGTTTTCTCTAAAGGTATATTCATTTAAGTCATCAGCTTGCCAATAACCTTGAAATACCAGAGGACCTCTGACAACAATCTCTCCCACTTCACCACAGGCAAGAAAGTTATCTAAATCATCTATAATTTTGATATTTGCAAAAGTTGAAACTTTTCCAGCAGAACCAGGTTTGCTGAAATATTCGGAAAAGGTGATAAGACCTGATGTTTCAGTTTGTCCATACATTGTCCAAAATTTGGAATTTGTAAAACCTTCCCATTTTGTAACCATGTCTGGCTGTTCAATGCCTGCAACAATTCTTAAAGATGAAAGATCATATTCATCTTGATCTGCTGCTTCCATCAGGCTGTTTAATATTGGAGGGAAAGAACCTATCAGATTAACATTTTGATTCTGAATAAGTTCAAGAGTTTTTTTAGAGTCAAATTTTTCAAGTATAACATTTTTACCACCGGCCTGAAGTGTAGCAAGACCTAAGTTGACTCCCATAATATGAAAAAGTGGTAAAATATTTAAATAAGTTTGTGATTGATCAAGCTTGAATTCAGATATAACCTGCTGATTTGAAAAAATGACATTTCCATGGGATAAAACAGCGCCCCGGGGTTTACCCTGTACAGCAGCTGTATGGATTATAACATAAGGATCATCCATTTTGCACAAAACTCTTGATTCAAGAGCTTTTAAAGAGTACAGATTCGAGATGTCATGTTTATCATTGGTATCCTTTGAATCAACAATAAAAAAATTGTCAAGACAGGAAAATTCATTTTTCAACTCTAGGGCAAGGTCTTTAAAATCAGAGCCTGAAACAATCAAATTAGGTGTTGTATCTTCAATAATGTATTTGATTTCTTCCGGGTTTAAACGCATGTTAATAAGGACAATAACAAGGTTTAAAGCAGCACATGCGCCAAAAAAATGAAAAAAAGCAGGATGGTTCTTACATAAAAGAGCAACTCTGCTGCCAGGCTTAAGATTTAAGTCCTTAAGACCATTTGCAAGCCTTGTTGTCTCTTTAAAAAGGTCTGCATAGGTAGAATCAATAGAGTTAAAATTTATTGCAGTCAGGTCACTTAGACTCTCTGAATTCTTTTCATAAATATCAAAAATATTTAAACTTTGAAGAGTATTCATACGAAAAGATAGTATTTAATTATTTTTGTAGAGTCAAGCTTTTTTTAAAAAAAAACGAGCGCTCGCTTTTTTTTCATATAGAGGGGAATAATACAGAAAATATAGTATATCCGGTTTGCTCGCATTCTTCTTTTGATTTACAAAAACTACATTTTTCAATATTACCTGGGCATGAATATTCAGGATTTGCAATTAGAAACATGCATCGTTTAGATTCTAAAGAAATTTTAAAACCAAAACGTTCTGAAAAAATTTTCATTCGTAAGAGGTCTGCCCCCTTTCCACCTGCATTAAAGGCATAGGGATTTTTTGTAGAATAAAGGAGTGTATCCTGGGTTGTAAAAAAACCTCCAAATATACTAGCTTTATCATCTTCTTTAATGCCTACCCCAAAATCATGAACTTTAAGTAAAACACTGTTATCTTCTCTCTGAAGGCTTATTTTTATATCCCCTTTATCGGGAGTGTTCTCTACACCATTTTTAATAAGTCCTTCAAATATTTTAGAAAGAATGTCCTTGGGAATATTAATTTGTGGTAAGTTTTCCTGAATAACAAGAGAAACATTAACCTCTCTATAAGAATATTTTTGTTTTAGCTCGTCATGTAAGACAGGAAAAAAAGAATTTAGATCAATATTTACACTACCGCTTTCACTGGGACCAAATTTTTCATCAATTAATTTTCTAACAGATTCAATAATATCATCAGATTCAATATTATTATCTATGTTTTGAGATATTAGAGTTACAAGCTCATCTTTACAGGAATCAAGCATTTTAAGTAACAATCCATGGGATGAATATTCTTTATTTTCCATAATATCTGATGTTTCATTCTGGATTTCAACAATTCTTCGAAGGTTTCTTTCAATTCTTTCAATAATTTTTTCCCATTTTTTTTCCTCAAAATCTGACAACTTCTTTTTAAGAGAGCCTACAGATCCTATCAAAATAGCAACCGGTGTTTTTAGTTCATGGGAAAGATGGTTAATTGCTTTTCCTTTTGCACGATTCATAATGGCAACTTCTTTATATGCTTTTTTTACTTCTTCGGAAAACCTTGCATTTTCAATGGAAATAGCAACAGTTCCTGCGATCATTTCTAAAAGTTCAATATCATTGCTATCAAAGAGAACTTTCTTTTTATTAAGTGCAACCAGAGTACCAACTATCCTCTCCTCACTTTTTATTGGAACTACGGCGAGATTCCTAGTCTCATAACCAACTTTTTTATCCCTTCTAGGATATTTTGCACATTCTTGTTGGTCATTAATTATTATAGATTTACCTGATTTTACCACCTCACCGGCTGCAACCTCATCAAGAGGAAACCGCACTTCTTTGACTCTTTTTTCAGTATCTAAATCATCATATGCTGCGCCAAGGAAAAACATATCATTTTTTATTTCATCGTATAAAAGAACTATTGCACCTTCAGTATTAAGAAGTGTTTTAATTTCTTTAGACAAATAATTCATAAGCTGCCCAAGTTCAGGGTACTCAGGAAGAGCCGTGCTTATATTAAGTATAGTTTTATTATAAGCTGACAATCTTTTTTCTTTAGTGATATCCCTTAAAATTACAAAATTTTCATTGGGAGCTTGTCCATGCCTTGAAAAAGAAGTTGCCCACATAATAACATCAAGAATAGCGCCGTCTTTTGTATATCTTTGAGTCTCGTATCTGGTTAAGGATCGTTCCTTAAAAAATTTCCTTAATACATCTTTAGTCTCTTTATCTAATTCTTCAGGTACAAAAGGTATAGTCTTCCCTTCCAGCTCTTCTAATGTCCAGCCAAAGATTTGAGTGAATGCAGGATTAAGATATGAAATGAGTAATTCGCTATCGTAGACTATAATGGGGTATGGTACAAACTCCAGAAGCATTCTGTAATGCTTTTTGGAATTACGCATTTTTTCTTCAGCATTTTTCTCATCAGTTATATCCTGAAGTGTTTCAACTGCGCCTATAATTTCATTATTACTATTTTTTATTGGTGCTACTGTAAAAAAAAGCCATTTGCCATCCTCTCCAAGATCAGAGAAAAAATCTTCTGCGGCATATCTCTCGTTTGCACTCTTAAAACGCTTATATTTAAACCCGTAATGCTTTACAATTTCAGCATCAGATGCTTTGTCAACAATCAAATCTACCATAATAGGACGTTTTTCAGCATAAAATGCTTTCCACTGATTATCCGTGCCAATCATTTCTTCTTGTGAAAACCCTGTCAAGTCTTCACATGCTTTATTATAATGAATTATTATATGGTCTTTATTTATAACCAACATTGGGATAGGGGCTTCAGAAATTATAGCATTAAGCTCATCTATCCTTTTTATTAACTCTTTATTTGAAGAGTTATTTTTATTCATAAAAAAAACCTCCAAAGCACTTTACAAACGATACAATGATCCATATAACATAATATAGGCTTTAGTTAAGCAGGATTAACTCTACTATTATATTAAATAAATTACAAGATTTTTAACTGCTGGGGGCTTTAAGCAAAGTATGGGTAAAAGCGAAATAAAAATAGAACTTCTAATCCATGACCTAAAAATTCCAATTTCAATTATCGATACTGGCGTAAAGTCTCTCCTTAACAGGCTTGACACATATGGACCATTAACAGACAAACAGCAAAAAGTCTTACAAAGAATACTTCGGAATACAAATAATACAAAAAGAATTGTAAATGATGTTTTGGAGCTTGGCAGATCCAGTGAAGGTATAATGATTTATAAAGACACCTGTCTTTCTTTTATAGTCTCTAATGTTTTAATTGAGGTGTTTGACCTTACAGACACAAAAACTGCTGAACAAGTTAAAAAATCTACTACTTTAGAAGAGACCCAAGACGCTGTTAAAACAAATGGTGTTGGGATCCTAATTGAAAAACAACTATGGAATGAAAAGCTTTATCTTGATGAAAACAAGATAATACAGATATTAAGAAATCTAATGACAAATGCTTTAAAATTCCGGGCAGAAAAAATTGATATTTTCAGTGAAATTAAAGAAGACAATCTGATTTTAGTTGTTACGGATGATGGAAAAGGGATTGCAGAAGCTGATCACAAAAAAATCTTTAACTCTTACTGCTCTTGTGGTACGTCAATTAATGCTATAGTGGAAAGCCACGGCATTGGTCTTGCCGGCGTAATGGTACTTTTAAAAGATATGGGTGGGGAACTTGTTCTCACAAGTGAGAAAGGTAAAGGAGCAGAGTTCCTTATTAAAGTCCCCCTTATTAGCCGTTAGAGACTATTAAGAAGTCCTAAAACATATTCAATGTCATTTTTTGTATGCGATGCATTTATTTGAAATCTGATGGTTTCATCACCTTTTGGAACAACCGGAAAGGTTAATCCCACAACAAGCACACCATTTTCAAACAATGATTTAACAATACTATGTGTTTTTGAAGTATCACGTAAAAGCATGGGCACAACCGGATGGGGACCTTCTATTGTTTCTTTGCCCTGGGCTTCAAGTCCTTGCCTGAATTGAATAGTTCTATCCTTCACATTTTTAAGAAGTTCAATCCCTTGTTTGCTGTCACAGATATCAATTGCTTTTATGGCAGCAGCACAATCTGCAACACTCAAAGGGTTTGTATAAATATAAGTGTCTGCTTTTTGCCGTATTGCTTCAATCACAGAATCACTTGCAGCAATAAAACCTCCGTTTACTCCAAATGCTTTTCCAAATGTTCCGACAATTATATCCGGGGAAGCATTACAATGTTCCATAGTGCCTCTGCCTGTATCTCCATATGCTCCGATTCCATGGGAATCATCAACTACGGTTACAACACCGTCTTTAAATTTTGAGTCATATGATTTTACAATTTCTTCAATTTTATCAATTGGTGCACAATCACCACGCATACTAAAAATACCGTCAAAAATAACAAGCACTCTTTCCATATCTTGAGGGACTTCATCAAGGCATCTTTTAAGATCATCCATATCATTATGTTTGAATATGCCTTTATTCGCACTTGGAATATTTGCTATGCGCATGGCTCGTATTATGCTGTTATGATTGAGTTGATCTCCAATCCAGTATGTTTTTTTATTACTGATAGCAATGGCAAGCCCCAAGTTTGTTGTGTATGCCGAATTAAAAATCTTTGCAGCAGGCTTGCTTACAAATTGTGCAATTCTTTTTTCAAGGTTAGCATGATGAATAAATGTCCCATCAATAAACCGCACCGCACCAGGTCCCACACCAAACTTATTTGTAGCCTCATCTGCTGCTTTCATCATTTGAGGATTATTAGAAAGCGATAAATATGAATTTGAATTAAGCCGAATAAATTGCCTGTCATATCCTTTAAGTTTATATCTAGGTCCTTTGTCTCCTTTTGGAGGCAAAAACTCTTCAATAATTCTTTCTGGAATTTTAGCTCTGCCTTCAGCTTGAAGAGTATTAACTTCCTGCTCCAGAGAAGCATCTAATTTTTTTAATGGCATATTTTAACTCCTGTGTAATTTTAATCCCAATCAAGGACAACTTTGCCTGAATTACCGGATCGCATAACATCAAATCCTTTTTCAAACTCAGTATAGTGAAAGTTATGTGTAATAAGCGGGGTGATATCAAGTCCTGACTGTATCATTGTTGTCATTTTATACCATGTTTCATACATTTCACGACCATAGATACCTTTTATTGTGAACATGTTAAAAACAACTTTGTTCCAGTCAATCGCCGTGTTCTCTGGCATTATGCCGAGAAGAGCAATTTTGCCTCCATGACACATATTATCAAGAATTGAATTTAATGCAGCAGGGCTTCCTGACATTTCCATTGCAACATCAAACCCTTCTTTCATGCCAAGTTTTTTCTGGGCTTGTTCAATGGTTTCCTTTGAAACATCAACAATTAAATCAGCGCCTGTTGTTTTTGCAAGTTCAAGCCTGTAAGGATTTACATCTGTAATAACCACAAATCTTGCTCCGGCATGTTTTGCAATCATAGCTGCCATGCAGCCTATGGGTCCTGCACCAGTAATAAGTACATCTTCACCCAATACATCAAAGGATAAAGCTGTATGGGTGGCATTTCCAAGGGGATCAAAGCATGCAAGCACGTCCAATGGTATGCTTTTTTCACAATACCAGACATTTGTTACAGGTATGGAAAGGTATTGAGCAAATGACCCTTCTCTGTTCACGCCGACACCTTGTGTGTTTTTACACAGGTGTCGCCTTCCTGCAAGGCAGTTTCTGCAATGCCCGCACACAATATGACCCTCACCTGAAACAAGATCGCCTACTTTAAAGTCAAGGACATTTTTCCCGATTTCAGCGATCTCACCTACAAATTCATGCCCTACATGCATGGGCACCGGAATAGTCGCTTGGGACCATTTATCCCAGTTGTATATATGAACATCTGTTCCACAAATGGCTGTTTTTTTTATTTTAATTAAAACATCATTTTGACCTATTTTTGGTATGTCGACATCTTCTAACCAGAGCCCCTGTTCAGGCTTTGCTTTTACAAGCGCTTTCATTTTTTTTCCCATATCAATTCCTTGCCATCCACTATATTTATTGATTTTCCAGCTTGCTATTGATACTAAATACAGCCTGTAAAGTCAATAATTTGCAAGGTTTTCTGGATATTTATCATGAGGTAACAAATCATTATTCAAAAATAATTTGTTTTATTAATGTATATTAAATATAGTAAATTTATGGTTTTTTTTAGCAGAACTTGAATATCTTATCAGTTTTAATGGAGAGATAAGTATGAATCATGAAGAAGTAATAAAGTTTTACATGAAAAATTTAAAAGGCGCAAAGATTAGTGGGAGTTATATCAAAGCTCCATGTCCTTTTTGTATGAAGCATGGAAATAAAAAACCAGGTGTTTTTGCTATAAATATAAGTCCTGGTAGTTATTTTATGGGATATTTCAGATGCCTTAATAAATGCATGCATGGTGGTTTTGCTTCATATTTTGGAAAGCTTTTAGATATTGATCCAAAAGTTATTCCAGGATTTGATCCTGATTATGAGCCTTTTGCAAAAAAGATTTCTTATCCGCCAGTTGCAATGAATCTTAGTGAATTTACATCTTTATTACATAGTCATAATTTGACTTTTTTTAAAGAGTTCGGTGTTTCAGATAAGCTCCTTAAGATGATGAGAATCGGATTTAACGGAAAATATATTGCTTATCCTTACTTCCTTGAAAACGGAGCATGTTATGCGGCAAGGTTTGTCTTGCCGGAAAATGATGATAATACTTTCTGGCGAGGAGAAGAAGAATGCTTTGAGAAGGAGTACAGAATATTTAATGTTGAGGAGATTGAAAGATGTAAAGACGGGGCTATTTTTATTACTGACAGTGAAAAAGGACTTCTGGCTTTAAAGGAAATAGGTTATCCAGCTGTTTGTGTTCCTTCTCATATTGATCTTGATGTTTTTTCAAAGGAAAGACTTGCAGCTGTAAAACATATATTTCTTATGGTTAATAATTCACCGGAAGCTTATATGTCTGCCCGTGAACTTGCTACTAATATAGGTTTTAAGGTCAGGATCATTAAATGGCCGTTTAATATGAAGAGAGGTTATGATATTTGCAATCTTGCAACTGACAAAGCTGCTGATTTTGGCAAAACAATATCTGCCTATATACAGAATTCAAAAACCTTTTCCCCTTTTGTGTCTCCACAGAAGGAGTTTAAAGGTTATTTTAATTCCCTTAACGAAAAAAAGGGAATGGAGCTTTTAGGTTTAAGCACTGGTTTTTTGAAAATGGATAACGCCCTTGATGGGATACGTGGAATAAACATTATGGGTGGTCAGCCAAAAGCCGGTAAATCATGTTTTTTTATACAGATATCAACAGAAATAGCAAGAGCCGGAATACCTGTTATATATTATGATTTTGAAAACGGAAGAAAGCAAATCTATACAAGAACAATTTGTCGTCTCGGAGAAATTTCAGAAAAGGAGTTGAGGCTTGAAGATATTGAAAAAGACAAATCTGAAAGAATTATTAAAGCTTTTGGTGAATTACAGAGTTTATTGCCCAATTTCAGAGTTATAACTGATAGAAAGCTCACGCCAGCAATAATGAAAAGGCATATTGACTTTATCCAGCATGAAACAAGAGTAAATAAAACTATGATAGTTATTGACAGTCTGCATAAACTTCCTTTTAAGAATTTGTCTGAAAGAAGGACGGGTATTGATTTCTGGCTTAGAAATATGGAAGAGATAAGAGATGAACAGGATGTTACGTTTCTTGTGGTATCAGAGCTTTCAAGAGGGAGCGAAGGTCGTTACAGTGAAACTCCGGATCTTGGAGCTTTTAAGGACTCTGGTGATATTGAGTATAGTGCTGATAATGCAATGATATTTGTTCCGGACTGGGATGCTCTTGACCCAATATCGGAAAGTACAAGAAACAGTACTTTATGGCTTGTTGCAAGCAGGGAGAATAGCCCGGGTAAAATAGGAAATTATACTCTTAATTATCCATATTGGGGATTTACTGAGGTTTGATGACACTGGCGTTTAGCTTGTATCCTCATCTCAAGCACTATTGGAAACAAGCATTGCTCCGTTTAAAACACCTTGCATAATAGAGGTTATAAGCCTATTATACAATTAAAGTCTATGCGTAACTTATTTAATTTAAAATAAAAACTGGGGGCAACACGTGCCGAAATTTCAACGGATCATTTTAACCCAAAATGAATTTGCATCAAATGCCCGTAACGGCATGGCGTGGTCACATATTACGAAGATTAAATAATTATGGGAGGGACAAGGGTACTTAACGCCATTCAGGAACGTCTCAAAAGCGGAGCGCTTATCGCCGGCACCAGTGCCGGGGCTGCTGTGTTTTCCGATACCATGATTTATGAAGGCAAAACTGAAGAAAAGTTGCCTTGTGTCATGGAACAGGAAATCGAACCACCGAGCAAATCATTGACTATGGCGAGGCCCTGTCTCTGGTATACGATTATATCCTGTTGACTGATTTTGATCCCCGAAACAGACCCATGGGAGAAACTCCAACCTTGGTTTACAAGGGCCTGATTCAAGGTGGATTTAAAAAAGAAAATATTGAAATCGTTCCGGATCCGGACAAGGCTGTGGACATCCTTTTTTCAAAAGTAAAAGAAGGAGATTTGCTGATCATTCAGCCGAATGAACTTGAACCTGTTATGAGTCAAATCATGGAACGATACCGGGAAATGGTAACGCGTATTTGATTGACTTAAACATACTAGGACGATAACTTGCATGATCAGTGCTATTTTTTACCTCAAATTACATTTAAGTATACGTCGGGTATCTGAAAGAATTTAGTCTCCTGAGTTCTAAACACCGGGATAATTAGTCGCAACTCCTATTGCCCCAACATTACTTCCACCAGTCTTGTCTTTTTCAAAATTATTTGCGGTCACCGATGATACTATAAGTACTCATTTTGCTCTATAAAACCATTTCCTCTTTAAACGTCACCATACCCTCCTTAAGAAAGATTCTTACCACAGATAAATGCATATTTTCACTGCCCAGATTTTCATAATACAGGAACATGTTGTCATCGTTGGTATGATTGATAGAAGACAAAGAACCACACATAAACTGGGTAAAAGAATTCCCGTTATATAAATCAGTCGTTTGCATGAGTTCAAGTTCATGGGTATGGCCACAAAAAACATTTTTAATATTATGCTCATGTACAAAATCAATAATGGAAGACGAGTTTTTTAAAGGACACTCGTCAGTCCCCAAAATAGAATGGTGGATCAGCAGCAGGGGTAAGTCATATTCCATCTGTTTTATTTTCTTGGAAACTGCATTCAGAACTTCTTTTTCAACATATCCTTCATCCCTGTACAATTCATTGGAATCGATGCTGATAATCAAAACATTCTGTTTATTTATTGAAACGGGTTTAATAAAATTGATATCTGTAAAATTGTCCCGAACCTTGGTTATTTCCCGGTTCAAAAACAAATGCTTCTTATTGGTTTTCTCCATTTCAGGGATGTAAATGATTTCTGGATTGTAAATATATTTTCGGAATAATTCATGGGAGCGCATATTCCTTTTGTCATGGTTGCCAATGATAGAGATGACATTTTTGCACTTGATCTGTTTTAAGAAGCGTCCTGCCTTGATATATTCATCTTCCAGTCCATCGGTTGTATTGTCTCCGGTATTGATAACAATATCGGTGTCAAATGAATTGATCTTTTTTATCAGAATCTTGTCTTTTCCATCCCAGTGGCGGGGACCAAAATGAAGATCTGAGATGTGTAAAACATTCATATATGACTCCTGTTTAACAACAAAGGTTATAATACTTTAAATCAATACACTTTTTATATTATAATTATAACTTGGTGCATACGCAATGGGTCAAACCGTATTCTAATGATTGGTTTAAGAAGACTGTTTCATTCAGGGCTTTAGCGGTCTTTATTCCATGCAAAAAAAATGCCAATCAGGCAACAAAAATATAAAATCCTTGACATTTAACCGTATTCTTATATCATAGATGGAGTTTTACCGTTAAAAATAACGTACAAACGTTTTTGCCTTACGGTGTATATCCTTGATCTGTAGATGTGGTCAACTCCCCTAAGTTAGAAGCTATTATTTTTTTCAAACAATTTGTTTGTTGTGCAAAAAATTTCATCCTCACAAAGAGTGTTATTTTTTGAATACATTAACTCTTTAAAATGAGGAGGTCTATGCGCTTAAATCAGAACCCTTATCCCAAAAAGCGTATCACAACCGCTTTACTTCTTGCAGCCGGAACAGGAAGCCGCCTGTTTCCCCTGACACAAAAATCACCCAAATGTCTTACCCTTGTTAATGAAACATCCATATTGGAACGATTGATCAAAAGCTTGAATCAACATGGTTTCAAACGGCTGGTTGTGGTCACCGGACACTTGGAAGACTGCATTCGAAATTTTCTGGAAAGCAGGGCTGGTAATATTAAAATTGAATATGTTTTCAGCCCTTTATACAAAACAACCAATAATATATATTCTTTATGGATGGCTCGAAAAATTATCAATGAACCATTTGTGCTCATTGAAAGTGATCTTGTTTTTGACCCGTCATTACTGACTGACATGCTTTATCCTGACAGAATTGCCATTGCTCGAATGGAGCCTTGGCTGAACGGTTCAACCGTAACAATCAATCCATCCAACACGATTGATGCATTCCATAGCGATGCAAAAAACAATTCAGAACAAACCCGATATAAGACAGTTAATATTTATAGCCTATCTGTTTCATCATGGTACCAGGTTATCGAAAAACTGAACCTATATGTTTTAGCCGGCAGGGTCAATGATTATTACGAAGCTGTGTTTCGACAAATGGTGGCAGAAAAAACTTTATCCTTGCAAGCGGTCTTTTTTGATCATAAGCCCTGGTATGAAATTGACACAATAGAAGATCTCGAATCTGCTGAAAAGCTGTTCCCGGCAAGAATCAGTAAAACGATTCCCGTATATGGAGTAAAACCTGACCTTTCAGGAGATACAGAGCTGAACGCCCGTGAACCATTTGTAAAAGAAGGTCTATATGCCTGATCATGATTATAAAAATCAGATAGAAAAATATGAATATATTTCAGGTCAGCATGGTGGGTACTATCGCCATGATTTTATTGATCATGCTTATTTATACAACCTTTACTTCCCACCAGAAGAGGTTTTTACTTGCTTTAAAAACCAAATCCATGACCTTGTCCTGAACTACCCTGTTGCACAGGATGCTCTTGCATCCCTTGTGGGTAGGCTTATCAATCAAAAGCCTGAACACATTGTTGTAGGCAATGGTGCAGCAGAACTGATTAAAATTGTCTCAGGGCAAATTGCCAAAAAAATAATTGTTCCCGTGCCTTCGTTCAACGAATACGTGAATGCCGCACCCATGGGATGTGCCCTAGAATTTCCCCTTGAAATTCCTTCTTTTCAGCTGGATGTGGATAAATTTGCAACTCATGTCATCAAAACCGGTGCAGATATTGCAGTTGTGGTTACACCAAACAACCCAACTGCCATTGCTGTTCCCAAGTCCGACCTGATACGTCTGGCAGAGAAATTGTCCGGCCATGACTGTCAATTGATAATTGATGAGTCCTTTATTGATTTTGTTCATGACCCAGATCAGATATTTGGTCAGACATCCATGGAAGATCAAATCAAGAAGTATCCCAATATCGCTATTTTTAAAAGCATGAGTAAGGCATACGGTATCTGTGGCCTTCGAATCGGCTATCTTTTGACAACAAATTATAAATTTGCCAAAGCGGTCCGCCAGGGCGTTCATATCTGGAACATAAATGGATTTGCAGAAGAATTTTTAAGGATTCTACCTGATTATCGTGACTCTTTCATTAAAAGCTGTAATCAGGTCAAAAAGGATCGGGATAGACTTTATAAGGATCTGTCGACTTTTTTAGACCTCACGGTCTATAAGTCGGATGCCAATTTTATTTTTTGTAAATTGCCAAATACCGGGTTGAATGCGCCTGAGTTAACAAAAAAATTATTTATTGAACATAATATGTACATCAAAAGCTGTCAGGGTAAAACCATGCCCAATGCTGACCGATATATTCGTATTGCAGCCCGAACAAAAGAAGAAAACACCAACCTGATAGCGGCGCTGGGGTCCATTTTGGTGGATAAAACAAAGTAGAGAGGACTTGATGAACACATCAAAATCTAAACCTTCACATCAAGCCGGAATGCTCTGGTTTGCTAAAGATCTGCCCAATATTTGTTCTCTTGCAGGACTTTTTTGTGCACTGCTGGGGATATACTTTGCTGTTTTAAAAAATTTTCCTGTGGCCATTATCGCACTGATATGGGCAGTACTTTTTGACTGGGGTGATGGTATTATTGCCCGCAAAATGAAGGGTAGAACAGATGAACAAAAGAATTTCGGAGCACAGCTGGATTCTTTGATTGATATGGTAAGTTTTGGAATCTGTCCAGCTATTTTTCTTTTAAGCTATGGAGGGTTTAGCACATGGTTTTTGCCGGGCGCCTTTGTAATCGTCGCCACCAGCGCAGTACGGCTGAGCTATTTCAATATTTTCGGTCTTGTAGACAGTACCACATACAAGGGTCTTGCCCTTGACAACAATGTTATTATTTTTGCTTTTGTTTTTCTGTTTGAACCTTTATTTTCCACTGCAACTTTTTCAATTCTACTCTATATTATATTCATGACCATGGCCGGGTTTAATCTTTCACCGCTGCGAACACCAAAATTTGCCGGTAAATGGTTTTATGCACTCATATTTTATACTGTGGCATTGACAATTATCTACTGTTGGATATTATCAACCATAGTATAGCTCAAAAAAAATGTGCATTATGTCTATAATTGTGGGGAAACAAAATAAGATTTTATCCCCATGAATTCATCTTCCAGTAGTCGCTGTTAACCCAGCCTAACAGTTATACATAACTTGCATAGTCATAATTTTTCAAATATTCAACAATACAAATGGCATCCTTAAAGAATATTGAACGGATAATTTTTTCTTTTACCTTCCTAATCCCCTACCCTGTTTTAAAACTTTTTTCTGATCTATTGTCAATCCTTTTGTTCGTTGTATAATCTTCGCTTTTAAATTTTCCATGGCTTTCTTATTCCACTTACTCGGTTTTGGCTGAGGATAGATCTTAATTTCATTAGCCCTGGTCTTTTCTAAAATTATAACTGGCTTGGCAAACGAGTTATTATAAACTTTAGCTATGTCTGACACTGCAACAGCTTGTGGTAATAACTTAACAGCTCTATCATACCTTGATACTAATTGGATTTACATTGCTGTAAATTCCATTGATTTGCACCTTGGTATTTGCTGGTTGTTTTGATTTGATACACACTCTTTGCAATAATTCCCTGATCGTCTTCAAGCTCTACGTCAAACATTCGATCTGATACTCTCACAATTTCGGTTTTTATATTTTCAGCATATGCAATCATTTCTTTAGTCTTTACATCTTTAAATTGAATTTTTAAGGTTGTAAATTCTTCGGTGACTCCCCATGCCCAGCTATTTTCATATGACACAGTTGTATCAAATTTATTTAATGTTTGATTTTTTCCACCAGCAATAGCATCATATCCCATTTTAACTAATTGATCAGCAATAACAGTATCCAAATCATGTTTGTCAGGTTCATACTTCATGACAAATATTTTCCCTAATTTTTCGATACTAACATCTGTAATTATTGTGGATTCCAAAGAGGCACAACTAATATCTTTAACTTTTCCCCCGACAACATTTTTTGTTCATTCAAGTCATATTGTCTGCCGGATGAACTGCGAGGATGGCTGATGTGGTGCAAACGGTAGCTTGTGACCGTTGAAGATTCGAGTCTGTTTTCTTTATTATATCACCCTTTAAACCTCTATCTTAAAAACAAATATTACAAAATAAATTAATTCCATATCAGGAAATTAATTTTTAACTTTACCAGGCTATTGACAATAGCCCTCTTTGTTATTAAATATGCTTCATGTTTCTTCCCACAACTAAGCAGGAATTGAAAAAACTTGGATGGAACAAGCTTGATATCATCCTTGTTACCGGCGATGCTTATATTGATTCTCCATTCATGGGTATAGCTGTAATAGGACAAGTTCTTTTAAACAAAGGCTACAAAGTTGGTATTATAGCCCAGCCTGATATGGAATCTGAAAAAGATATTACAAGGCTTGGCAAGCCTTCTCTTTTCTGGGGCATATCAGGAGGCGCCATTGACTCGATGGTTGCAAATTACACTGCTACAAAAAAAAGAAGGAAAAAAGATGATTATACACCGGGCGGGATTAACAATAAACGCCCTGACCGTGCAGTCATTGCCTACACAAATCTTGTAAAAAAATATTTTAAATCCAATACTACTCCTATTGTATTGGGAGGAATTGAAGCTAGTCTTCGCCGCATCAGTCATTATGATTTTTGGTCAAACAAGATTCGAAGATCAATTCTTTTTGATTCCAAAGCAGATTATCTTGTGTTTGGTATGGGTGAAAAAACCATTGTAGAACTGGCAGAAGCTCTCAGCAAAAACCTTGATGTCACAAATATAAAAGGGCTTGGATATATTTCAAAAACAAGTATTGATAATTATATTGAAATTCCTTCCTTTGAAGAAGTGGCAATAGATAAAGAAAAGTTCATAAAAAGCTTTAATCTCTTTTATAAAAATACTGATTCAATTACAGCAAAAGGAATTGTTCAAAAACATGGCAACAGATATCTTGTACTAAACCCTGTACAGCAACCGCTTTCAACAAATGAACTTGATGCTGTTTACAACTTGGATTTCCAAAGAGAACTTCACCCGTATCACAAGAAAGATGGTGAAGCAAAAGCTCTTATAACAATAAAATTTTCAATCCCTGCCCATCGTGGATGTTATGGTCAATGCAACTTTTGTGCAATAAGTATCCATGAAGGCACAACCGTAACGTGGCGCAGTGAAGAATCAATTTTAAAAGAAGGTTTAATACTTTCAAAATTAAAGGATTTCAAAGGAATCATCCATGACATTGGTGGACCAACTGCAAACATGTATGGATTTGAATGCAAAAAAAAATTAAAAAAAGGAATATGCCAGGATAAAAGATGCCTTTTCCCAAATGTTTGTGAAAGTCTTAACCCGAACCATTCCTCCCAGGCAAACCTTCTTGAGAAACTTTTAAAAGTCAAAGGAATAAAAAAGGTCTTTATCAGTTCAGGCATCAGACATGACTTGATAATGAATGATAAAAAAAACGGGCATGCATATATTTCAAAAATTGTAGCAAATCATGTTTCAGGTCAAATGAAGCTTGCTCCTGAGCACTCTTGCGAAAATGTACTTGAACTTATGGGGAAACCGAATGTTTCATCTGTTCTTGACTTCAGGAAAGATTTTAACAAAATTACAAAAAAAATTGAAAAAAATCAATTTTTAACTTATTACTTGATTGCAGCTCACCCTGGCTGTACCATAAAAGATATGAAACAGCTTAAAGAATTTACAAAGAAAAAGCTTAAAATAAATCCACTCCAGGTGCAAATATTTACTCCTACGCCATCTACATATTCAACACTGATGTATCATACCAGCATAGATCCGTTCTCAGGTTCAAAAATATTTGTGGAAAAAGATCTTAAGGGAAAAGAGAAGCAGAAAAAAATTATTATTGACGAAAACTAATAATTCTTTTCATGCTTCTTTAATTGCTTTATCGCAGAATCTTTCTATTGACTCAAGCATGACTTCCATACTATCAAGTGTTTTGTTGTCTGCCTGTTTTAGAGCATCGACAAGCTCAGGGAAGACCTTTGCATGAAAAGCATCATGTGCTTCAAAGGCTATATTCCCAACATCGGACAGCTTTAAGAAAACCTGTTTTTCAGAATTCATATCTTTCATTCTAATTATTAAATTTTTCTTCTCAAGCTTTTGAATAAGTTGTGAGACTGCACCCTTTGTAACCCCCTGAAGATCTGCAAGTTTTGTTACGCTTATGCCAGAATTGTGACCAATGGCTTCAATAGTATGGATTTCAGAACCATAAAGAAGGTGATCTGTTCCATAATATCTTGGTTTTTTCTCAAGCTTGTTCATCTTATTTAAAACCCTATGAAAAATCGTGGTAAATCGCCTTATAAATTGTAACACCAATGCTTGTTCATGTTTATCCATAAATAATTTTATATAGTAGCTAAACAATTTTGTCAATTATCATAACAATATTTAATTAAATGAATCTGCTGATGTATCCTGGCCTTAAACATTATCGCCAGCAAAATCAATCAGGGAAAATAGATTTTACAATTTGTCCAAATAAGCAACCGCTTTTATCAAATTGTCAAAACAGTTCTCTACAAATTCGACGAATTTGAATCGATAGATGGTTTTTGTCCTCTATTTTTTCAACTCCTGTAAATTCAGCCTTGGCAATATGAGAGTGGATGTCATCAACCAGACCACCAGATATCATTTTCAAACTGAATAGTTACAATGAAACCTGCCTGAATTCATCCATGGATCGCCCCCTGATTGCTTCAGCTATTTCAAATACATAATCATAAATATGAAGCCCTTTGGATGAGGCGATAATCTCTCCGTTTTCAACTCCAATTTGAGCTGCGCAATACTGTTTCATCATTTCAATGGCTGCAAGATTTGCAGGGAAACCACCATAAAGGTCCCAGGACCTGAAATAGGGAAAAAAATGAAGTTTTCCATCTTGAATCCGGGTATCAATATGCCTAAGGCATGGCGGATCAATTAAAACCATATCAGATGGTTGACCTACCTGAAGAATCATCTGGTTATTTCTATACCCTTTATTTTTGTAAGTCCAGATCATCAATTCCATCTGATTCACATAATAATTACCATTTTCTTGAATAATAATATTTGAATCTTCCCAGATTTCCTTTTCCTGAATCAGAATCTCAGTTAACTTTTTATAATCAGCCGGCAAATAATCAAGATTACATTTACATATTCTCTGTCCGTAAGTATAAGACTCACCTTCTTTTTCTTCACCAGTCATCAAATATGGCAGATAACTATCAAGATAGTCTTCATCCACAGGATCAGGAAAGCCTAAGACCGGATTTACTTTTGGAATCAGAGGAATGCTTGAAGGATGCGTAATATGAATGGTCATAAAATCAAATTCAAGTCGTTTCTGACCCTCAAACGAACCACGGTTAATGGTAAATGACCGACCCTCTTCAACACATTTGTAAAGAGTTTGAAACCATGCATCTGACAGGTTTGTAGCTTTAATAAAAAGAGGTTGCAACATGCTTTCTCCTGAATTTTTCATTCATCATTCATCGAATCAATAGCAGACCAATAGCACGCTATCTAAAAATAATTATCACAACCAGTGGGTGTTGTACATATGAAAAATAAATTGGTGGGTTGTTTTACTTTAACTCATATCTCATTAGTAATATTCGAAAAGGGAGGTGCTCAAATTCTTTAACTTCTCCTTCAATAAATCCTTCCTACCATGTTATTGATCAGGTTCCAAATGAATCATTACATCAATTATTTTTCGGTTACCTCTAATTAGATCATTTTTTACTTCCTCGGAAATCAAATGCCCTTTTGACACTGTTAAATTACCATCTACTTCTAAATGTAAATCTATATAAACAGAACTGCCAAGCTTCCTGGTCCTTATCTTATGACATCCATTTACATCAGCATTACTATTTATAATTTTATAAATATTTTCGATCTCCTCATTTGATATACCAGTATCAATTAACTCATTTATGTTGCTAATAACAATACTAAACGATAATTTTAAAATAAAAGCCGATACAATTAGCGCACCAATATGATCTAAAAATAATAATTTAGGATTAATTAAAGAAGCTGCAACAGCAATTAAAACTGGTATTGAAGACAATGCATCAGTTCGATGGTGCCAGGCATTAGCTTTGACTGAGGATGAATTTGTTTTTACTCCAATCTGATATGTTTTTCTAAATAAAATTTCTTTAAATAAAATTGAAATAATTGGAGCAATTAATGTATAGATTGTTAATTTTTCATCATGAATCTCATTGACAGTAGTAATTGCATGATAACCAATTCCACATGCAGCTAAGAACAAAATAAATCCAATCAAGATAGTTATAAAAGATTCAATCTTCTGATGACCATATGGATGATCACTATCAGGTGGTGCAGTCCAATACTTTACGCCAAATAATATTAAAAAATCTGTAAAAGTATCAGACAAACTATGGACAGCATCAGCAATCACGGCCTGGCTGTTTCCTAAAAATCCTAATATAAACTTAATAATAGATAAGAAAATATTTACCCATAATCCCCACAGGGTAATTTTCTTTATTTCACTCTTATTTTTCATAAGTCTATTCTAACAGAAAGTTGCCAAAATTTCTTCAAGTAAAATTATATATTCGCAAATATTCAGTTAAAAATACTACAACTTGAAACCACCAAAAAAATCTGCTATTCATCATAATATTAAATTACTATATAATCAAAACAGGAGATATATAATGGGTATCAAGCCAAATATTGTAAAATATTTTTTCATCTTTTCTTTATCATTAGTTTTCATGATCAGTTCTTGCTCAAAACCATCGGAAGATAAAAAACTGCCTTCCAAGCAGATTTCTGAAACAACTCAGGCAGAAAAAACTATAGTTGAAACTTCTGCGCCAGAAGTCCCAAAACCAGTTACACCGAAACCTATGAAGCAATCGAGCTTAGCAGATGTTATCACCATGGAAAACCCTGCTTATGCAAAACATAAAAAAAGTATTGTTTTATTTACTCACAAAAAACATGTGGAAGACTATGAAATTGGCTGTGGGAAATGCCATCATGATAAAAATGGTACGCCTTTAAATGATTTAAAGCCAAATGATAAAGTTGAAAACTGTATTTCATGTCATGTTAAACTTGGACAGGCTCCAATGCCAAAAGATAAAAAGAAACTTTCCCAAAAGGAAAAGTTGGAATATCATGCCGAAGCAATTCATGGAAATTGCATTGTTTGTCATAAAGAGCATAATAAGAAAAATAATACAAAAGCCGCGCCGTCAAGCTGCAGTAAATGTCATCTGAAAGGGGAATAATTATGAATATAAAAACTGTAAAACTTATCTATTTTTCACCCACAAGAACTTCTAAAAAAATAGTTGAGGGTATTGCCCATGGTATGAATATCAAGAATATTGAACATATTGACTTAACTTTACCATGTAAGGATACTGAAAAAATTAAATTTTCAAATGATGATTTTGTTATCTTTGGAATGCCGGTTTATAGGGGAAGAATCCCTGCCCTGGCTGCTGCACGATTAGAAAAATTTAAAGGAGGAGAAACATTAGCTGCAATTGTTGTTGTTTATGGGAACAGAGCGTATGAAGATGCTCTTTTAGAATTAAAGAACATTGCTGTTGAGTCTGGTTTTAAACCTGTCGCTGCAGGAGCTTTTATCGGTGAGCACTCATTTTCTAAAAAAGAGCTTCCCATTGCTGGGGGACGACCTGATAAAAAAGATATTGCAGAGACAGAAGCATTCGGGAAAAGTATTTTAGATAAGATACAAAAAAATAAAAACATTGATGCTATCAAACAAATAGATGTCCCGGGGAACTTCCCTTATAAACAAGGAGTGGCACCATCAAAAGCTGCTGCATCCACGGACAATGAAGTCTGCACCATGTGTGAAACCTGTGCCACAGTCTGCCCTACAGAGGCTATCACTTATGAGGATGAAGTAATTACAGATAATGACAAGTGCATATTATGCTGTGCCTGTTTAAGAATCTGTCCAACTGAAGCAAGAGAATTGATAGTTCCACCAATTCTTGAAAAAATAAAATGGCTCTCTGAGAATTGCAAAGAACCAAAAAAAGCCGAATTATTTATTTAGATTATTGTAATACCATCAGGAAAACTTGCAAAGGGTTCTAATCCATTTTCTGTCACAAGGTGTGTGTTCTCTATTCCAACCACACCTTGCCCTGGAAAAACCAGTTTAGGTTCAATTGCAATAACCATATTTTTTTCAAGAGCTAGTTTTTGTCCCTGGGCAATAAACGGAAATTCATCAAGCTCAAGACCAATACCATGTCCTGTAAATTTAACTCGTGGGGTGCCGAATCCCAAGAAGTTATCTTTGTAACCCGCGTTTTCTGCATGCCTTAACATTGCAAAATATATATCTTCACTAGGGGTTCCAGGAACTGCCATTTTTCTTGCAATTTCCTGATTTTCAAGCATTATTTCATGAGCTTTTAGTAATTCATCTGAAAGTGTTCCAATGGAAAAAATCCTTGTGTTATCAATAATATAACCATCAAAACCAAAGGCATAATCAATAAAAACCGGTTCATTTTTTTCTATTTTTTTAAACCCTGCGCCCTGAGCAGATGCGGCACAGGTTCCAGTACCACCAGTTGCTGATGCAATATGACTTGGTAAGGAAGCAGAAGAACCAGACATAAAATGACCAAACAAAAGCTCACCTGACCACATGCGCATTCTTATAAAACCCTGATGCCCCAGCGACCTTGCATATCCTTCAACTAATCCTGCTACTTCAATCTCTTTTACACCTTCCTCAATATACTCCGAGGTTTTTTCCATCATCATGTCCCATTTTTCAGCACAAACTCTGATTTTATTTATCTCATACTCTGATTTAACAGCTCTTGTGAGCCTAATATCAACTGAGACATCAACAAATTCAGCTTTTGGGAAAATTTGTTGATAAATCTTTAACTGATTTACAGGCAGAACGTCAAACTCAACACCTATAGTTAAAGGGGATTCAGGAATTTTATAGCCATGATCTTTTAAAGTTTTACTGATATGTTTTGGGCTTTTTAAAACAATAATAGAATCCAACGCGGATTCCTGTTTTGCTCTTGCAAAATCTTTGAATACCATTAAAAGAGGGGCACCTTCAACAGGAATATAAAGCCATCCCTGCTGAATAGTTCCTGAAAAATAAAAAAGGTCTGTTTTATAACTTATTAAAGCTGCACTAACTTCTTTTTTTTTTAGCGCTTGCTGAAACTTATCTATCCTTTTATAAAGCTCTTTTCTTGGGGTGCTTAATTTAAAATCTTTCATATTTAATAATCGTAAAACCCCTTACCTGACTTTCTTCCAAGCCAACCTGCTTCAACATATCTTCTTAAAAGAGGGCATGGCCTGTATTTTGAGTCTTTAAATCCATCATACAGAGTTTCCATGATTGCAAGGCATGTATCAAGCCCAATAAGGTCAGCTAATCCAAGAGGTCCCATTGGATGATTCATTCCAAGTTTCATTACAGTATCAATATCTTCAACCGTTCCAACGCTCTGATATAGACAAAAGATTGCTTCATTGATCATGGGCATGAGAACACGGTTTGCAATAAATCCAGGATAGTCGCCTGCTTCTGCCGGCGTTTTGCCAAATTTTTCACTCAAATCCCATGTGAGTTTGAAAGTTTCCTCAGATGTGGCAATACCTTTAATAATTTCCACAAGTTTCATGACAGGTACAGGGTTCATAAAATGCATACCAATTACTTTGTCCGGCCTGCTTGTTTGTGCAGCAATTCTGCCTATGGGGATTGATGATGTGTTTGTGGATAAAATTGTGTCAGCAGGACAAATTTTATCCAAATCCTGGAAAAGTCTAAATTTAAGATCCTCTCTTTCAACAGCAGCCTCAACAACAAAATCAACATCTTTCATATCGTTTAGATTGGTGGTGGTATTAATTCTACCAAAGATTGCTGTTCTTTCCTCCTGGGAAATTTTTTCTTTTTTAACCATCCTGTCAAGGCTCTTTGTAATGGTTGCTATTCCTTTTTCGCAAAACTCCTCCTTGATATCACTCATAATAACTTCAACCCCGCTGGCTGCTGCAACCTGAGCTATACCAGTTCCCATTTGTCCGGCACCAATTACACCAAATTTTTTAATATCCATACTAAAACTCCTTGTGTTATCTTGTATTTAATTATTATCTATTTAATTACATATTTAAAATCAAGGCAACCGCTTCTCCACCGCCAAGGCAGAGAGATGCAAGGCCTTTCTTTGCAGACTGTTTTTTCATTTCATAAAGAAGTGTTGTAAGAACTCTTGCACCGCTTGCGCCAATTGGGTGTCCCAGCGCTACACTTCCACCGTTAACATTAACTTTTGATGGATCAAGTTCAAGTACCTTGTTAATTCCAACAGAACTTCCTGCAAATGCTTCATTTATTTCAAAAAGATCAATATCTGATATGTTGATTCCTTCTTTTTTGAGTACTTTTGGAATTGCATAAATAGGCGCCATTAATACATATTTCATATCTATACCGGAAGAAGCCTGGGCTCCTATTTCTGCCAAAATCTCGCAACCCAACTCTTTGGCTCTTGTCTCACTCATCACAACAACGGCTGCTGCACCGTCGCTGATAATAGATGCATTACCGGCTGTTCCTCTGCCATCTTTTTTAAAAGCAGGTTTCATTTTAGACAATTTTTCTAAACTTGTTTCCATGGGACATTCATCAGTATCAAATATTATAGGTTCACCTTTTCGTTGTGGAATTTCAACTGGAGCTATTTCATCTGTAAATCTTTTAGTTTTTATTGCTTCACAGGCACGCCTGTATGATTCTGCCGCAAATTCATCTTGATCTTTTCTGGTAATCTCCCATTTTTCTGAACTTAACTCATTGGACATACCCATATGAAAATCATTTACTATATCCCACAAACCATCATGAACCATGTGATCTTCAATTTTGCCAGGTCCCATTCTATGTCCCCATCTTGCTTTATCAAGATAATATGGAGCCATACTCATATTTTCCATACCGCCTGCAACAACAATATCTGCATCTTTGCACTGAATAGCCTGGGCTGCAAGCATGACTGCTTTTAAGGCTGAGCCGCATACTTTATTTATTGTAATGGATTCAGCTTCCCAGGGAAGACCAGCTTTTATTGCTGCCTGTCTTCCAGGATTTTGTCCATACCCGCAGGGAAGAACCATTCCCATTATACATTCATTTATTTCTTTTGGGTCAATACCTGCTCTTTTGACTACTTCTTTTATTACATGGGCACCAAGATCTGTTGCACCTATTTTACTTAAACTTCCTCCGAAACTTCCAAGAGGGGTTCTTGTCGCACTGACTATTACTGCTTTTTCCATATTTAACTCCTAATTTATGAAAATTACATATTTCTTCTATATTTCCCACCCACATTATACAAAGCTTGCGTAATCTCTCCAAGAGAACAATATTTAACAGTCTCCATGAGTTCAGCAAACATATTCCCGCCTTCCAGAGCAGTTTTTTGAAGCTTCTCTAATGCTTGCTCAGATTTATCACTGTTTTTTTCCTGAAAACTATTTAATCTTTCCAATTGTTGGTTCTTTTGCTCATCTGTTGAACGCGCCAACTCAATAAAGTCCCCACTTGCTAGGTCATCTGTGTGCTCACTTTGAAAAGTATTTACACCTATTATTGGAAACTTCCCAGAATGTTTTAGGTGCTCATAGTACATTGATTCTTCCTGGATTTTACCCCTCTGGTAGCCGGTTTCCATTGCTCCTAAGACCCCGCCTCGCTCTGTAATCTGGTCAAACTCCTTAAGCACAGCTTCTTCTACCAAGTCAGTCAACTCATCTGTCACAAAACTTCCCTGCAAGGTGTTTTCATTTTTAGAAAGACCCCATTCCCTGTTGATAATCAACTGAATTGCCATGGCTCTTCTTACAGACTCTTCTGTAGGGGTTGTTATTGCTTCATCATAGGCATTGGTGTGAAGGCTGTTACAATTATCATATACTGCGCACAATGCCTGAAGAGTGGTTCTTATATCATTAAACTGTATCTCCTGGGCGTGAAGGGATCTTCCCGAGGTCTGAATGTGATATTTTAGTTTCTGGGATTGTTCATTGCCCTTATAAAGATTTTTCATTGCAATTGCCCAAATTCGTCTTGCAACCCGTCCAATTACTGTATACTCAGGGTCCATACCATTGGAAAAAAAGAAGGAAAGGGAAGGTGCAAAAGTGTCAATTTCCATCCCTCTTGAAAGATAATACTCCACATAGGTAAACCCATTGGCAAGGGTTAATGCAAGTTGAGTTATGGGATTTGCTCCTGCTTCTGCAATATGATATCCGGAAATTGAAACAGAATAAAAATTTCTCACCTTGTTATCATTAAAATACTGCTGAATATCACCCATCATTTTTAAAGCAAACTCAATGGAAAAAATACAGGTATTTTGCCCCTGGTCTTCTTTTAAAATATCTGCCTGAATAGTACCTCTTACATTTGATAAAGCTCGTTCCTTAATTTCTTGCGCTTCTTTTTTAGAGGGTTCTTTTTTATTCTTTTCTCTAAACTCATCCATCTGTTGCTCAATAACTGTGTTCATAAACATTGCAAGCATCATGGGAGCAGGCCCATTAATAGTCATTGAGACTGAAGTATTTGGAGCACAAAGGTCAAACCCCCCATAAAGAACTTTTACATCGTCAAGCGTACATATTGAAACCCCGGAAGTTCCTATTTTACCATAAATATCAGGTCGAACATCCGGGTCTCTGCCATAAAGAGTTACTGAATCAAAAGCTGTTGAAAGCCGTTTTGCAGGGTAACTTTCAGAAAGAAGCTTAAACCTTTTATTTGTATCTGAAGGACCTCCTTCTCCTGCAAACATTCTTGTAGGGTCCTCATCAGCCCGTTTCAAAGGGAACCCGCCGGCAGTATAAGGGAATCTACCTGCGACATTCTCTTTTCTCATCCACTCATAAAATTCGCCCGGATCTTTAAATTTAGGGATAGCAACTTTAGGAATTTTTGTACCGGCAAGGGATTTTGTAAAAAGTGGCATTTTAAGTTCTTTATCGCGAACCTTATAAATCAGGTTGTCCGCTGTATAAATAGCTTCTAAGCCTTCAAATTCATGAAGAACTTCATCGGTTTCTCCATCGATTTTATTCTCTGATTGTTGAGTTAATTTTTTTAAGACTTCTATAGTGCTTGAAAGGTCATTAGCTCCGGATTTTTCAATAATAGCTTCTGTTTCTTTAAGGTGCCATCGTTCTCTTACAGCCTTTGATTGTTCTTGAGTTTTTTTGTAATATTCCCGAATTGTATCGGAAATTTCAGAAAGGTATCGTGCTCTGCTCCCGGGAATTATTATTGTTTTTGATGATGATTGCTTAACATTGCTGTAAGGGAATGAAGTTTCAAGCTTTAGACCTTTTTTCTTTTCAATCTGGTTTAAAATTTCATGATAAAAAGCTGTAACTCCATCGTCATTAAATTTTGATGCAATTGTACCAAAGACTGGCATCTCTTCTAATGGTATATCCCATGCCTTGCGGTTTCTCTGCATCTGTTTTCTGACATCTCTTAAAGCATCTTCGCTACCCTTTTTTTCAAATTTATTGATCGCAACAATATTAGCATAATCAAGCATATCAATTTTTTCCAGTTGAGAAGGTGCTCCAAACTCTGAAGTCATAACATATACAGGGATATCAACAAGATCTACTATTCTTGAATCACCCTGACCGATTCCGGCTGTTTCCGCTATAACAATATCATAACCAGCAGCTTTAACTACTTCAATAGCCTCGGGAAGGATCTCGGGAAGCTCAGACTGTGCTTCTCTTGTCGCAAGAGAGCGCATATAAACCCTTCCTGTTTCAATGGAATTCATGCGTATCCTGTCACCAAGAAGAGCCCCACCAGTTTTGCGCCTTGAAGGGTCACAACTTATAACGGCTATATTAATATCATCAAAATCTATAAGAAGTCTTAGTATCAATTCATCTGTTAGGGATGATTTTCCTGCACCGCCGGTTCCGGTAAGCCCAATCACAGGTACATCTTTTTTAGCTGACATTGCAGAAATTTTTGACGTGATCTCTTTAAACTTCTCCTGATTTTCTAATTTAGCTGCCTGAACAGCAGTGATAAAATTAGCAGTTACGTACTTTTCATCTACTTTAAGCTTTGAATAATCAAGGTTATTATAATTGACTATTGAAAAATCCATTCGCTGAATTTTATCATTTATAATTCCCTGGAGCCCCATTTTCGCACCATCTTCCGGGGAATATATCCGGGTCACACCATAGCTCTGGAGTTCTTTTATCTCAGAAGGAATTATAACCCCTCCTCCACCGCCAAAAACTTTAATATGAGATGCATTTTTTTCTTTTAACAAATCTACAATATACTTAAAATATTCAATATGACCGCCCTGATAACTTGAAACAGCGATGCCCTGGGCATCTTCTTCAATCGCTGCATCAACAACTTCCTCAGCAGATCTGTTGTGTCCAAGATGAATCACTTCAACTCCTGAGTCCTGAAGAATTCTTCTCATAATATTTATAGAAACATCATGACCATCAAACAAAGAGGTTGCAGTCACAACTCTTAATAAATTCTTTGACTTGTATATTTCATCTGATAAATTCATAATATCTCCTTTACTAATTCCCAAAGGCAAACCCTAAAATAAAATCTGTCTGTGTTTCTATATATTCTTCAATGGTATAATCGTTTTTTAAATTCCACCTTCTAAAAACCCACATATGACCAAGAACTGATATATTGTGCCCAACTAAATTAATAGTTTTATCATCGAACTCAGGGAAAACACCTTTCCCGTTAAGTTCTTTTAATATATCAATAAATATTTTAGTAATATTAAGTTCATTTTCAAGAACTTGTTGCTCCCATTTTTTTGGCAAGAATTGGGTTACCTGATACATTAACAAAACATGGTCAGACATTTTATCACACACAAGCAAGTACTCACGTATAACCTCGGCAAGCCTTTCTCTTTCATCACCTTTGCGAAAAAGAGCTTCTTCTACTGCAGTATTTACCTCGCTGTGTATTGTCTGACAAACCAGATATAGCAAGTCCTCTTTGGAACTTACATATTCATATAATGATCCAATGGAAAAACCTGATGCTTTAGCTATCATTCTGGTTGTAGTTTTATGATATCCATGTTCAATAAAAAGTTTAACAGTAGAGTCAATAATCTGTCTTCTTCTCTGTTGAACAAGTTCAGGGTTCTTTATCTGAGTGGGTACCTCTGTTGTATCTGAATTATTAGCTTTGTTTGTCAAATTATAGCTCCTTTATTAACTTTTACGTTCTTTGAACGAGCGCTCAGTCATAAGAATTATTTACATTTTTGCCCAATGTTGTCAAGGTTTTATCTTAAATTTCAAGGCAGTTCTGGAAAAGATGATCGTTTTTTATACACTTATTGCTTTATGGCATATTTTTTTCAAAAAAGGCAACAAATCTTGAAAGAGAAAAGGTCAGAATAAAAAAAGACCTTCATACCCTTTTCACATTATTCATGCATTAACCTTTAAGAATTCTGTTTAACCATCCCAGGGCGAGTTACAATTTTATAAACAAAAAAAGAAATGATTGCACCTGATAAATCAGCAAGTAAATCAAAGAAATCACCGTTTCGTTCTACAATAAAATTTTCCTGAACCAATTCAATAAAACCTCCCAAAACCATTGCATATATGAAAATAAACAAATAGTTTTTCAGTTGTATTTTATTTTTTACTTCATGCTGAATAGTAAGTGATAACACAAAGTAAAAACAAAAATGAACAAATTTATCAAGATACGGAATATCAAACTCTGACTGAAACGACACATCACCAGGGATAAAACATAAAATTGTAATAGCAATTGAACAGAGAATTGACCTCCAGTATTTAAGTAAAATTTTCAAATCATATATCTCTTAATTTTCAGTAATTATATTGAAGCTGCGCAATAGACAGGCAGTCATTCTCAATTTTATAGACAATCCTGTGTTCATTAGTGATTCTTCTTGACCAGTAGCCTGAAAGGCTGTGCCTTAACTGCTCTGGCTTGCCAACACCTTTATATTTGTTTGTTTGGATATCTTTAATAAGGCTGTTAATGCGTTTTAATAATTTCTTATCAGTTTTCTGCGAATACAGATAGTCTTCCCAGGCATTATGAGCAAATATCAGTTTCATTCTGTGAGTCATAATCTTCAAGGGACATCAATTATTACGGCTTCATTTTTTTCGAGTAACGATAATGGGGGTATAGTCTTCAAAAACTTGTTCCTTGCTGTTGTATATGAGATTGCACGCATGTAACACCTCCGGATATTTTTAATTGTACCTGTACAATATACTGTACAAGTAAAAGCCTGTCAAATCAGGGAAAGTAATCCGGGAAAGTAAACCTGTGTTTCAAATATTTTTTTTATTTGATATTTTTTTGCTTTATGATTAAAACTAATATCAGGGAAAATTTCTTTGATATTAATTATTTTTTAATTTACCAGGTCAAATTGACCTGGTAATAAATGGTTAGGTCAATATATAAAGGAGTAGCAATGAGCAAACAAATGCCCACCTTTGACTCACTGATGAATCCACTTTTGAATGCATTGTTTGCCCTCGGTGGTTCTGGCGCTATTGATGAGATATATGAAAAAGTATTAGAGCTTGAAAATATAAGTGAAGAAATTTCATCCGTTCCGCACAATTCAGAAAAAAGCAACCAAACTGAAGTCGCATATCGTCTTGCTTGGGCTCGCACTTATCTAAAAAATATGGTTTCCTTGAAAATTCAAGCCGAGGTGTATGGGCACTGACAAAATTGGCAAGGGAGCAAAAACAGGTTTTACCCCAAGATGTTGTAAAAAAAATTCGGGAAACTGATAAAACCAAATCAAAAACTAAGACAAAAAATGAACAAATTGAATTAGATGACACTGATACACCAGAAGCTCAAAGTTGGCGTGAAGAACTATATCACGTGCTTACGAAAGAAACATCACCTGATGCCTTTGAACGACTCACTCAACGGTTATTAAGAGAATCCGGTTTTGTCCAGGTTGAAGTCACAGGGCCAGCAATTCTCGCTGAATGGTATTCAGAAACAAAATATGGTTTTATATGTCATTCTTGACCAAACAGATATATTATTCTCACAAAATAGTATTATTTTGCAATAGAAAAAAAGTATTTTATCAGGTTGGTGCGGAGAATTTTGGAGCTAATCAGATTTTAGAAACAGGTATACACAGCTTTGAAGATGTTGGATATAATTTTTGTATCTAATTTATTAAGGCGGGGCTCCAGGTGGATCTGCAACATAATCAAGCAGCCCTTCCCAATCAGAAAAAACAAAATGCCTGATGATCGAACGTAAATTATTCCAAAATTCTTTATATGCAGTAAACTCAGTTCTGCAATTTTGATAATGCTTGCAGGAGTTTTGAAAAATTTGGTGCATGTAAAAAGCCAAAAGATTCATAAGAAAAAAATTATATGCAAGATATTGTTTGCCATGACCATAATTATGCTCAGCATGGTAACCTTGATTCTTAAGTGTATTAAATGTCTCATTTTCAATCTTCCATCTTGCTCTGCCACATTTAACAAGCTCTTTAATATTTTTTGAAGTAATTTGAATATCAGTCACCCAACTGCTTCGAAATGTTCGTTTTTTCCCTTTGAACATGCTGTATTGAAAAAAGTTAACATTATCAGCATTTTTGGTGTCATTCAAAGGGATATCATTGAGCCATTCATAAACATGATCTCTGCCATTAAAATCTTTTATCTTGAGTGTATGCGTTTCCTTTAAGGCTCTTGTTTCAGCAAACCACTGGTGAAGATTTTTATGGTCTGATTGCTTTGCAACAAGAATGAAAGACATATTATTTGCTTTAAGCTCATTAATAAATGGCTGCTTTGAATAAAGACCATCACCACCAATTGTAATTTTGAGCTTTGGGTGAGTTGATCTGATTTTTTTAAGAAGCCTTTTCCCCGCATTTATTTCACAATCTTGCTTTGTTGCCCCATCTGTATTTTGAATTGGTTCCGGGGCAAGGGGAAAGACTTGTTTCATTCCGGGGCATACAATAGCAGCAGCTAAAGCCTGATGAGAGTAAACTATTTTACCATCTCTATGTTTTTTATGAAGGCACTTTGAGCAGTTGATTTTATCAGAGGAAAAATATTGAGTGGCATCTATCGGCACAAAATAACCACCATTAAAAATTGTAAATTGTTCAAGCAGCTTCCCCCTCTGAAGAGGTTTAAATAAATCAGCAAAAAGAGGTTCAAGCTCAGTTGATGGGATAGAATCGACAACTGCTCTCATCTGAGTTTCTTTTGGGATAGATTTTACGTCAAACAATGTTTGTAAATTGTTTTTATGCACTGCCCTGTGTAATCGTTTTTGAAATTGGTTAATAGACGGATCCTGAAAAAACATCATTGCAAGAGAACTCAGGCAGCAATCATGAAGCTCATGATCTATTTTACCCGGCATTCTTGAATCTGATATATTTTGAACACGCTTTGAAACAAGTTTCCTTAATGTTCTAAATTGCAGATGTTTTTTTGTATGCAATGATAACCCCTATCCAAGTTCATCTTAAAATACAGGATATCATAATTTTAAATAAAAATCTAGTTTTATTATTCAATAAATTCAA
>JAGLHT010000022.1 GCA_023143455.1 Desulfobacterales bacterium
TTGCCAACAGTTTTAATTGCACCCTATAGTAATTGAATTGAATCTTTCCATGATATATAGGTGATAGATGGAAAGTTTTCTATCTACCAACAATGTTAGCACACCACTCTAAAACTCTAGCCAAGAGAGGCGCAAATGCCAGATGCACAAAAATACTCCATAACACTACGACCTATCGGAACAAGTCTTGGAGATATTACACTTGAAGTTTCAGCCATAGATCCACCAAAAGCCCTCGCAATTGCAATAGATAATGCGCGGGAAAAATATCCGGAACTTAAAAGCACCACATTCAATCGGTTTGAGATTGATTTAACCTCTTAGGTAAATCAGTCGCAAAATTATAGAGAGCTTCTTCTATCGTTTTTCCACAAGAACCAAAACAGACATGAGCATGGTCAATATTCCATAGACATACGTCCCAAAGTAGCATTAAATTTTAAGTTCATCTTCCACTGAGTCCAAACGTTATCAAATATTATATATTTAGTTGAAAATATGCTTTCTCGAACTCAAGGATAATTATCCATGTATGAAGCATTCAGAAACTGAAATTGTTAAGGATACCAAAAATATACGTCACCAGAATTTTGTTGAAAAATGATTTTAAAAAATGCAATATTATTATTAACGCATGGAAGGAACAAAGAGAATAAGGGAGAACCATATGCCGCACATAATTGTTAAGCTCTATCCTGGAAGATCAGAACAGCAAAAGGTAGAACTTACCAAGAAAATAGTGAAAAATGTTGTTGAAATTGCAGAATGCAAAGAGACGTCTGTTTCAGTAGTATTTGAAGAAATCGAACCGATTGACTGGGTTGAAAAGGTTTATAAGCCAGATATAATTGATTCCCAGGGAGTATTTTATAAAAAACCGGGATATGATCCTTTTTTATCGAAACAGGATAAGAAAGAAAAGAACTATTGCAATCAGAAGGGTTTTGTAAATTGGTGAAACAAAATAAGGGATTATGTCTCGTAACATCATATTTGCTACACGTCATGCTTATGATTAATTATCCCTGTTCTTGACAATTCAAATCTTGGCTGTATTACAGGCAACTAATGCTGTGTCTGATTGTCTTTTCTGGAGCATTCGGTTGTCATTTTTGTTTTTTAAAATGTTCAAACGGTGGAAGAAAAGACAATCAGATGCAGCATGGGTCAAACCAATGCATCAAAAAATATTATGTGGAAACTAAGATTTCTTATAGCAAATATTCAGCGCAATAAAAAAATTAATTGACAAAATTTATTAAAAAAGTTAATTATACAGGTTTTAACTCATTGGAATTTAAAGGAGATTTTAACAATGGTACAGCCTGAAACACAATCAGAGTCTCAACCTGATTTTAATAAGGGCAAAGGGCTTGTTCCTATTATTGTCCAGGAATATGGGACAAACGAAGTCTTAATGCTTGCATATATGAACCAAGAAGCTTTTGAAGAAACTATTCGGTCAGGCAAAGCAACCTACTTTAGCAGATCAAGGGAGAAACTCTGGAAAAAAGGAGAAACTTCAGGTAATATGCAAGATATTAAAGAAATAAGACTTGACTGTGACAATGATACAATCCTTATAAAAGTTGAACAGAAAGGCGGGGCTGCTTGCCATTTAGGATTTAAAAGTTGTTTTTTTAAAAAAGCAGATAATAAAGGATCATTCAAAATTGTTGAAAAGAGAATATTCAATCCTGATGAGGTGTATAAATAATGGAAAAAATACTTAAACTTGGAATACCAAAGGGAAGCCTTCAAAATGCTACCATCGACCTTTTTAAGCGCTCAGGCTGGAAAATAAATGTAAATGGAAGAAGTTACTTTCCTGACATTAATGATGATTCTATTGAGTGTGCCCTGTGCAGGGCTCAGGAAATGTCTATTAATGTTGAAAGCGGCGTAATTGATGCCGGCCTTACAGGAAAAGACTGGATAGCTGAACATGGATCTGATGTCCATGTTGTATGTGACCTCATATATTCAAAAACAAGTGCCCGACCAGCAAGATGGGTAGTCGCTGTTGCCGGGGACTCTCCAATGAATGCAATAAAAGATCTCGAAGGCAAAACAATCTCCACTGAACTTGTAAAATTTACAAAAAGATTTTTTAAAAATAAAGGCATTAATGTAAATATTAAATTTTCCTGGGGCGCAACCGAGGCAAAAATAGTTTCAGGGCTTGCTGATGCAATTGTGGAAATTACGGAAACAGAAAGCACCATAAAAGCACATAATCTAAAAGTAATACATGAAATAATGCAGACCAATACTCAGCTAATTGCCAATAAGCAAGCATGGAAAAATCCAAAAAAAAGAGAGAAGATCGAACAAATTGCCATGCTCCTGAAAGGCGCACTTGTTGCAGAAAAACTTGTTATGATCAAAATGAATATCCCTGAAAATCTTTTAGATAAAATCATAAAGCTCCTTCCAAGTTTAAATGCTCCAACAATCGCATCTTTATACAAATCAAGCTATTATTCTGTTGAAACTGTAGTAGACTCAAATACTGTAAGGAGCCTTATACCAGAACTTTTAAAAGAAGGGGCTGAAGGAATAATTGAATATTCGCTAAATAAGGTTTTATAATGGACAATATCCAAGTTGCAAAAAGATGTGAATCCATAACTCCGTTTATGGTTATGGAGATTATGGAAAAAATTTATAAAATGGAATCTGATGGTATAGATGTTATCCATTTAGAAATTGGTGAGCCTGATTTTAATACACCTGCTTGTATTAAAGATGCAACAATACAGGCCTTTAATGATAATGAAACAAGCTACACTCATAGCCTTGGAGATATCAGGCTCAGAGAGGCGATTTCTCAATGGCATAAAGATAAATATAATACTATTGTAAACCCTGACAATATTCTTGTAACCTCGGGAACATCTCCTGCAATGCTTCTGCTTTTTTCTGTTCTTGTAAATCCAGGAGATGAGGTTATTATTTCAGACCCCCATTATGCATGTTATCCAAATTTTATAAAATTTTCAGGAGCCATACCTGTTACTGTGCCTGTATATGAAAATGAAGGTTTTCAATACACCCCTGATGCAATAAAAGCAAAAATTACTCCAAAAACAAAAGCAATATTGATAAACTCTCCTTCCAACCCCACTGGTAATATAATGTCAAAAAAGAGAATGGAAGAAATTTCTACCCTTGCGGGAAAAGAAGGTATTTATATTATTTCTGATGAGATTTATCATGGTCTTGTATATGAAGGGATAGAACATTCAATACTTGAATGTACCGAGAATGCTTTTGTTTTTAATGGCTTTTCAAAACTGTTTGCAATGACTGGTTTGAGATTAGGTTATCTTATAGCCCCGAAAAAATTTATGCGCTCCTTACAAATACTCCACCAGAATTTTTTTATCTGTGCCAATGCAACAATTCAAATTGCGGGGACAAAAGCACTAAAACATGCTGACAAAGAAACAAGTCACATGAATGAAAGATACAATGAACGAAGAATATATATGATAGAAAGACTTAAAAAAATGGACCTTGGTATCAAAGTTGAACCGACCGGAGCTTTTTATATCTTTGTCAATATAAAGCATTTCTCGACTGATTCATTTGGTTTTGCAATTGATATTCTTAACAAAGCACATGTTGGAGTAACTCCTGGTATTGGTTTTGGAGCTAATGGAGAAGGATACTTAAGGTTGTCCTATGCAAACTCCCTTGATAACATTAAAACAGGACTTGATCGTTTGGAGGATTATTTTAATAATATAAAATGATTATTAAAAACTCTGAATTTATTACAAGTGCTGTAAAACCATCACAATACACTGAACCAGATTATCCTGAAATCGCTTTTGCTGGCAGGTCAAATGTTGGAAAATCATCCCTTATTAACACACTTGTTAATAGAAAAAAGCTTGTTAAAACAAGCTCTAAGCCAGGACTTACTCAGCTTATCAACTTTTTTTTAATCAATGGGGATACTTCTTTTGTTGATCTTCCGGGTTATGGATATGCAAAAGTATCAAGAAAAATTAGTCAAACCTGGGGGCAAATGATAGAAACTTATCTCAGCACACGCCAAAATTTGCTAGGGCTTGTGCTATTAATTGATATAAGAAGAGGTCCTGAAAAAGAAGAATTTGAATTTATAAACTGGCTTATGAAGACAGGAATTGAAATTATTATTGTTTTTACAAAAGCTGATAAACTCTCAAAACCCAAACAACAAAAAGCCCTTGCGCCATCGTTAAAAAAATTAAACCTTCAAAAAGAAGATATTATCCTTTTTTCAGCAAAATCACGGCTTGGCAAAGATCAATTATTAAAAAAAATAGAAGACGTAATAAACTATGATGAATAATCCAGAAAATTTTAAATGCGGTTTTGTTGCAATTATTGGTGCGCCAAATGCCGGAAAATCCACGCTGCTTAACAAAATTTTAGGTCAAAAAATTGCAATCACCTCAAAAAAGCCCCAGACCACAAGAAATAAGATTTTAGGGATTGCAAACAACCCAAGTTCCCAAATTATCTTTCTTGACACACCAGGTATTCATAAAGCAACAAGCCTGTTGAACAGAAAAATTGTAGCCCAGGCAGTTCAGGCTGTAAAGGATGTTGATTTAATTATTTTTATGAAGGATGTATGCTCTAAAAAGAACAAAGAAGCTGAAGAGATGATCACAAAGCAACTCTTCATAGAAAAAAAAGATGTAATTTTAGTATTAAATAAAATTGACCTTATTAAAAAAGCAGATCTTTTACCAGTTATTGAACAATCACGAGAACTATTTAATTTTAAAACTATCATTCCTGTTTCTGCAAAAAAAGGACTTCAAATTGATGAACTTCTTATAGAAACTGAAAAAATTCTGCCCGTAGGTCCTCAACTTTTCCCAAAAAATGTATTTACAGATGTTTCCGAGCGATTTCTTGTACAAGAGCTTATTCGTGAAAAAATTTTTAGATTTACCGGAATGGAAATCCCCTATTCAACTGCTGTCACGATTGATGAGTTCAATATTAAAAAAAAACTGATCCATATTCACGCTACAATTCATGTAAATCGTAATTCCCAGAAAGGTATCATTTTGGGGAAAAAAGGTGCGATGATAAGAAAAATAGGTGAAAAAGCGCGAATTGACATTGAAACAATGACAGGCTCAAAAATCTTTCTTGAACTTTTTGTAAGAGTAACAAAAGATTGGATGAGGAACGAAAGACACCTGAGCGAATTTGGCTATTAAAACAGCTCCACAAACAATAGGTAGTTATGAATAATTTTGATTTTTTTGAAGACGAGGCTTCCTTTAAAAAAGAAAAACAAAAAGCAAGGGTGCTTAGAAACAGTCAATGGTGGAAGAGAAAACGCTCCTCAGGCATCTGTTACTACTGCAATAATAAGTTTGTTCCAAAAGAGCTTACAATGGATCATGTTATTCCAATTTCCCGGGGTGGTAAAACTGAAAAATCTAATGTAGCGCCATGTTGCAAAGAGTGTAATACAAAAAAAATGCAACTTCTACCGATAGAGTGGGAAGAATATATGAGCTCACTCTCTAAAAACAAAAACAGCGACAAACAATAGCTACTGCTATAGTGCCTGCCGCTGTTATTATTAAAACTATTACAAACTACTTTTTAGTGCAAAGCCTGTGAATTGTTTGGGCATGCCACTCACCACGTCCAGAAAAAGTAGGTTGTCCAAGTGATATCAGCTGAGTTGCAACATCATCATAAGTTGCACCTTTTTCACGCATACCATAAATTATATCCATGATTGCTTCACGACTCAAAAGCTTACTATCAGGTGCTTTTGCTGCAACAACACCAACAACTGTATCATCGCCTTTTCTTCTTTTTAAGATTTTTCTTTCCTGTACAACCGGCTCTTCCTTTTTAGCTTTAGGTTTAGCCTGTTTTTTAACTGGCTTAGCGACCCGAGGAGCAGGAGCTGGTTCAACATATACTTCTTCTTTTTCAAAGGATTCTTCAGGATAGCCATCAGTAACAAAATTTAAGTATCCAACTATTTCTTCAATTGCACCAGCTTGACGTTCAAGAGTGTCATTAGCTTTTTCCTGAACTGTAATAAGATATTCCTGATTTTTTGCAAGCACATCAACAAGAGAAGAAAGATTATCTACAGCATCGGCAAGCAAAGACATTGCAGGATCACTCTGTTGGATTGGCATTTCTTCAACTTCGTGCTTCCGGGTATGAGTTCCAACATTTCTTGGGTTCCTGCCACCACTGCCAAAAGGTTGGTATCGGGGTTGCTGAGATTGAGCGGCATAATGATAAGATGTATCAAAATTTTTTCGCTTTTTACCTGAACGTTGTTTGTCTGCCTGAGCTGATCGCAGGTTCTTTAAAAAATCATTCATAGATTTTTTCTCCTTATAATTTAGATATACTAATAAATAATTATTATTATTGTTATTTTATCATTCTGTTCAAATTTATATATTCGCTTAATAAAATTTACCTATTTATCTTAAAAATTTGAATGTTTGTCAAGCCTTTTTTACGATTTTTTTATATATATTTTTTATTTTGATGAGAAAGTACAATTTTCGCTGTAAATTAAAAAAACAAAAAACTATTGAAACCCTTTCCGGGTTGTGGTATACATCATTTAGTAAAAAAAAATAATTGGTCTATAAGGATATAAAATAATGAAATCAAGCCATGAATACGAAATTAATTACACAATAAAAGAACCTGATACCATAAAAAAAGAAATTCTTGATCCAATCGACTACACGTATGCATCAAAAAGGAGTATCGACATCACAATAAGCCAACCGGAATACTCCTCTGTCTGCCCAATGACAGGCCTTCCAGACAACGGATGCATCATAATAAAATACCGACCTGACAAAAAAATAATTGAACTTAAATCTTTAAAATTTTACCTTCTTCAATACAGAAATGTTGGCATATTTTATGAGCATGTTGTAAATAGAATTTTAGACGACCTTGTTGAAGTCGTAAACCCTTTGAAAATGGAAGTTATTGGCGAATTCACACCACGAGGCGGAATAAGCTCCAAAGCATCGGCATCTTATGAAAGAACAGAATAACCCCGACTGACTGTACTTTCACTAAACTCCTGTATTAATTCAATTGCCTGGGCGCATGAATTGATTTGAGATAATTTTTTCCGGAAAATACCTGCTCCGGGCAGACCCTTAATAAACCATGCAAGCCTGCCTCTGAGCATTCTTGACGCATGTTTATCATCATAATATTCAGAATAATATTTCACAAGTTTCTTCATAACGTTAAACATATCGTCAGCACTAACCTCATTGCACTTTCTCTTTTCAACCAAAGCCTGTATCTGGGAAAAAATAAATGGGTTTTTTAAAGCGGCCCGACCGATCATAATTGCATCACACCCTGTTTCTTTCAACATCAAAAGCCCTTGTTCTGCATTTTGGATATCGCCATTCCCAATGACAGGGATAGATACTTTCTCTTTTAATCTCGCAATTAAACTCCAGTCTGCTTTACCTTTAAACCCCTGCCCTGCTGTTCTTGGGTGAAGCACAATACCATTTACCCCACATCTTTCAGCAATTTCAGCAATTTTAAACGCCTGAAAACCCGAACTATCCCAACCCGACCGGATTTTAATGGTCAATGGGAGTTCAATTGCACTTCTTACTGCTGTAAGAACATTTTTTGCATT
The DNA here is from genome assembly GCA_023143455.1 of Desulfobacterales bacterium. GTDB lineage: Bacteria > Desulfobacterota > Desulfobacteria > Desulfobacterales > Desulfobacteraceae > JAIOSM01. Next base: position 7,682 of record JAGLHT010000022.1, read on the forward strand.
TTCAAAATCTTTCATAAGAGCCACACCAGCTCCGGTTTTTACTACTTTTTTCACACTGCAACCAAAATTTATATCAATAATATCTGCTTTACCTTGTTCCTGGATAAACAATGCGGCTTTTTGCATTGAATCAGGGCATGAACCAAAAATTTGAACAGATAAGGGCTTTTCTTCTTCTTTTGAATCAAGAAGATTCAAGGTCTTCTCGGAATTATAAACAATCCCTTTGGCACTAACCATTTCAGAACACACAAGAGCACAACCACACTCCTTTGCCATAATTCTAAAAGGAAGATTAGTGATCCCTGCTAGAGGGGCAAGAATTGTTTTTCCACTAAGTTCAAGATTACCAATTTTCATAAGCATAACCTCTTTTCATCTGCCTTTTTTTATCTCCTGGTCAATAGCCGGATTTGCATAACAAAAAAGACAATTATGGAAACAAGGATGTAGCTCATAGGAACCTATATCCACCGATTGAGAGCACTTACACCCTTTTTTTGCCCTCTGTCCATAATCTCTTTTAATTTCAGGATCCCCTTTAAAAAGCTCAGCAAAGAATTTCCCTGAGATACAGGCGCTCTCTGTTATATTTTCTTTTTTTGTAGTATCTGAAAAAAGTTCCTTCTCACTACATAAAGATAGCTCAATTCCCTTTTTATCAAGCAGACTTGCCATTCTTCCTATTATATCCATTTTTTTGACATGGCCTATATCTGCTAACCTGGGGGCATTCATCCCTTTATCCTTTAAAAATTGAACCCGCTTTTCAATTTTCCTATATCTATCTGCAAAACTTGTAATACATCTTGACATGCCAAGTTCTGAAACCTTTTCTGCAATTTTAGCAAAATCTGAAAGATTGTTTTCCATTAAGCCCGAACGTGTTTTATAATAACAGACAGGATCAAACCTCCATGAAATATGTTGAGGATCATTCATTTCACATAATTTTTCAAGCTGTAAAAGCCTTTCTTTTAAAGGTGGGACTATAGGTTCAAGCATGGATGATTCTGAATTTATACTAAAATGGAAAAACAAATTATAACCCATTCTTTTAAGTTCATCACTAATGCCCAGCTTTAAAAATGATGCATAATTCTTTGACCAGAAAACTATTGTATGTACTTTATCAGGCCGAGCATCAATTTTTTTTGTAACTTTATTATAAGGGTTAGTGACATTAAAAAAGCCATGCCTGATTTTTTCCATGAACCAGTCAAGATAAAAAGCAGGAATATCAGTTCTTCTGGATGCAGATATTATTCGTTTTTTTGCCTGGCCATCCTCTTTTTGACTATTTTTTGTCGGGTCCATCTTTCTTTTTAAATTTTTTTACATCATTAAAAGAAATGATTTTACCGCCTTGTGGCTCATCAGAATCGGTATTATCTGCTTTTTGATCAGAAAAGGGAATTTCACTGAGCAAAACATCTTCCTTGGGTGATTCAACAACTTCAATCCTCATTTTCTTACCTCCCATGGAAAATTCTTCACCATTGATATAATCATTTTTTAATATCCAGGTTACAATCTGCAAAGGTATTTGTAGCATCAAAAGCTTTATATGATACCAGTTTTTTTTGGAATCAGGTTCAATGCCTTCAACTCTGGCAAAGGTCACAGGAGAATCTTCTGCATATATCAGTACAAGATCATTTTCTTTTGCCATAATTACTCCTTAAATATTATACCTACCTTTAAAGAAAAATTTATATCACAATTTTTTTATGGTATAAAGAAAAGAATGAACAATAGTACCATAAAACAAAAACCTTATAACAAATGGATTGTATTTCTTTTAGTTGCCACTGCAATATTTATGTCCACACTGGATTCAAGCATTGTCAATGTTGCGCTTCCATATATTATGGAAGACCTTCATACAAGAGTTTATATTATCCAGTGGGTAGTTCTTGCTTATCTTGTCACAGTCTCATCACTGCTTTTAACTTTTGGCAGACTTAGTGATACACGGGGAAGGAAAATCATATATATATATGGATTTTTTATTTTCACTCTGGGCTCATTTTTTTGTAGCATTGCCCAGACTCCCTTTTTCCTTATCGTTTCAAGAAGTCTTCAGGGATGCGGGGCATCAATGCTAATGGCATGCTCACCTGCTATTATCATTGATATTTTTCCTCCCAAAGAAAGAGGGAAAGCTTTAGGAATGATGGGCACTGTTGTTGCTGCCGGATTGACAGCAGGACCTGTGGCAGGCGGGATCTTGCTTGACCTTTTCTCGTGGCGGTCAATTTTCTACATAAATATTCCCATTGGTCTTGCAGCATTATTTGCAGGTTATTACATTTTAAGGGGCACCAACGCTGAAAAAGGAAATAATGAGCCCCTTGATAGAAAAGGAAGTATTTTTCTTGTAATCAGCATCTGTTCTTTCATTGTTTTCTTAACCCATCTTGGAAGATGGGATATATCAAGCTTTAAATCAATATCTTTTTTTGTAATTTCTTTTATTTCTCTTTCAATTTTTATTAAGACTGAAGTTAAATCTGACTATCCCCTATTTGACCCGAAACTATTAAAAATCAAGCTCTTTCTCTTTCCTGTAATATCTTCCGCTATTCTTTTTGCAGCTCTTTTTATCATCATTTTCCTGATGCCCTTTTATCTTACATACCCATGTAGTTATTCTGCCTCTGCCACAGGTTTTATCATGATAACACCATTTATATTTCTCTTTTTTTTAAGCCCTGTTGCAGGCTCTATATACGATAAAATTGGTTCAAGATGGCTTTGCACAATTGGCATATCCCTTCTGACAATATCTCTTGCATCCTTTGTTTTTATCAACAACTCTTCTGACATCATTTCCATTCTTTGGCGTCTTGCTCTGGCAGGTGCAGGCACGGCACTTTTTATTTCACCAAATAACACAGCCGCTATGAACTCAACCCCCATATCAAAAAGAGGCATTGCATCGGGTGCTGTTGCAACTTCCAGAAATATTGGTGTGGTAATTGGTATTGCAATTGCTGGCTTGATATTTTCATCAACATATTCAAACCTCACAGGCGGAGCAAGCTTTGAAAATTACACACAAGAGATGAATATATTTTTCATGACCGCCTTTAAAAAAGCCACGATAGCAGGGACTATTATTGCTGTCCCAGGGATATTCTTTTCCTACATGAGAGGAGATGACAAGCCATAATAAAAAAGTTCAAATAACCTTTTTAAGGAGAAAATTATGAAAAAAACAATTGGTGCTATTTGTATCTCTCCTGTAGTAACAGACCAAGTCAATAAAATAGTTACAACCCCTGCATATATGCTTGGTCCAGGCATAAAAGACATTGCAGTTGGAATAGAAAAACTTGTGAAAAAAGTTGTTTCAATGATCTGATAACCTGGCACCTACAAAAAAAAATTTTACTGCGGTCTCATATTCTTTTTCAGTCTGGGACAACAGAATTTTTTTAAAGGCTTTTTCATTTTTATGGAATGATTTCCTAAAGTATGTCCAAAATCCTTTCATTTTACCGATTAGCTTTTCATCACGCTTATGTTCTTTATATGCATTAAAAAGATCATCAATAAAATTAAACAACTTTTCTATACTCTCTTGTTCTGATATTTTGCTATAATTTTTTATTATTGAAGGAAGAAAAGGGTTTTCAAGCGCTCCACGCCCTATCATAAACCTTTTGATTAATGGAAACTTTTTTTGAATTTTTAAAAAAAATTGCTCGTCTATGATATCACCGTTATATACCATTTTATGGTTTGTCTCTTTTAGAACAGATGCAAATGCTTCAATATCGGCATCCCCAGTATAAAATTGTGCTCCTGTTCTTGGATGCAGTATTATCTCTTTAAGAGGATACTTATCAAATACCATAAGCAAGGGATAAATTTCATCAGGATGTTTTTTCCCTAAGCGCACTTTTATTGAAAGTTTCATGGGTGTTATCTCATTGAAGACAAAATCAAGGAATGCATCAATCTCATCAACAAAAGGAATCAGACCTGCACCTTTTTTTTTCTTTACAACCTTTAATTGAGGACAACCAAGATTCCAATTAACACAGGAATGCCCCATATCAAAAAGATGCAATGCAAGAGACACAAAATCTCTTGGAGAATTGCTTAAAATTTGGGGGGTCACAGGTAAATGTTTGTTACGTGCAGGTAGTACATCCCGGGTTCTTACAGGGTTGATTCTTTTATGCTCCATTGTCGAAATAAAAGGAGCTATTGCTTCATCAAACCCTGAAAAATATTTTGAGAAAATACTTCGGAATATTACATCTGTAAAGCCGTGCAAAGGCGCAAGTATAAGCTCTGTTTTATTTTGCTTTATATTCAAATTTTAAAATCTTAAATCTTAGGTCATCATTAACATGGAAAAGGCATTTCCACATCTATTTCTCCACTACCGCCCCTTATAAATTTTGCATCAGGATATCTTTTTTTAAACACCTTTATCATTTTACTGTTCTCTGCCAGGACAATGGCTGTAAACCCTGTAAAACTATTCTTCTTTGCAATATTTTCAAGTACATCCAGAAGGTGGGTCGCCACCCCCATACCATGCAGCTCTTCTTTTACAAGAAAAGCAACTTCAGCCATATTATTTTCTACTTCAGCATAGGAACCTATTGCTATTATTCTCTTGCGTCTGCCAAGCTGCATTAAACCTATTATTGTCATATTCTTCTTATAATCAACTCCAGACCATTCTTTTTGAAGCATCTCCCTTGAGAAAACTCTTCTTTTGTTAAAAAACCTGTAATAAATAGAATCTTCTTGAAGAGAATAATAAAAATTCCTGGATTCAAACTCATCCGATGGTAGTAAAGGTCGAAACTCTATGTTGCTGCCATTTTTTAATTTCATGGAAGATTTATAATCATCAAGAAATAAAAGGTCCTGGCATGTAGGAGAAAGTTGATCAATAAAAATATAGCGTCTTTTTTTTGCCTCTTCTATCAATTCTTTTCTGAATTTTGGATGGGCAATCTGTACAAGCTCCATTACTCTCTGGTATATGCTTTTCCTTCTTAGTTCTGCAATACCATACTCAGTGACAACAATATCAATATCACCTCTGGTAGTTGCCACACCTGCGCCTTCACTCAAATGCGTAACAATTCTTGACACTTCACCATTCTGGGCAGTTGAAGGAATTACAATAATAGAAAAACCTCCCTTGGACATGCTGCTCCCGCGAATAAAATCAACCTGATCCCCTATGCCGCTATAAAAGAGGTACCCCTTGGAATCAGTACATATTTGCCCTGTAAGGTCAACTTCCAAAGCAGAGCTTATGGATATAAAATTATCATTTTTCGCTATTACATTGGGATCATTTACAAATTCAGAGGACTTAAAATAAAACATGGGATTGTTATCAACATATTGATATAATTCTTTTGATCCCATACAAAGAGAAGCTACTACCCTGTCTGGAAGATATGATTTGTTCCTGTTGGTTACAGCTTTTGCCTTAAATAGAGGCAAAAGACCGTCTGTAATAACCTGGGTATGAATACCAAGATCTTTTTTATCCTTTAAAAAAGGGGCTATGGCATCAGGAAGATGTCCAAATCCTATTTGTATAGTTGCTCCATCAGGAACAAGTTGTTTTACATAATGTCCTATACGTTCGATAACTTTTTGATTTTTCTTTCCAGGAGATGCTTCCACAAGGGGCTCTTGATGGAAAACAAGATAATCAATCTCATCAACATGGACAAAACTATCACCCATTGTTTTAGGCATTGCTGGATTTACCTGGGCAATCACCATTGTAGCGTTTTTTAAACCTGAAAGTGTTATATCAACTGAAATACCAAGGCTACAAAAACCAAATTCATCTGGGGGAGAAACTTGTACTAAAGCCACATCAAGTCCGATTTCCTGAGAAGCGAATATTCCTGGAATCTGGGAAAGATAGATCGGGAGATAATCAATTTTCCCGTCATATGCAGCCTGGCGCATATAAACACTTATAAAAAAAAGCTTTATAGAAAATCTTGCCAGAAAAGATTGATCATTTACATAATCTGCAAGAGTAGAAGAGAACATTTGATATAAAACAATATCCTGATTTGTCTCATCTTCAATCATAGTTCTAATAAGTTTTTGAGGTTCACCACATCCTGTGCCAATGAATACACGGCTACCGTTTTTAATTTTCTTTAAAGCCTCTTCAGCAGAAATAGCTTTTTGAGGACAAAGATCTTTTAATTCCATTTTTTTACCTTTAAAATATAAACTTTCGATATTTCAATTCTATCAAAAAAACAATCAATTAAGAAGCAAATCTTTTTTCTAAATATATTTTAATCTTTTTTGCTGTGTATATCCTTTAAAAAAAATATTAAACTAGTCGCCCCTGAAAAAGTAGATTAATAAAAACCCGGAATACTGCTTTCCCAATAAAGTTAAGACCTGGATTTGTTAGATTCCTTTTTTATATTGGGCGTTAGTTGTTGGATGAATAGTTTGTTTGAGTTCCTTTTTTGAATCAGGATTCCCATTTAGAAGGTTTTCAAAAAGCTTTATAATTTTAGATTTATCCACCTCTATTTTAGTTTCGGTTTTAATATTCCTTAAATCAATACAAAACCCGGAAAAAATACCTGGTATATCAGTAACAATATCTGCATTCAAAAAATTATTATTATTATAAATACTATGATAGTTCCCCTCTGTTTTTTCAATATAAAGAGAAACCTTTTTTAAATTTGTAATTGATGAAAATTTTTTACACTTTTGAATACATTTCTCATCAATTCTACTTTTTGTACATCCAATAACCTGGTGGAATAAACATTGTCTGCTGCTCATAAGTAAAATAGGATGATAGATACTATAATATAGTTTGAAATTCTCAGGGTTAATAATACTTTTTATCTGATCTTTATTTATTTCATTTGAAACAAATGAGCCATAACAATTGAAATTTTCTTTTAAACATAAAAGACTAAAGGAATTAACAGTATTAAGATAAGGACCAGCTATCCAGAAAATTCCCTTTTTATAGGCTTCATAAGCTATTCCGGTATTATTAGTTACAATAAGTTTTGGTTGCACCTGTTGAAGAAATTCTAACGCAACATCATAATTTTCTCCAATTAGAATAGAGGGGAACCAGGGAATTAATTGTCTGTTTTTTAAAAACAGTTCTATAAACTCGGAATATTTATTTTTGAAACTATTGGGAAGTTGAAAATAGATATTTGCAGAGGTCTTATTACAAATGCACAAATCCTCTTGGGAGGAGATCAATAAAGAAAGAGCGGGTGTAATTTTTACTATATCTTGCTTTTTTAAGACAGGAACATCAATTGGGTCAATAACTTCTTTTGAGCCATTTAAGAGGAATGAAATTCTTTTTTTTATTGAATGAAGCTCTTTAATAGGAATAAATAGATCTTTTTGAAGATTATCTAATTCTATATGCTCAATGTGATATCCCGTATTATTTAAAGTTCTAAGTCTTTCAAATAAAAAATTGTGATTTAGGCTCTTAGTAGTACTTTTCTGTTTTTTGACAAGATTACTTTCTGAAAGCACAACAAAGGAAGTATATGGAGTTTTTACAGATACTTTTAAAGGAGTATCAAGTCCCCCTGAAATGCTTATCATTAGAGGAGATTTAGCTATACTTAATGATTTTATTTTATTTTTAACATTAATTTTAATTTCTATTTTTTCTTCATAAAGTTGAGTTTTGTCTTTTATTGCTTCATCATTCCTTGAATGATTATTAATTTCAAAAGGGTGTTGAATTGAACTAACCCGGGGATTATCAATAAACATATTTTTATTAATATCTCCCTGCAAAAAAGAATTTGAAAATTCCCGGTTAAATACCTTATAAAGGTCACTATTGTCATTATTTAGTCTGTTTTTATTATTAAAACTCTGGATTTGTTTTTTCCATGAATTTACCACCATATAGACGTAATCAAATTTCTTTATTCGCCCTTCAATCTTTAAGGAGTCAACTCCTGCATCAGATATTTCCCTTAGATCAAAAAAAGCTGAATTGTCTTTAAGATTAAGGGGGAATTTTTTACCTTTCGGAGTAGTTAAATACCTATCTCTACATGGTTGACTGCATCTGCCTCGATTTCCAGACGTCCCTCCATGAACAGAACTTAGATAACAAATACCTGAAAAAGAAATACAATAGGAACCGTGTACAAACACTTCAGTTAAGATATTATTGTTATGTCCAATTAAAGTTAATGTTTTTATCTCATCAATATTCAATTCTCTTGATAGATTAACTCGGGTAGCAGCAAGTTTACTTAAAAATTTTATCTGACCTTCATTGTGAGTAGTAAGCTGAGTAGATGCATGAATTTTAAGGTCTTTAAAATATTTTGACAATAGATAAAACAACCCTAAATCCTGAACAATTACTCCATCGATCCTTGTGTTAATTAGTTTATTCAGTAACCTTATAAGGGTCGGGATTTCATTTCCTACTATAATTATGTTAAGAGTTAAAAAAACTTTGCAATTATTTCTATGCGCAAGATTTAAAATCCCATTTAAATCTTCAAAATTTATATTTGTTGCCCTATTTCTAGCATTAAAATTATTCAGACCACAGTATATAGCATTCGCCCCTGCAAAAATTGCAGCTTTAATAGAATCAACATCTCCACCTGGTGCCAGTAATTCAATTTTCCTTTTCATAGGATTAATGTATAGGGCACTACTGCCGAGTGGATTATTTTATTTGCATTGTCAATGTCCATGAAACAATTCATTTGGGCTCAATATATAGCTTATTCCTCTTTTTAATCCATCGTATTTCAATGGCTGTTTTTTCTCCAATGACAGTATAATTCAGGCTTAATGGCATCTCCGATTTGGTTTTAATTTTTGGAATCCTGGCTGCCATTATTCTGAGCAAGCCAGGTTTTACCGACCTGTCTTCCACTTTTTTGGGGTAGGATCAAACTCTATTTTGAATGTTAAACCATTTTGGCTGTTTTCCGCAAAGATATTACTATTACATTGATTGAGCTGCTTTTTAATAATTGTTAATCCAAGGCCTGATCCTGGATTATTATTACCCTCTATTCTGTAGAAAGGCTCAAAAAGTTTTTCCAACTCTCCTGCTTCAAGTTTTCGATATGTATTTGTTATACTAAGGCTTAAAGTCTCAAATTTTGGTTTAAAGGCAGCAATATGAATTGTTCCACCCTCTTCGGTGTATTTCACAGCATTGTCAATAAGGTTGGAAAGAATGGAAGTAACAATATTCTTATCTGCCTTCTGGAGAAGTGAACCCATAGTATCTATTTTTAAAATAAGGTTTTTTTGTTCTAATGAAGGAAGATATCTTTCTTTTAAATTTTTAAAAAGCAACTTAAAGTCAATTTGCTCCAAAGACAAAGAAGGTTCATGAAAATCCATCTTTGATAATTTCAAAACTTTATCAATCAAATCGTCTAAAGCTTCAATGTCCTGATCAATATTTTGAATATACCGTTTAATATCTTCACTGGCACCATTGGCAAGCTGATCTTGAATAAGTTCTTTTGCTACTCTTATTCTTGTCAAAGGGCTTCTAAGTTCGTGGGAGATGTTTGCAGTGAGCTCTTTGTTACCCTGTATAAGTTTTTCCAGCTTATCTGCCATGAAATTAAATGAATCTCCAAGCTTTGCAATTTCATCAAAGCCTTTGATTTCAGTCCTGCGACTTAAATTTCCATCTGCAAATTCCAGGGCAGACCTTTCTAAATCTTTGATTCTTTTAGTTATGATTCTTGTTAATGGTATTAGAAGAATAGCAATTACAGCACCTATGCATAAAAGTCCAATAAGAAAAACTGGCTCAGGCTTTCTTTCAAACTCCTTATTGAGATGAATATGCAAAGTGTTTATCTTTTTATCAACTTCAATGGGTATTTGTGCATAATAGTTAAAATGACTCCTGGAAAGATGATAGACTTTTATTCCATCTTTTAAAACAACATGCCTATCTAATTTATTATCTTTAATATTAATTGGTGAAGAAAAAGTCTTTATTAAAATTTCATTGTCTGTTGCAGTTACCCATATTTCCAGATCAAAAAGGTCAGAAAGTGTGTGCAAGAGTTCATTAATCTCTTTATTTTCTTCTATGGAAATCAAAGGCTTTTGGTCTATTTTTTCCTGAACCACTTGCTTAAACATTGAAAGTTTTGCAATGGATTGTTTGTAATAGTGATGTTTAAAAGATCTTCCTGCTGTGACAACAAAGAGCACAATAATCAGTATGAAAGTTGTAAAAAGAACACCCAAAAAGGATAAGAGCATTTTTATATATAGGCTTTTAAGTTTCATGAAATTTCCACAAACATATACCCGGTACCCCAGATTGTTTTAATTCTTTTGGGCACGGATGGGTCTGTTTCTATTTTAGACCTTAATTTGCTGATATGAATATCAATACTTCTGTCAAAAGCCATAAAATCTTTTCCTTGTGCCATATCCATTATCTGATCGCGACTTAAAACCCTGTTTGGATTTTTCATCAACACTTCAAGTATTTTAAACTCAGTTGTTGAAAGATCAATACTGGTGTTATTGACTTTAATCGTATAAGCAGCTTTATTAAGTATAAGATCACCTAATCGAATGACAAGGTCTTTTTTTTTATGATTATCCAAGGAAGGTGTGACATGGCGGCGAAGAACTGCCTTGATCCTTGCCAATAACTCCCTTGGATTAAAAGGTTTTGGAAGATAATCATCAGCACCCAGTTCAAGACCTACAATCCTGTCTGTATCATCCCCTTTAGCTGTCAACATAATAACAGGCAGGTCACAATGGGCTCGGATATCTCTTAAAACCTCCAGGCCGTCTTTACCAGGCATCATATAGTCTAAAATGATCAGATCCGGGGTTTGGGTTTTTATCTCTTCTACAGCATTGAGACCATCTTGAACATAAGAAACTTCAAACTGATTTCCGCCAAGATACTCTGAGAGAAGTTCAATAAGCTTTATGTCGTCATCTATAATAAGAATTCTTTTTGCTCTATTATCTGCCATAAAAATATCCTTTTTAATCTCTTTTACAACTAATTTACATTTTTTTACAAGTTGAAAATATTTGTTTTACATTTTTCAACTATTCTTAACCTATCCTTAAAAAAGGATTGGATGTTTACTTAATTTAGAAAAAGGAGATTTAAAATGACAAAAAAGAAAAAAGTATTTGTTATTGTAAGTGTTTCACTATTTATAATTATAGCGGCTGGATTTGGTCTCGCGATGATCACGGGAGCCTGCGGACCAAATGGTAATTTTAGACATGGGTTTCATAAAAGAGGAATGCCGCCGTTTATGCATAAAGAAATCAGCAGTTTTATGCTTTGGCGTATGGATAAAGGTATTGATAACCTTGATTTGTCTGAAATACAACAGGAACAATATGACATTTTCCGTTCTAAGTTGCAAGGAACCATGGAAAACGGCATAGATAAAAAAATGGACTTTAAAAAACAGGCAATTCTGGAATTTAAGAAAGACGCCCCAGATCTTTCAGTAATAGCTAAAAAATTTCAGTCTGATCTGAACCAAATGTCAACTTCTGTATCAGAAAATTTAAGTTTATTTACTAGTTTTTATGACTCTCTAAATGATAAGCAAAAAAACATTATTACAAAGAAAATAAAAGAAAAAATGGAGTATCATAAAAATTATAATTCTTGTTATGAGAGGAAAATCTAAATGGAAAATATTAATAGGAGACAATTTGTTGTAAATAGCTCAATGGCTGTTGGTGGGTTAATAGGTGCAAGCGCAATTGCTTTTGGAGTTATGCCCGCAAAATTTGCTTATACAAGTGATATCAAATTTGTGGAATCAAGCTGCGCATCAGGTAAAAAAAAGATTCTTGTTGCCTATGAAAGCTATTGTGGGACTACATCTGAGGTTGCCCAGAGCATAGCAAATGTTTTTTGCAAACAAGGCGCTAAAGTGGATGTTCGGCATATTGAAAACGTAAAAACTGTTTCATCCTATGATGCTGTTGTTATCGGCAGTGCAGTTAAAAGCTCTTCCTGGTATCCTAATGCCATAGAGTTTATAAAAGTTAATCAAGTTCAGTTAAAACAAATCCCTGTGGTCTATTTTCTAACCTGCCTCGCATTATACTTTGACACAGACGAGGCTAAGAATGTTGCTAAAAGCTATTTTAATCCAGTGTTAAAAGCAGTTCCAGAAATCAAGCCAAAAGAAATGCAGGCCTTTGGAGGGGTACTTGATTACAGCAAGCTAAACATGGTTTATAAAATGGTAATGAAGTCTAAAATGAAGAAAAAGGGAGTCCCCGAAGGGGATTTCAGGGATTTTAACAAAATTGAATCCTGGGCTGAAAATACTGCCTGGCCTTTACTTACAACAGTATAATTTAAATTAATTGATTCATACTGGGTGGTTTTTAAACCGTTAGAATCACCCAGTATAAATATTAGAAGTCCAAACAGGAAATCAATAAAGCATATGAGGATAACATGGCAAAACGTATAGGGATTATATATTTTTCTCCGACAAGCACAACAAAAAAAATATGTAAAACAGAGGATATAAGAAATTTATATTATTTATCCAATTCTTTTTTTACTGCAAACCCAATTTTTTCAAATGTATATGGTTTTTTTATGTATTCGCCGGCACCAAGTCTTTGAGTTTCTTTCACTCTATCCGTTTCAGAAAATCCACTTGTAATAATAGCTTTTTGCTCGGGGTAAAACTTAAGAATTTCTTTATAGGTCTCACATCCATCTATGCCATGATCCATTATCATATCTAAAATTACAAGATTAGCTGAATTTTCTTTTATGTAATCAATAGCTTGTTCTCCACTTGCTACTGATGTAACTGAATAACCAAGTTTTATTAACATATCAGATGCAATATTCCGCTGGGTTTCTACATCATCCACAATAAGAATTGACTCCCCTTTTCCCATGTATTTTTCCACAGGCAAAGCTTCTTTTTGTCCTTCCATTTCTTCTCTAGTCGCTGGGAAATAAAGTGTAAATATTGTCCCTTTGCCTAAAGTGCTTTGGACATCAATGTGGCCTTTATGATCTTTTACTGTCCCCCACACAACAGCCATACCCAATCCAGTTCCACTCCTCCTTCCCATCACCTTTTTCGTAAAAAAGGGTTCAAATATTCTCTGAATATTATTTGCAGCAATACCTGTTCCAGTATCTGACACTTTAAGAATAGTATAATCCCCTTTTTTGATAAAATCGCCACTTTTTAACGGCTTATCAATGTATCGGTTCTGTGTTGAGATAATAATCTGGCCACCCTGGGGCATGGCTTCAGCTGCGTTGTTAACCAGATTCATGACAATTTTGAACAAATGTACTATTGATCTCATAATATTGAACAAATCTGTATCAAGATTTTTTTTAATAATCACATCTGGATTAAACAATTTCAGTCGCTCACATTCAGGGGAGTTAACAAAAGTTTCAACAACTTGATTTAAATTTGTGACATCTGTAACAACTACACCTCGCCTTGCCATGGTCAACAGATCCTGCACAATAGCAGCAGCTTTAAGTCCGGATTCTTGAATCATTAAAATGGGTTCTTTTAAAGGGCTATCTTCAGGAAGATCCATCAATATTAAATCAGGGTAGCCCACCTGGGCACTCAAAACATTATTGAGATCATGAGCGACACCTCCTGCAAGAGTACCAATAGCTTCCATTTTTTTTGCATGATTAAGTTGCAGTTCCAGCTTTTTTTGTTCTCTGTATGTTTTGTTCGATATAATTATTTGTGAGATCAAGCTTGCAAAAATTTCTAAGGGCCTGACAGTTTCATCAGTAGGTTTTAATCCCGACTTTGATTCATCAACTGAAAATACACCAATCAATTCGCCCTTTTGGTTTATCATCTTAACAAAAAGGTTGTCTTCAGGGTGCCAGGAATTACTCGATACAGGAATGGAACCTTTACCGTATACAGTGGCCCTTTGGTTTAATATTTGTTTCATAGTATGTGGTATATAGTAGCTTAACCGCCCAATCTTCTCTCCTTGGTTAGCAACTTCATAATACCAACTACCTGGCATTTCTATCCTTCGCAACCTATCAACTGTTTTAGTATCAATTCCCCCAAAACCTATAATTTCCCGATAAGGAGCTTCCTCTTTAAATAATGATATTATAACTCTCTGAAAATCTGAATGTTCAACAATGGCTTTGCTAATATTATCGAAAATTTCCTGTTCATCTTTTATTGAAAGCATTGAAACTGCAGCAAGGCTTAACTGCTCTGTCTGATTTGAATAATTTAATAACTTTTTTTTACTCTCCTCTAATTCGTCTATGGCTGCTTTTCGCTCAAATTCAGCTTTCTCTAATTTCTTAACCCTTTGTTCTAATTCTTCGTAAGTCAACTTTTCAGCCATAGAAATTCTCTTTTAATATTAAAATGATATGAATCTTATTATTTGAAAAAGTTATAAACTTTTTTTCTTGAATATTGTATTTTTAAGCCAGTTAACATCATCTCTTTCAGGGTATTCAAGATTATAATGAAGCCCTCTGCTTTCTTTTCTTATTAAGGCTGATTTGATTATTAACTGGGCGACAGTTGCAAGATTTCGAAGCTCAACAAGATCTGAAGTGATTTTGAAATTCCAATAATATTCAGCGATTTCCTGTTGGATATTTTCTATTCTTCTCAATGCCCGGGAAAGACGCTTGTCTGTTCTCACAATCCCAACATAATTCCACATCAATCTTCTAATTTCATCCCAGTTTTGAGCAACAACAATTGCCTCGTCGCTATCATCAGTCCCCATTTCATCCCAAGACAAAGGTTCTGCCTCTGATTTGAGGTCAATAGACTCAATCTCTAAAATAGACGCAAAAGCTGCATTCTTAGAATAAACAAGAGCTTCAAGAAGAGAATTACTCGCAAGCCGGTTTGCACCATGAAGACCTGTGCATGCAGCTTCTCCTGCCACATAAAGCCGCTTGATATCAGTCTGTCCAGACATACCTGTTGCAACGCCTCCACACATATAATGGGCTGCTGGCACGACAGGGATCGGTTCTTTAGTAATATCAATACCCAACCTCAAGCAATTGCCATAAATATTTGGAAATCTCTTTTTTATATAGTCTGCATTTTTATGGGAAATATCAAGACATACAAACTGATCTCCATTTACTTTCATCTCATTGTCAATTGCTCTTGCAACGACATCTCTGCATGCAAGCTCTTTGTCAGATGAATACTTTTCCATAAATTCATTTCCACGAATATCCTTTAGGATACCACCTTCACCCCTTACAGCCTCAGAAATTAGAAAATTCTTTGCCTCGGGATGGAAAAGACAAGTAGGATGAAATTGAACAAACTCAAGATTTGCCACAGAAGCTCCAGCCCTGTATGCCATAGCCACACCATCTCCTGCTGCAATATCAGGATTACTTGTATAAAGATATACTTTACCGGCACCGCCGGCTGCTATTAAAACAATGCCAGCATGAAAGGTTTCAATTTCACCTGTATCATTATTTAATACATAAGCTCCACAACATTGCTTCTCGTAGTCTGTAACCAAAGTGCTGCTTCTGATACTTTTTGAATGTGTGATAAGATTGACTGCTATATGGTTCTCAAGAATCTCAATATTCTTATTAGCGTAAGAATGCTCAACTAAAACATCTTCTATTTCTTTGCCTGTAAGATCATGGGCATGAACTATTCTCTTCCTTGAATGCCCTCCTTCCTGACCCATTGCAAATTCTGTTTTTGATCCTTCTTCTTTATTAAACCTTGCCCCTTTATCCACTAAGCTTTTTATCATGTCCGGGGCATTTTTAATTACCATTTCAACTACTTCGCGATTACAAAGACCTGCTCCGGCTGCAAGTGTATCTTGAACATGAAGATCAAATGAGTCATCTTTGCTCATAACTGCTGCAACTCCACCCTGGGCGAGAGCAGTGTTGGTCTTGTTTACTTTTTTTTTGGTAATTATAGTAACTTTACCTTTTTGAGCTGCTATAAGCGCAAAGTTAAGCCCTGCAATTCCACTGCCAATCACAAGAAAATCTGTTTTGTGAATCATCTTAAATAACTTTTCCGGTTTTTCTTAGCACCCATTCCAAGCATAACTCCAAAAACAAAAACACCCGCTCCGATTAAGAACCATGTCAATACTTTTTCTTTATAATTATCTTCAAAAGTTGTGATTATCTCCTGCTGAGCTTCAAATTTTTTTAAGGTTTCCTCGTATTTCTTTTTAATTTCAAGGAAATTCTTGGATTCTTTTTCCAACTCAACATATTTCTCTTCAACTCCGGCAAGTTTTTTATTTGTCTCAATAAGACTATTATTTTCACTTTCTAAAGTTGTGACTTTACTAACAAGCTTTTCATTTTTTATTATGAACTCATTTACCAAGACAACAGCAGGTTTTTGACTTACCAAAAACCGTGTCAAAGCCCAGCCTTCTTTGCCATCTTTTGTTCTAACTTTTGACCAGACCTCGGATTTTTCAATAACTTTCAAGAATGAACCTGATTCAAGCATTCTTATAATTGTATGCTCCGCGCCAGGAGAACTACGCATGGTTATCTTTTTAAGATCAGAGACATACACAGATTCAGCATAGCCAACGCTTAAAAAAAGTATAAATAAAAATGCTGTGATTATTATATATTTAATAATCTTATTCATAATATTAGCCCCTCTAATTCTGCTTAATAAAATCGTTATAACTCATTTGTTTAAAGCTTTCAGTTTTAACAAATTTCAACATATATAAAAGCTCCTTTGCTTCAACATAGCCACGACGGTAATTTAATACTGAACTATCTTCCTTTAAAAAATAAATAGCTGGAAGCCCTCTCATTTTATACTCTGATGCAACTTTCTCATCAACCTCTGTATCCACTTTGATAGAAATAAAATTATCATTTAAATATTCTATAATCTGCTTATCGGAAAGAACCTCTTTCTCCATTTTTTTACAAAATTTTCACCAACCTGCACGAAAATAAATAAAAGCTTTTTTCTTTGAATCTTTTACAAGTTTAATCCCTTTATCATATGCCTTAAAATCTATTTTCTCTTCTGTAAAGCCCTGGGCAGGCATAAACATACAAAAAATAAATAAAATAAGTAAAAAAAATACTCCTTGCTGCTTCATAAACACAAAATCTCCTTTATATGCTACCGAGCAATTTAAATTTATCTGTTATCAAAAGAACACCTACAATAAATAATAAAACACCTGTTGTTTTATTAATGTACATTATATATTTTGTTGCTCGTTTAATGGTTTCCACCATCCTGGTAATAAAAATCGAAATTAAAATAAAAGGAATAGCTATACCTAAAGAATATATAGCTAAAAGCAACATCCCATTCAATATCGTATCCTGATTTGAAGCAACTATGAGAATAGAGCCTAAGATAGGACCGATACAAGGGCTCCAGCCTGCTCCAAAAGCCATGCCAATGACAAAAACACCCATGAGATGCAATGGCTTTTCCTTAACATGGAATCTTTTTTCAAAATTAAGACCCTTAATATTGATTATTCCAAGAAGGTGAAAACTGAAAATAATTATTATTGTTCCTCCTAAATATCTTACGACCCATGAGTACTCAAACATAAGGTTACCAAAAAAAGAAGCAGAAGCCCCCATAATGATAAATACGAATGAAAACCCTGATACATAAACAAGCGTGGAAAGAATGACTTTCCTTCTTGTTTCTTTTGCGCTTTCTGTAAGTTCATCAATGGAAAGACCTGTAATAAAAGTAAAATATGCAGGTATTAATGGCAGAATACAGGGAGAGAAAAATGACAGAAGCCCTGCAATAAAAGCTGCATTATATGAAATTGTTTCACCAAACATTTATTAAATCCTTAAAATTTTAATTATTACTAATAATAATAATGCTTAAATCAATAATTATACATGTACTTACCTTCTATTATCAATCAATTTTTTTATTCTTTTTTAATGGTTAAGGATTTTACAAAAACGTCAATTCTATATTAAAGAGGGGGCAAACAGGAGATTAATCAAAGGAAAACGGACAGACAGGAACAATATACCAGCTTACTCTTTCAGTTTAAAAAAAATCAACCCGTATTATTTAGGAATTAGGCTGACACACACCACACCAGGACCTGTATGGGTAGCGATTGTGGGTCCGGTCTCTATTATTGGTATCTTTTTTGCTTCGATTTTGCAATTTGCAGAAAGGTATCTTTGAACATACTTTGCATCTAGCAAACATGCAGAATGACCAACCCATATTTCAACACCTTTTTTATATTGTTTAGAGGCTTGTTCAATCATTGTTAACATATTGTAAATTGCAGTATCTTTACTTCTAGGTTTTTCTACAGGGATAAGTTTCCCATCTTCAAGCTTAATAACAGGCTTAATATTAAGTAGGTTTCCAAAAAAGCCAGAAACCATATTAAGCCAACCGGTCTTCCTAAGACAAAACAAATCATCAACAACAAAAATCATTTTGGTATTTTTAATAAGCCATGCAATATATTTATCTAATTTCCCCTCATCATGATCAGTTTTTACTATATTTGATATTCTGTTCACTATTTGCGCTTGGCTAATGCTTGCGCACCTTGTATCAATTATTTTAATTTTATTTTGATAAATTCCACGTTCTACTGTCTTTTGCTTTTTCTTAAGCAATTTTAATCCACGTTTTGCGTTTTCGTAACATTCTGAAAGATCACTTGAAATATGCAAAGAATAAATCTGATCATATTTTTCGCTTATTCTCATAAATGCAGAACAATATTCACGTGGTGTAGGTGATTCAGTCCGTACATCATCTTTTTGAATGAGATGTTCAATCACTTCCTGATTAACTATATCTATCCCATGAAGTCTGGAATCCTTATTAATCAAAATATGAATGGGGATTAAAGTAATATCCCTTTTTTTTGCCAATCCTTTTGGCATATCTACAGTAGTCTCTGTAATTATGCCTATTTTTTTACCCATTTCCCATCCTTTCGTACAAAAACAATCAAATTCAAATTCAATGACATTAAAACCAAGCTTTTTTATTTACCGTATTTTAAAAAATTTGTAAATCAAAATAAACATTTTTCCTATTGATTACTATTGTTTAATAAGAGTTTCAAAAATATGATACTCCTCCATATGATAATTAGTATCCGGGTAAATCGCAATGGGATTTTTAAATTGTTTTTCAAGAGAATTTATCAGATGTTTTTCTTCACCATGAAACAGCCGTGCTATTTCAGGATGAACCTTTACTGTGAACTTATTACCCATCATATCATTGATTTCATGTAAAAGGTCTCTATGGATTTTATAACATATTGATTTCCCGGATAATAACATCCCATCGCCGCCGCAATAAAAACATGGTTCATTAAGCATCCTTTTTAAATTTTTTCTTGTTCTTTGTCTTGTTACCTGTGCAAGGCCTAACTCTGATAACGGAAGTATATTTATCTGGCTTTTATCTTTTTTCATCTCCTCGGCAAGCTTAACCATGACTTTTTCTTTATGAAGCTCTTTTTTCATATCAATAAAATCAATAATGATAATACCACCAATATTTCGTAAGCGGACCTGATATGCAATCTCTTTTAATGCTTCAAGATTTGTCTTTAAAACAGTCTCTTCAAAATTATGCCCACCAACATATCTGCCTGTATTTACATCAATAGCAACTAAAGCTTCTGTTTGCTCTATTATTATGTAGCCACCTGATTTGAGCCATACCCTTTTTTTTAAAGCCCTTTCAATATCAGCCTCAAGATTATAGGCATCAAAGATGGGCTCTTTATCCTTATATAGCTCAACAGAAAAATTAATATCAGGCATATATTTTCTTAAAAATCCCTGTACCTTTTCATACTCTTGTTCAGAATCAATAATAAACTTATTAGCATCATCGGTAAGAAGGTCTCTAACTGCCCTAAATGTTATTGAAAGGTCTCTGTAAATAAGGGCTGAAGCTGATTTTGCCTGATTTCTCATCTTAACATCTTCCCAGGTCTTTGTTAAAAAGGTAAGCTCTTTTTCAAGCCTGTCAGCGTCTATGCCTTCTGCTGCCGTTCGCAATATATAACCATACTTATTCTTTCTTGCAGAAAGAATAAGCTCTCTTAATCTATCTCTCTCAACTTCGTTGTCAATTTTTCTTGAAATCCCAATATGATCAACATATGGCATTAAAACAATATATCTGCCAGGAAAAGAAAGATGTGTTGTAACCCTTGGCCCTTTACTGCCTATGGGTGATTTTGCAACCTGCACAAGAACATGCTGCCCTTCTTTTATCAATTCTCCGATGTTAACGTCATGAGATTCTTTAGTTTCGGGCAAGTTCGGTTTTGTTTCATCTTTAGAATCATCATTAGGATCAGAACCGTTTTCCACTTCAAAATGCTTAGCCATTTCCAAAGTTGTCTGATCAATAATGTCATCCACATATAAAAAAGCTGCCTGGTCAAGCCCAATATCTACAAATGCTGCCTGCATTCCAGGGAGGACACGTTGGATACGCCCCTTATATATATTTCCCGTAATACTAGTCTCATCTCTCCTTTCAATATAAAGCTCAACAATTGTACCATTTTCAAGGAGTGCAACCCGTGCTTCATGCTCTGCATAATTTACGACAAGCTCTTTGAACATAACTTAAACATCCTGTTTTTGCTTAACTATTCTTGCAGTCTGAACAATTTCTTTTGGCACTTTAAAACATTTTAACAAGATTTCAGATGGTCTTACAGTTTTTTCTTTATATTTTTTTAATATCATCTCAATGTTGCAAAGATCAAGGAGTTCAATTTTCTCCACAGCCTTTCTCAAATCAGTAATTGTTTTTATACCTTTTTTATTAATACCTTGGACAAGCCATTCTGAAAGGTTCATAAACTCATCAATATTCTCTTGAGTAAAAGTATAAGCTTTAAATACAATTATATATTTCGCAATATCTCCAAGGTTTTGATTGTTTTTTGAAAAAGGTAAAATATCCGTAATGGCAATACCGAAAGGCAGTGACAGGTTAAGCGCTGATTTTATCTGATCTGTTTGCAAAGATATGTCCACAAAAAGAATGAAAAACTCTTGTTCACTTTCCATTCCCACAGGAAGAGGATTATCAAAACTAAGTTTTATATTAGGGTTAAAACCTTTTGTGTATTTAACTTTTATCCCGGCTTTTCTGATAGCTCTTCTGATAATTTTTGCAAATTCGAGATGCCCAAGATGTTTTAAAGAATTGAGCTTTGAATATAATATCTTATATTTTTTAAACTCTATTTCCTTATCTCTGTCTATATCATTTTTACAAGTTTCTTGGTTAAGCCCTTGTGCATTATCTACCACAGGCTTAATCTTTTCAAAATCACATATTCCACAGCCTGTACATTCAACATCACGGCAATCGTCAGTTCTTTCTCCGTTTTTAGCTTTTTCAAACTCTTTTTCAAAAAATTTTGCTGAAACCCCGGAATCAATATGATCCCACGGCAGAACCTCATCATTTTTCCTCTTACGTGTCATATAAAACAAAGGGTCAATACCTGTCTTATCAAAAGCTTTTTCCCACAAATCATATTGAAACTTGTCTGTCCATCCATCCAGCCTGCATCCATTTTCATAGCCTGCAACAAGGAGAGAAGAAAGCTTCCTGTCTCCCCTTGCAAAGACGCCTTCAAGCATGCTCATATTTGGGTCCTGCCACTTAAGCTTTGTTTTAAAGTGTTTTAAGTTATCTTTAAGATATTGAAGCTTTTCTTTAGCTTCTTCACTTGAAATCTGAGCACACCTTTGAAAAGGCGTATGGGCTTTTGGAATAAAATTGGCAACGCTAACACTAACCTGAGCATTATGCTTTGTTTTTATATCTGCAAGCCTATGTGAAAGGTCAACTATTTTTTCAATATCTTCATCTGTTTCAAAAGGTAGACCCATCATAAAATAAAGCTTAATATTGCGCCATCCAAGGTCAAAAGCATTCTTTACAGCATCGAATATCTGCGGCTCTGTTATATTTTTATTAATTATATTTCTAAGTCTCTGGGAACCAGCTTCCGGTGCAATAGTAAAACCTGTTTTTCTTGCTTTTTTAATAATTTCCATTATATTTGGAGTCAGCTTTTCAGCTCTTATGGAAGGCAGTGATATTGAAGTCAAATGATTCTTATTTAAAGTTAAAATATTTTCCATTAGATATTCAAGACATGAATAATCACCAGTGCTTAATGATAAAAGTGATACATCTTTATATCCTGTATTTTTTAAAGATTCCTCGGCAATTTCCAATAAAGATTTTACCGGTCTTTCTCTTACAGGTCTGTAAATCATACCTGCCTGACAAAATCTGCATCCTTTAGAGCAGCCTCTTGCAATCTCAAGACATAGTCTGTCGTGCACAGGTTTTCCAAAGGGTACAATGGGTGAAACAGGAAATGAAGCACTATCAAACTCAGCAAGGATTGCTCTTTTAACTTTTGTATATCCTTCCTTTAAAGGCTCAAGTCTCTGGATATTATCTTCATCATAAAATGGTTTGAAAAATTGTGGGACATATACGCCCTCTATATTGGATAAAAGATTTAAAAGACTCTTTTTTCTTCCATCCCCCTCTTTTTTCCATTTAATATATTGTCTTGCAATTTCAAGAAC
The DNA here is from genome assembly GCA_023143455.1 of Desulfobacterales bacterium. Taxonomy (GTDB): domain Bacteria; phylum Desulfobacterota; class Desulfobacteria; order Desulfobacterales; family Desulfobacteraceae; genus JAIOSM01. The sequence goes on from JAGLHT010000022.1 coordinate 30,369, forward strand.
AACCTCTTCACCATCACCTACAACAATTGCATCAAAAAAATCTGCTACAGGTTCAGGGTTAAATGCACAGGGTCCTCCGGCAATTATTAGAGGACAGGACTCATCCCTTTGCTCTGAAAAAAAAGGAATCCCTGAAAGATCAAGCATGGTGAGAATGTTTGTAAAATTAAGCTCATAAAGAAGGCTAAACCCGATAATATCAAAACAAGCAAGGTCGACATTTGATTCCATGGATAAAAGCGGGATATTTCTCTCTCTCAACAAGTTTTCCATGTCCGGAGCAGGTGTAAAAAATCTCTCTGCTGCAATATTCTTTTCTTTATTTAATATGTGATATAAAATCTGTGCCCCGAAATATGAAGTTCCGATTTCATGAAGATCTGGAAAACAAAGGGCATATTTAAGATCAACTTTTGAAAGGTCTTTCTTTTGAGCATTTGTTTCTTGACCAAGATAGCGGCTTGGCATCTCACATAGACTAAGTAACTCTTGAAAATTTTCTTTTTGCATGGTACTGATTTGCTCGACTAAATGGTTAATATTTGAATAGTGTTCGATTATTAATAATCACTTGTTTTTATTAAATTTTGATGCTGAAATAAAACAGTAACATACAATTTTATACAGGATAAAGCAATGAAAAGAAAAAAAATCAAAAAACTTCTCAATCTCACTTCCCCTGAAGATAAAGTCTTAATCAAGGGGTGGGTAAGAACAAAAAGAGACTCAAAAGATTTTTTATTCATGGAGATTAATGATGGTTCATGCCTTGCCAATATTCAGGTAATAGCAAACAATAATCTTGAGAATTATTCTGAAATTCAGAAAACAACAACAGGGTCAGCCCTCTCAATTTTCGGCAAACTTATTGAGTCTCCAGGTAAAGGTCAGAAATGGGAAGTTCAAGCTGAAGAAATTGAAATTGTCAGCATTGCTCCTGATAACTATCCCTTACAGAAAAAAAGACATTCTGATGAATTTTTAAGAACTATTGCCCATCTTCGACCAAGAACAAATAAATATGGCGCTGCATTCAGAATAAGATCAGAGCTTATATATGCTATACACAAATTTTATAATGAACTGGGCTTTCAATGCCTTAGCACACCTATTATCACAGGCTCCGATTGTGAAGGTGCCGGCGAAATGTTCCGTGTTACAAGCCTTGAGCCTGAAGAAGTGTCAAAACAGGGGGAAATGGACTTTAATACTGACTTTTTTGGACAAGAAGCAAACTTGACTGTGTCTGGTCAGCTTTCAGCTGAAATGTTTGCCTTGGCACTGGGCGATGTTTACACTTTTGGACCTACTTTCAGAGCAGAAAACTCCAATACAAGCCGCCATGTTGCTGAATTCTGGATGCTGGAACCTGAAATGGCATTTTGTGACCTCAGTCAAAACATGGATCATGGCGAAGAGCTTATCAAGGCACTAACCAGACATGTTATGGAAAAATGTGAAGAGGATCTTTCTCTATTCACAAAATTTGTGGACAAATCACTTGCTGGCATGCTTGACACTTTAGTAAATTCAAAATTTGCAAGAATAACCTATACCGAAGCCATTGATATTTTACTTAAATCAAATAAAAAATTTGAATTTAAAATAGAATACGGCACTGATCTTCAATCTGAACATGAAAGATTCCTTGCAGAAGAATACTTTAAAAAACCAGTATTTCTCACTGACTATCCCAAAAATATAAAACCATTTTATATGCGTATGAACGATGATGGGAAAACTGTTGCAGCAGTAGACCTTTTAGTCCCAAGAATCGGTGAAATAATTGGCGGGAGCCAAAGGGAAGAGCGTCTTGGTTTTTTAGAAAAAAGAATGGAAGAAATGAATCTTCCAAAAGATATATACTGGTGGTATCTTGATTCTAGAAAATTTGGTTCTGTTCCTCATTCAGGCTTTGGAATGGGCTTTGAACGCCTTATAATGCTTATAACCGGCATAACCAATATCAGAGATGTTGTACCTTTTCCAAGAACTCCGGGCAGTATTGATTTCTGAACATTTACTATAAGAAATCTTAACCAAATAAAAAATATATTTGATGCATGGGGATAACCAGTGCTGCGATAAGCATGCATCTCCACTTTTACTAAATTATTTTATGATAACTTTAATATTTGCCAATAAAATTTGGGATACTGTTTGACATATGAGGAATTTAAGCCTCGATATATCGAGAGTTGAAGATAGTATTTAAATTGTAAAGTTTTTCGGAATTCATGAAAGTAAGTATCTTTGAGCTTCTACTATGCTGAAAAACCGAAAAACATCAGGTAATTTTAATAATAATAATTGAATTGAATTTTTCCATGATATATAGGTGATATATGGAATATTTTCTATCTATCAACAAAGTTATGTGTACAGAAAATAAAAAGATAAAATTATACGCAAAAAAGGATACGTTAATAAAATGACTACCTCAGAATTAATAAAACAACTATTCTTATCATTCAGCAATAAAGACGATGAATCTTTTGAGCTGGCTGCAAGGGAATAAAGAGAGAAAACAATATCGACTTAGAAAAGATTTCTCAACTGACTGAAAATTTTTCACCGGCTAATATAAAAATGGTTACGGAAGAAGCTATGAAAACAGCCATTATTAATTCTAAAAACTCGATTTCAATGATAGACATTGAAATATCAGTTAATAAATTTATTTCAACTGAAAATTCACAAAATATTCGTGACCATTTAAAAATTCACGGTCTACTAGATACTAATTATTATTTAGTAAAAAAAAATGCAAAAATATTTGGCAAAATTGAAAAGATTAAAATTCCGTTGCCAGATAATATGAAATCTTATAAAGGAGAAATAGTTACAGTATTAAAAAAGTACCACCCTGGTAATTATAATTTCTTTCATGCAATTGAATCTTTTCAAAATATACCAATAGACAAAAAGATTGGCCAAAAACTACATGACAAGCCTCTTGGAGATGTGGCTGATTTCATAGATTTAGAATTATGGAAGATGGCAGACCCGCAAAAAAATGAACGCTTTATTCAACAGTTAAAAGATAAATATCAAGACGCAACACAGTTCAGAGTTACTGACACATTAATAACAAAGTCATTTGTATTATTACGGATAAAGCTTTCGAAAACAATATTTGATGAAATTATTGAATTGAATGAGATAGCACGTGCAGACAGACCAGCCTTGCCTCATTTCAACCCTTTTGAACTCACTCACCCTGATATCTCAGAAATTGAATTTAGAGCACCTGCTGATGATGCAACCGGAATACTAATAATTGATTCCGGTATTGTCTCAAATCATCCGATGTTAGAAAAATGTGTCGGTGGGGAAGAAAACTTCCAAACCGGTGAAACGGAAACACATGATACAGTTGGACATGGGACAGCTATAGCTGGCTGTGCTGCATATAAAGAAATCGAAAGTTGCTTAGAAGACAAAATCTTTAATCCTGAAAATTGGATTTTTTCCGCAAAAGTAATGTTTGCAGAAAAAAATGACATTGTAGGGACAGTATCAGCTATATATGACCTGGAAAAGCTTATTGAGCATCAATTTCAAGATGCAGTGGTGAGTTTTCTATCAAATGCCGAATACCATATCAAAGTTGTAAACACAAATATAGATATTATGGTTGACACA
>JAGLHT010000023.1 GCA_023143455.1 Desulfobacterales bacterium
GAGGTCATATGAAATCGACTATAATAATAAACTCCCTCAATATTCTCTATCAAAAGAGACTGGAGATGTAAATAATAATAAGTTGTGAATACTTGCATTATGTTGCGAGTTTAAAAATTCAGCAATGCAAATAGTATCTTTAACTCTTAATTTATTGAGAACTAAATTCTAAGCTTTGCCGTTGACATGACTTGAATGTGAGGGTGGGATGGTTCTCGCGGTTGATGCTTTGTCTGGTTGTCTTTTCTGGAGCATTTGGTTGTTATTTTTTTTGTATTTTAAAAAAATGTTCAACCAGTGGAAGATAAGATAACCAGACAAAGGAGGGCTTCAATGCTACCTTTTTCTTATGGCAAATATGCAGTTAAAGAGTATGAGGGTTTGACTTTTTTATTTATATGCACAATAATCACTTCTGGTTAAGTTTAGTATGGGAATAAGTAAAAAATATCATATAAGCGCTTGATATTACACTTAAAACTAATACTTTTTTTACAGGAGGAGTAAGATGAAAGCAAAAATAATTATTTTTTTAATGATATTAGCAATTTGTAGTTTGTTTTCTGGTGTTTGCATTGCAGCTAATGCAAATAGCATAGAAGGAGAATTACAGGTCATGGTAACAGATCCAGAAGCAGCAGTAACGTTTCAGGAGATTGAGGAAAATAAAATTCTGGTTTCTGCCTTAAATTCTGAGAGCGATCCTATTAAAGGATTGACAACAGATGATTTTATTATAAAAAAAGGCACTCATCAGGCAAAAGTGACAGCGGCTGAAGTGCTTGAAACAAGCAAAGATGTCGGCATAAATTATGTTTTGGTGGTTGATAATTCATTTTCAATGAAGAAACGTAAAGCTATAGAACCTCTTTTATCAGCACTGGATTATTTTTTAGCAACAGTCAGACCTTTTGACACAGTAGAAGTTGTTACTTTTGATGAAAAAAAGAAATATATGGTGGATGGTCATAGTTTAAGATTAAATACCTTTAAGTCCAGCAACCATGCGGAATTAAAAGCATTTTTTAGGAAAAGTTTTGAAGACGAACTAAGTGATAAAACTTTTTTGTATGAAGGTATTGCCGGAGGCTTGCATATAATTTCAAAAATGCCTGACGAAAATAATAAGTTCTTAGTTGTTTTTTCAGATGGTGAAGATATCAATAGTGAAATAAAAAAAGAATTTATTGATACTAAATCAAAAGAAATAACAAATTTTAGTGCATATGCCATTGATTTTATGCCTTTAGCAGCTACGGATGAATATTTAAAAGGTTTTTCTCAAAAAAATGGGGGAAGAATCTGGAAAGCCACTTCTGCGGCAAACTTGTTGCCTGTTTTTCAAAAAGTGTCTACTACTTTGCTCCATCAGTATGTAGTTGAATATAGCTTTATAAATCCACCCCAAGGTTCAATAGCTGTTACTCCATCAGCAGTAACCATTGAGGAACTTACAATAATAGATAGCTCTCCTTTGCTTAGTTATATTTTTTTTAACGAAGGTCAAAGCAAAATTCCTGCGCGTTATAAAATGTTAAAAAGCCAGGATGAAGCAAAAAAGTTTGATGAAAAGATTTTAAAAAATACCATTGAAAAGTATCATAATGTGTTGAATATAATTGGTAAGCGGTTTTCTGAAAATACTGAAGCAAGCATTGAGCTTGTGGGGTGTATCAGTAACAGGGGCGAAGAAAAGAATAAGATTGCTCTTTCCCAAGCCAGGGCTGAAGAAGTGCGGGCATATTTTCGATATATATGGGGTATTGACTCTGATCGGATAAAAGTTACTGCCCGTAAATTACCTGAAGTTCCAAGCACCAACGTTGTTGAGGAAGGGTGGGTTGAAAATCAGCGGGTAGAGATTCGTTCTGATTCTATAGACATCCTTGATTCTATTAAAAGCACATATACTTTTGCAGTAGCCAATTCAAATGAAATTAATATTAAGTCTGATATCAAGATAGGATATGATTTAAAGAATTGGAATATTGAAATTAAGGGAGATGGAAAACTTTTAAAATCTATAGAAGGACAGACCAATGATATCCCTGGTTATTCCTTTAGTCTTGTCGACTACGGTCTTAGTAAAATAGGCGGCAAAATTGATAATATTTCCGTAAGTGCAACCATGACTGATGTCACAGGTCAAACTGTTAAAACAAATACAACAAATACTTCCATTAAATACATAAAAAGAGTGGAGCGAGAAGCTCAGAAACTTGAATATAAAGTAATGGAAAAATATGCTTTAATACTTTTTGATTATAATAGCTCAGCAATAAAAGAACGAAATAAAACAGTTTTAGACCGTGTTGTAAAAAGGATTAGGGAATTGCCGGAAGCTCAGGTAACTATTGTGGGACATTCTGATATAATTGGTAAGGAAGACTACAATGTTATACTTTCTTTACGCAGAGCCAAAGCAGTTTATAACAGCGTGATTGAAAGTGATATTCCTTCACCAGATCGGGTGGTTTTCAGGGGTGATGGACCTTACAATCCTCCATATGATAATAGTACAGCAGAAGGAAGATCGTTTAACCGGACCGTTACAATTACTATAGAGTATGCAACGAATTGATTTAGCTTCCAAACAAATAGACCTTTGAAAGATTTATCTATTTTTCAAAGGTCTATTTAACAAATATAAATTATTCAATAGAGATAATTAAAGGAATAGTGTGGAGTTCCCTTGAAACCTCCTGGGTTCTTCCAAGTTCCCATCCCACGCATTTCTTCTCTTCTTTTTTTTGGATGAGAAGGGTTTGAACTTTATTTACAATTCCATTAATATTAATAATCGGATGTTTTGAAAAAACCTGGGGCAGACCATATGTAAGGTTACACACAAGGCATTTGCCCGGTCTCTGGGTCAAGTGGAATGCAAGAGTCAATAATTTATTTTTATAATCTTTATATTTAAGACTGATATTATAAGCTCCTTCTTGAGCATCTCCATATAATGCCTCAAAAAAATTGTCAGCTTTATCCTCACCAAAGAGTGTTTCAAGCTCGATATCTGTTATTAACGAAGAAATTTTTACCTCCAAAGTAAATAATAATTAGTAATGATTGTAATTAGTAATGATTGTAATTAGTAAATAATTTTAAAAATCAATATTTGTTAAGTTTTATTATTAAACAACTGAGTTGACAGAATAACAGCTTCAGATACTTCACGGATTGATTTGCGTAAATTCATGCTTTGCTTTTGTATCCATCTATAGGCTTCATCTCCGGCAATATTCCGCTGATGCATTAAGAGTTCTTTTGCTTGCTCTATGAGCTTACGTGCTTCAAGCTCTTCCTGTATGACTCTGGTTTTTACAATGAGTTCAGTATTGTGAATAGCAACTGCGGCCTGATTTGCCACCGCTGTTAACAAGTTTATCTCTGTGGCAGGAAAATTATGAGTAATACTTGTAAAACAATTTAAAACACCAATGACTTTGTCATCTTTTATTTTAAGTGGAATTCCAACCATTGATACCAGCCCCAACTTTTTTGCCATTTCTTTTTCTTTAAATTTTTTACTTTGCTGGACATCTTTTAATATTAATGGCTTTTTATGTGTCACAACATACCCCACCACACCTTCATCAAGATTTAATGAACGATCATTAAAATATTCAGCGGCAATGGATTGAGTTGCTTTAAGGCGGATCTTTGGAGGTTTTTCTTCTTCATTAACTATCCACAAAGAGCAGATTTCAACTCCGGTAACTTTGGCAGTAACCATAACGATCAGTTTAAGAAGGTCTTCAATATAGAGATCTGAAGTTATTGCCTGGCTAATATCTGTCAGGGCTTTAAGATAGCCATCATATGTTTCTGTACTCTGTTCCATCATAATCCTATAATATAATCAGATATTGGTACTAAAGGTCAATAAAAAAAGAATTTAATTCAAATGTCTCAATGGTTATGTATAATTATTATTTCAATATTAAGGCCTGGTCATAAAACCGTTTTAACTTGGTCTGAACAGCTCCGAAAACAGTTCCTTTAGGGTATTTGTTATTGGCATCCGGAACACCTGCCTGTTCCCCAAACAAAACATGAATCCCTTCCTGGATAGTTTTAACCTGATAAATATGAAATTGTCCTTTTTTTACAGCTTCGATTACATCTATTCTCAACATGAGATTTTTTACATTTGAAGCTGGAATCATAACCCCCTGATCACCGGTTAGACCTTTTTGAAGGCATACATCATAATAACCCTCTATCTTTTCGTTAACTCCTCCAATGGCCTGGATTTCCCCTTTTTGATTAACCGATCCTGTAACAGCAATACCCTGATTAATAGGAATGCCTGACAAGCTGGACAGGGCTGTATACAATTCTGTTGAAGATGCACTATCTCCATCAACACCGGAATAACTCTGCTCAAAGGTGATGCTTATGGTAACGTTTAATGGATAATCCTGGGCAAACATTCGTCCTAAAAATCCGGAAATAATCAGAACTCCTTTATCATGGGTTTGTCCGGACATATTTGCTTCATTCTCAACATTAATAATACCAGGTTCTCCCATATAGGATTCAGCTGTAATTCTTGTTGGGCGGCCAAATGCAATATTTCCCATTTGGTAGACAGCAAGGGCGTTCACCTGTCCTATTTCTTTGCCCGTCACATCAATCAGAACAGTATTGTCTACAAACCCTTGGTGTACTTTTTCCTCATAAAGATTATTGCGGAATCTAAATTCCTGGATTGCTTTTTCTATATTTTCTATTGATATAATTTTCGCACCTTCTTTTCTGGTCCAATAATCAGCTTCTTTTAACATCCCCATGACTTGACCAAACCGTAAGGACAGCCGTGATTGGTCTGCAACCAGCCTGCTTCCGTACTTAATCACTTCTAAAACAGCACCTTTGTTAAAGGGTAAAAGGTTTTCGGCCTTGCAGGCACTGGCAACAAAGCGTGCATACTGTAACATTACCTCTGAAGTAATTTTAACTTCATTGTCAAAATCGGCCCGTACTTTAAATAATTTATTAAATTTTTCATCTAATTGCTGAATCAATCGGAAGGTTTCATACCTTCCCATAAGAATGATTTTGACATTTAGATCAATAGGTAAAGGCTTCAAAGAGTTTGCTCCGGAAATTCCTCTGTCAGGAGCATCTTCTATCTGCAGCAGGCGGTTCTGTAAAGATGTTTTTAGTGTTTCCCATACCAGAGGATTTGTCAGCAATGGCTCAATCTCCATTATCAGATATCCCTGGTTGGCTTTTAATAGAGATCCTGCCTGAACCATTGTAAAGTCAGTGGCAGGAGCTCCCATAACTAAATTTTTTTCAATTGTGCCAAATAGATTGGGAAAACTTGGGTTTGGTTCAAAAATAACCGGTGCTCCGGTCTTTTTTCGATGAAAGACCATTACATTTATCTCAAAACGTTTTAATAATGATTTGGTGATTTCTTCGACTTCTTTATTTTCTCCTGGAGTGCCCTTAGTCCCCATAAACAAAATTATGTTATCAACAATGTTTTCCTGAACAGCCTCAAGATATTCCTTTATGACAGGTGCTTTGTTGCTGAACGCTGCTAAAATTTTTATCTGACTTGAAACAATCCCCTGAACTTTTGAAGAGATGATCTCTTTGAGAGCACCCTGCATTTCAGTATCCAATCTGTTGATTTCTTTATGGATATCGTTGAGCTTTCCCTTTACCCGCTCCATTTTTTCCATTAGAGCTTTTTGCTGATCTTCAGGAAGATCGTTGTACATCTTTTGATCCATGGGTTGATTTTCATGCAGAGGTACTGGTTTATAGCCTTTCTCAGTCTGGGCAATTCCAATATTAAGAGGGGTTGAAAAAGCTTCAATTTCTTTTAATGCATTATTTTTTTTATTGTTATACTTTTCCTGAATTTTTTTATTCTGATTTTGAAAAGCTTCATTTTCAAACAATTGAGGAATTTGTATTTTTAAAGTTTCAATAAATTTTGCCATTTGGCGTTTAAAAACAACAGCTATTCCAGACGGTAAATGAATTGGTATTGGGCAAAAAGGATCATCAAAATTATGCACCAGGCAAATGTCTTCCGGGGTATCCTCTTTTGCCGCATATTTTGCTAAAATATTTTTTACAATTGTAGACTTGCCGGTTCCTTCATCTCCTGTAACAAAAAGGTTATAACCGGGTGTCTTCATATTCAAGCTAAAATCAATGGCTTCAACAGCACGTGTTTGCCCAATAACACTGTCCAGAGGTGATAACTCGTCCGTGGTATCAAAATCAAAGATATCAGTATGGAATGTTATTGTCAGGTCTTCTGTACGCACTGCATTTTTTTGAGACATACTGCTCTCCTTAAGTTTTTTTGTTTAGTTTTGCCGTGTATTTTTCCCCACTTTTAAGAAATTGTCCATGATTTTTTTATCATATCAATTACTAGGGATTTTTACATGCAAGAGAAGAGGGCAGGAACAGTCAATTATCGAACAAGTGACTGGTTCTTTTGCACAGCGATACTAGCATAAGCATTAAGGGTACTTCTATTAAAACACCTACCACTGTAGCTAATGCCGCGCCAGAAGATAATCCAAAAAGAATTACAGCGGTTGCTATGGCAACTTCAAAATGGTTAGATGCCCCAATCATGGCTGCTGGTGCAGCATCCTGGTATGAAAGCTTAAGCCACCTTGCAAATACAAAATAGCCCAGGGAGAAAATAAAGATAGTCTGAACAAAAAGTGGGATTGCAATCCACAAAATAGTTAATGGATTATTGATAATGACTTCTCCCTTGAATGAGAAAAGCAGAATCAAAGTTAAAAGTAGTGCAGTTATGCTGATAGGAGTGAGCCAATGTAAGAACTTTTCATTGAACCACTGCATTCCTTTAGATTTGATTATCCACTTTCTTGATAAGTACCCTGCAATTAAAGGCAGTGCCACATAAATTGAAACAGAAAGCAGCATGGTTTCCCAGGGCACGGGCATAGAATTTACATTTAGCAATAGACTTCCTAATGGGCCATAGAGCAAAAGCATTAGTAAGGAATTGATTGCAACCATCACTAAGGTTAACCCGTCGTTACCCTTTGCAAGATAGCTCCACATCAGGACCATTGCTGTACAGGGGGCTATTCCCAACAAAATTGTGCCAGCGATATAGCTTCTCCATAATTCTACTTCTTCACCATTTGCAAGGATTTCTGTGCCTGGCAAGAAGTCCTTAAATAAATAACCTAAAAAGAAATAAGCTATGGCAAACATTGTAAATGGTTTAATGGCCCAGTTTATAAACAAAGTTAAAAAAACAGGTTTTGGTGTTTTTGCTGATTTTAGGACTTGAGAAAAATCAATTTTTACCATTATGGGATACATCATAAAAAACAGGCAAATGGCAATAGGAATTGATACCTGGTAAATTGAAAAATCATTGAGCTTTGTGGCTACATCAGGAGCTATTTTTCCTAGGGTAATTCCACCTGTAATACAAAGTAAAACCCAAACAGTTAAATACCGTTCGAAAAAGGATAATTTTTTTTCTGGCATGTTGATCCACCTTGAAAAAGTTTAAATAAATTTATAATAGAGTTGCATAAGTAATTATTATATATCGAACCAATTTACCAGATGTAACCAAAGAAAAAAATAGTAAGATGTTTATTTTTAGTACACCTGCAACAACAGTTAATGGATCACCAATTATTGGAACCCATGCAAAGAAAAGGCTATATACCCCATGTTTTTTAAATCGCTGCTTAGCCCTGGAAAAATCATATTCTGATATTCTTAAAAACCTTCTTATAATAAACACACTGCCCCAAGCTCCAATTGAATAATTAACAAAGGATCCAAGTACGTTTCCAAAGGTTGCAACACTTATTAATATTACCGGATTGAAACTCTTTAATAATAAAAAAACAAGAACAACTTCTGAGCTTAAAGGCAGTATTGTTGCTGCTAAAAACGAAGCTAAAAAAAGTCCAACATAGCCAAATTCAGTAAAGTATTCCATCTACTTCTTCTTTATTGGTTCAGGAAGTTTTTTTGGCTCTTTCTTAGGCTTGGCTGATCCTGAAACACTGAAAACACTTGTGTGATGATTATCATTTTCATTGGTTTCAAATATATTATTATCAGGGTCTACTTTCGCTCTTATCTTAAAACCACCTGGCAGGTTGAAACTAAACCTCTCTATACGGTAATAATTTGTACTTGCTGCTGGAAAACTGTTCAGGTCACCTTCATTTATTATTACACGCTCTTTTGTGACCCTTACTATCGCCCTTTGTGACATGCCTTTTGCGGCGTCATTGCGTATCTCTACAATCAGTGTTCCTCTTTGGCCAGTACGTGTTTTGAGGGTTCCCTGGACTGAACCATCCGGAACAAAATACACGTTTACAACTCTTAAATTCTGAGTTATGTTCACTGTCACGTCCCGGGTAATTGTATTATTCATCTCATTTGTCTCTAAAATATGATTTTCCGGGTCTACGACAAGTTTAAGTGTGTATGCACCCGGTTTTGTAAATTTGTAACTCAAGTTAAAGTTTTTTTTGGCAAGATGCCGGATACTGTTGATGTGTCCAGTTCCAACTTCGTGATCATTTACCAGTATTTTCAAATCAACCTTATCAAGTTCTTGCTCAAGAGGATTAAATACACTCACCCGAATATTGCCCATGTCGCGTATATCTATTTCTTCTATTCGATACTGTCCTTCTCCAGGATAAAAAGCTATTCCGAATGCCTCTGCATCGACGGTTGAATATACCTGGAATTCCTTGTGCATCGTATTGTTGCGCTCATTTAATTCTGTAATCTTGTGATCCGGATCGACCAGCAGACGTACTATATGGATTCGTGTTACAGGAAACCGGTAATCAAATTCAAAAGTTCCGCTACCACCAACAGGAATATTTTCGATTGAGCCTTGTCTTGATATTTTGCCGTCGATTTCAAGCTTTACACTGACATCTGAGATTATTGTCTGACCGGTATTGCGCACAACGCCTCTTAATTTGCCTTCCTGAAAAACTGGTACTTCGTCGATGGCTGACATAGAACCATGGGGAATAAATAATATATCCGTAGCTGCTATATCCTGTAGAGTTCCTATTTTTGTCGAATTGACTTGTATTGTACTTGCAATGATATTATTTTTTTCATTTGTCTCGGTAAGAGTTTTTTCAGTGTCAACAAACATAGATATTGAATGACTTCCGGGTGTATTGAACGTGTAACCGGGTATTTCAAAGACCGACATCTCACCTGAACGGATATTATCAATTTGACCTTCTCCTGCAGATACACCGTTAATTACTATTCTGATATGTATGCGATCAGCATCATCCATTTCCCTGTTATGTATAATACTTCTTAATGTACCTCGTTGGCCGACATTTATGGTATCAATAGTTTCTGTCATTCCTTCAGGCACAAAACCAACTTCCATTGCTTTTAAGTCATATGCTGCATATGCTGTAACAGCAAAAAACAGAGTGAAAGCTGAAAATAAAAACAATCCTATGTTTCGCATACCCCCTCCTTTAATAAAAAAAGACTGTTGTTATATAGAGACACCAAATTTTCTGATTTGTTTATTATTAATGCAATTATTTTATAAAACCTACAAATTATTCTTTCCATATGGTTTGATTTCAAGAGTAAACAGGCATCTATCTATCATGGTCTTATCCTCCTGCTTTTTTAGCTTTATACCCGAGCTTATTTAGTTCTTCGATCAGCAGATCTCGATGGTCTCCCTGAATCTCGATAACATTGTTCTTTATAGTTCGGCCGCCTTTGGTTATAAATCTTATAAAGCTACGAATACCTTAGTAATCAAGCAGATTATTGTCAAGCACAAAGACTGAATTTTAGGTAGAGATTGACATTATAACTTAGTGTTTGATTTTCATTTTTTGTCGGGGTACTATTATCAATGATTTTTTAACACTAACTTAGGCTAAAAGATTATTATGAAAAAGACTGAAAATATCAGCAAAGACAATTACGACCCGTTTTTTAAAATTTATCATGAGCTAATGAAGGAAAAAGTTGAGGATATCCTTCTGGTTTCATGTCCTTATGATGCATTTATCATGGAGGAAGAAGGAAAGCTTGCAACAAGAATAATTAATGAGTATCGTGGGTTGAATTTGTCCAGACCTCCAAAGTTGTCATGGGTGTCATCAGCTGAAAAGGCATTTGAAAAACTATCTGTAAAAAATTTTGATTTAGTTATTGCCATGCCAAGCCTTGATGATGTCAATGTGCATGAGTTTGCAGGGCAGGTGAAAGAAACATATCCAGACCTTTCTTTTTATCTGCTTGTGCATAATACCAGCAATATTCATAATTATATAAACGGAAAAAATGACGGAGTGATTGACAGAATATATGTCTGGGGTGGTAATGCTGATTTGCTCCTTGCTATTATTAAAAATCGTGAAGACCAGATGAATGTTGAGTTTGATACAAAAAACGCCAATGTTCGGGTAATAATTCTGGTTGAAGACTCACCATATCATTTTTCTGCATTTTTACCTGTTCTTTATAAACAAATTGTAGAGCAGACACAGGCGGTTATTGACGAGTCGTTGAATGAAGACCACAGGCTTTTACAAATGAGAGGTCGCCCTAAAGTCCTTGTTGCACAAAATTATGAAGAGGCATGGAGTCTTTATAAAAAGTATAAACCATACTTGCTCAGCATTTTTTCTGATATGAGATTTCCAAAAAAAGGAATAACTGATGTTAAGGCTGGGTATGATCTATTAAAAAAGATAAAACAAGAAAATCCAAATCTACCACTTTTGGCTCTAAGCACAGAAGAGCAATTAAAAGAGAAAATAACAAAGATACCAGCAGTGTTCATAAATAAAAATTCTCTAAATTTAAATGATAAAATTCATAAATTTTTTATTAAATCTCTGGGGTTTGGTGATTTTATATTTACAATGCCGGATGGGAAAGAAATAGCAAGCGCTTCTGATTTAAGATCAATAGAAAAACTTTTACCAGACATTCCTGATGAATCAATATTGTATCACGCACAAAATAATGATTTTTCAAGATGGCTTATGGCAAGATCGGAAATAGATCTGGCCATTAAATTAAGACCATACAAAATTAAAGATTTTCCTCTAGTTCAGGATATGAGAAAATTTCTCATTGCAACTATCAATGAGAGAAGAAAAGGAAGCCGCCAGGGCGTTGTTATTGATTTTAATTCAGATCAGTTTGACTCAGACACAACTTTTATAAAAATCGGGAAAGGTTCTCTTGGAGGTAAAGCAAGAGGGCTTGCATTTATGGCATCCCAACTTAAAAAAAGTTCATCCTTAAATGAAAAATTTCCACAAGTTGATTTCACTATCCCTAAAACACTTGTAATCACCACAGAAGGCTTTAAATCATTTATTGAAAATAATAATTTGGCTCTATTATTAGAGGAATCAACTCAATATGAAGACAAAACAATTATCAAATTATTTTTAGAGGCTGAACTGCCTGAATGGCTTGAGGCTAATTTAAGAACATATTTAGAATATGCAAAATTTCCCATTGCTGTCCGTTCTTCAAGTTTATTTGAAGATGCACATTATCAGCCTTTTGCCGGGCTTTATAGAACTTATATGCTGCCAAACAGTGATCCTGATTTTGAGGCGCGGCTTAAAAGACTCATTAAAGCAATAAAGCTTGTTTATGCATCAACATATTTAAAAGCGCCTAAAGCATATGCAAAGAGCACAATGCATAGAATAGAAGACGAAGAAATGGGTGTAGTGCTTCAGCAGTTGATTGGCACCCGCCATGAAAATTATTTTTATCCGGCAATTTCCGGAGTGGCACAGTCTTATAATTTTTATCCCATTGCAAGCCTGAAAGCAGAAGATGGTATTTCATACATAGCTCTTGGCCTTGGGAAAATTGTCATGGAAGGAGGGAAAACTCTTCGCTTTTGTCCAAAACAACCCCAACTTCTTCCTCAGTTTTCTGCTGTTGATGATATTCTTAAAAATGCCCAGAATTTTTTTTACGTCCTAAAGACAGATAAACCCCAGGAAGAACTTATTTTTTCAGATGATTTTAATGATGATCCGTTTGTTGCAAAAATTGATATCAGTGATGCAGGAGATCATCCAATAGTACAGGCTCTTTCATCCACATACTATCCGGGAGATAATAAAATAAGAGATTCGTTCTCTAAAACAGGCTACCCTGTATTAACCTTTGCAAGTGTTTTGAAATATGATTTATTTCCTCTGGCAAAGATTCTTGAAGAGGTAACCCAAATTGGAAGCAAATGGATGGGTACTTCCATTGAAATTGAGTTTGCAGTAAATATAGGATCAGATGGTAAAAAGGCAGAGTTTTCTTTACTTCAGATCAGACCCATGGGCAGATACAGGCAAAACATGGATATAAAGATTAAAGAAGAGGATATAAAAGAAGCTTTTTGCTTTTCAACAATGTCCCTTGGAAACGGAGAGTATGAAGATATCTTTGATATTATATATGTTGACCCTGAAAAATTTGATTCTGCAAAAACCATTGATGTTGCAGCCCAAATCAATAAATTAAATGCGAAATTTAACAATAAAGAAAAAAAATATGTGCTGATTGGTCCTGGCAGATGGGGGACTTCAGATAGATGGCTTGGGATACCAGTTTCCTGGAATGACATCTCGAATGTTGGTGTTATGGTAGAAACAACAATAGAAAGCATTAAGGCTGACCCATCCCAGGGATCACATTTTTTTCAGAATATTACCTCTCTTGGCATAAGTTATATAACAGTGTTAGATAAAGGAGAGGATTTTATTGACTATGAATGGCTGAAAAAACAGCCATCAAAAAATGAAACCCAATTTTTGAGACATATAAGCTTTAAAAAACCAATAAAAATACTGGTGAATGGAAAAACGTCTCAGGCAGTAATTAAAAAGGTAGGGTGAAGATTCTTTTTCCCCTTCAGGCAATAAAACAGGAATCAGTGAAGAGCAAATTCTTATTGGCTTATCTCTTGCTCTGGGCGGGCATGCAGGATACCTTGGCACCCAGACGCTTCATTGAGCACTTTCATATATTAAGCATATCAATGAAGATGGCGGCATCCACAAAAGGCAGATCAAAATAATTGCATTAGATGATGGATATGAACCTGCCAGATGTCTATATAATACTCAACATTTAATTCTTGAGCACAAGGCTTTTTCTTTGTTCTGCTATGTTGGAACACCAACCACAGTAAAGATTATACCGCTTGTCAAC
This sequence comes from Desulfobacterales bacterium, assembly GCA_023143455.1. Lineage (GTDB taxonomy): Bacteria > Desulfobacterota > Desulfobacteria > Desulfobacterales > Desulfobacteraceae > JAIOSM01. Next base: position 13,252 of record JAGLHT010000023.1, read on the forward strand.
GAAGCTAAAATTCCTTTAGTTGGAATGTTTACAGGCGCAAGCAGATTAAGATATTCGGTAAATAAATACCTGATTAATATCCGAGCCTCTTATTATCAGGAGACAAAAGCCGCTGTTGACTTGATTGTAAAAGAAATGAACATTAGGAAGTGTTAATAAATAAATGATTTATTAACACTTCCTAAGTGTGGTCTGTGCACTTTTTAAAGGCACAACTAAAGCCTATATCCTTGATCGTAAAGAATTGGTTGGAAATCTTCTGGAAAATGTTGAAGACGCCTTGATTTTTTTAAAAAAATATCTTCAGTTTAGATGGGAGATCACAAGCAAGAGCACTCGCAGAAAAGAGACTCTGGAACTTCCGGAAATTGCTTTGCGAGAAGCCATGGTCAATGCTGTCTGTCACAGAGATTGTCTGGAACAGGGTGCCCAGGTCATGGTAGAAATATTTGATGACCGTGTAGAAATCTATAATCCAGGTGGTCTTCCCAAGGGATTGCCAGAAAAAGATTTTGGCAAAAGAAGTGTGTGCCGAAACTCTAATATTGCAAGCCTTTTGTTGAGGTGTGATTATATCGAAAAAATGGGTTCTGGTATTGAACGGATCCATGCAGCTTTAGAAAAAGAAAATTGTCCCCATGTAAAAATAGACTATCATACCATGTTTAGTCTTGTATTTTTAAGACCAACATATATAACTAACCCAGCCTTGGGTGAAAATAGGGAGAAACTTCTTGCCTTGATCCTGGAAAATCCTGCAATCACCTCGAGCCAGTTGGCTGAACAGACCAGTCTGACACAAAATGGCATAGAATGGCAGATTGTTCAATTAAAAAAACAAGGGAATCTTGAACGAATAGGCCCGGACAGAGGCGGTCATTGGAAAGTCATAAAAGACTAAAGGAAAAACAATGCTTCAAAATAATCCTGAATTAAAATCACAGATCGACCAGCTCTGGAACAAATTCTGGGCAGGCGGTTATGAAAATCAATTCAATTCTGGAGAGTGGTGTATATTATTTTACCATGCTTTTTTGATGATTATGGACAGCTTTACAAAGAAGATGATATGTGGAATATAAATTTTTAAAGCCTTGAAAATATTGTTTGTATAACATTTATGGAGTTTTATAATGGATAAGGAAGAATTAATTAATGAGTTAGAGAAACTCCGTAATCGTGAAAAGCATTATCGAATTATTATGGACGAATCCAGTGACCCTTTCTTTTCATTTTATGCTGATGGAACATATAGGTATGTAAATAAAGCCTTTGCAAAAGGAGTTGGCAAAGATTTAGATAAAATTATTGGCAACAAAATCTGGGATGTTTTTGAAAAAGAGGAAGCAGATAAAAGATTTGCTGTTGTAAAAAAAGTACTTACTGAAGGAAAAACTGAAGAGATTGAGGTTCGGGTACCACTGCCCTCTGGTGATACTTATTATTTAACGACTGCTAAACCAATTTTTAATGATGATTGTACAGTTGAAACCGTGATTTGCACTTCGAAAAATATCACCAAACGTAAACTTGCTGAAGATGCATTGAAGGAAAATCACGAGAGACTATTGAAAGCAAATAAAGAAATAAAGGCTCTTGCAGGACTTCTGCCAATTTGCGCAGAATGTAAAAAAATTCGTGATGACAAGGGATATTGGAATTTATTGGAGTCCTACATTGAAAAGCATTCTGATGCATCTTTTACCTATGGCATGTGTCCAGATTGTTCTGATAAGGTTTATGGCAAAGAGAACTGGTATATTGAGATGAAAAAGAAGAAACAAAAAAAATAAAACTCGTGTTAAATACATTAAGGATATTGTTAAAAAGAGAAATTAAAATAAAGATTATTGCAAGGAAATGGCTACATGACTGATAGCAGTCAAATTCAAATTTATCAGACAGAAGACGGGCTGACTCGGATTCAGGTACGTTTGGAAAAAGAAACAGTGTGGTTGTCCAGAATTCAAATGGCAGAGCTGTTTGATAGAGATTCGGACAGTATTGGGTTGCACTTAAAAAAAATATACAAATCTGGTGAACTGGAACCATTAACAGCTACCGAGGAATCCTCGGTAGTTCGGCAAGAGGGAAAACGAACGGTTAAAAGAAAGATCAAGTTTTACAATTTGGATGCCATAATTTCCGTTGGCTATCGGGTTAATTCCAAGCTGGGTGTGCAGTTTCGCATCTGGGCCACCCAACGGTTGAAAGAATATCTTATTCAGGGCTACAGCATTAATCAACAGCGCTTTGAGCAGAATGCAGCCGAGCTATCGCAAGCCCTTGCCCTGATTCAAAAGGCAGCACAATCTGAGTCTCTTAAAACAGATATGGGCAGGGGACTTGTGGATATTCTTGGTCGATATACCCAGACCTTTCTTTTGCTACAGCAATATGATGAACGGAGTCAGATCCCAAACAGAAAGAGACTTTGATTAAACTGATAATGAATTTGCTGTGTGATAGAGTTGCCTGAGCTTGTATCTGAAAATTCAAAGAAAAAACAAAATGTTACTTGATGAGTGATGGAACCTGGCTTTTTACTCGATCTGCTGGTTCTTAAGCTTTTATGAATTAAAAGGCTTTACAATGTTTCTAATCTGATCGGATTCTACAGCCTCAGAAAATTCATCTCCTAATTGTCTGTTTTTTTTGACTACTGTTCTCCAATAGTCCTGGCGTTCTTTATCCTTTCCCTGGAAGGTGTGAAAATCTTTTCTATCAGGGATTTTCCCCATGGGGAGGCTTGCCACAAACTTGTTTGAGGGTGCAATTAGTATGACATTTTCCATGTTTTTGCTTGATGGTTTACGGTTCAGGTATTTATCAAACCAGCCTGGTGTGATTTTTTCATAGAAATGTGGAAATAGGACAAAGCCGTCATCATTGGGTAAGAAAGGTATGTCTAAGTGATAATCAAGAATTCCGCCATCTCGAAAACAACCCTCTGCACCATCAATATCTGAAATTCCTTCCATTACAATGGGAATTGACCCGGAAGAGATAAGTGCTTGTCTAAAATTTGATGGTGTAAGGTTATAAAGATTCATAGGGAATTGATTCATGGTTGAAAAGGGAGGTGGTGCGCCGGGCCCGCAAAAAAGTGCTCTTTCAAAAAAATATTTAAGGCTATTCCGGCTGATAAGATTAACACTGGCAGCCATACCAACACCAAACCACTGGAGCCATTGGCGCTCACTTTTTAAAAGACCTCTGCATTTATTAGAAAGAAAGCTGATCCTCATAAAGGGATGATTAAGGATTCCTTCAATCTGATTGTCATTAATATAGGCATTCAGGATTCTGTGTGTCTCCTGAGTGATATCCTGCTTTGTTGGTTTTTGTTTATATGACTGGGCAATATATTCTCTTTCAAGTATTTCAATGGCAGAAAGCGGATCTTTTTGGCAAAATGCAGCCATGCGAAAAGCACCGATTGACGTGCCAATAAGATAAAGAGGGTCAGTCCGTTTTTTGAACAGGTCCATTAAAACCTTGTCAATTCCGGTTAGAACCAGAAACTTTGCAGAACCTGAAGCCCCTGCAAGGACTTTAACTTTGTTTAGGTTAAGACTCTCATCTTTAATGACTTTTATGGCTTTGGATCCTGCAAGAATGGAAATATTATTCAGCATGTTTATTTTTTTAATGGCCGCATTAAACCTTCCTGGGCTACACTTGCAACTAAAACTCCTTTTCGTGTGAAAATAGAACCGATATTCAGGCCTCTTGCTTTAGCAGCATTCGGGCTTTTCATAACATAAAGGAGCCAGTCATCCATTTGAAATTCTCTGTGGAACCAGATGGAATGATCAAGGCTTGCTACCTGCATGTCAGAAGACCAGAAAGTTCTTCCATGGGGATAAAGAGCTGTTCCGACCAGATGAAAATCCGAGGCATATGCCAGCATATACCGGTGGATTGCACTATCATTCGGGATTTTATCAATTGCCCGAAACCAGACATATTTCTCCGGGGGCATGGCTTTAGGAGAAAAAGGATTAATCGGATTAACTACTCTTATTTCAATGGGCTTTTTACACAACAATTTCTCACGAATTTCCAGTGGAATTTTATCAGAGAGGCGTGTGACCATTTCGACTTCGTTTTCAAGACCTTCAGGACCTTTAATATCTGGCATGGCAGTCTGATGTTCATATCCCTGTTCATTTTTATGAAAAGAGGCAGTTGCCGAGAAAATAGCGCGACCATTCTGGACTGCAACCACACGGCGGGTAACAAAGCTTTTACCGTCGCGGATGCAGTCCACAGTATAGACAATAGGTTTTGAAGCATCCCCTGCCAGCATGAAATATCCATGGAGACTGTGGGCTTGAAAACCCGAAGCTATTGTTCTTGATGTAGCAGACAGGGCCTGACCAACAACCTGGCCTCCAAAAACGTTGCCAAATCCTAAGTCCTGACTCTCTCCTCTAAAAATATTTTCTTCTATCTTCTCAAGCTTTAATAACCTAAGTAATTCCTCCAGAACATTCCCATCATAGCAGACAGCCATTATTACTTCCTTTCCCTTATAAAACCTTAAGCAAAGCAAAATATTTATCCTGACACATTTTTTCAATATCAATCATTGCTTTAAATGCATTATTGAAATCATCATCAACAGCAGCGAAAACACCATGACCATAGACAATAACAGCTTTTTTACCTTTGATTGCTTTAGGAAGCGTATTGCAAAGACCATGGATGCCAGTGCCGACTTCGCCGCAAACTATTGGTATATCATCAATATGTCGGGTTTCAGGACATTTAATATGGCATTTGTCCAATAATGCACACACTTCATTTTCACAATACATTGACATAATTACTGTGAATTTTGGATGGCCATGAAGCAGTCCTTTAATATCAGGGTTGTTTAGCACGATTTCTTTGTGAGCAGAAAATTCGCTGGACGCAGTAATACTGGAGCAGGACGAATCATCCAAAGGACAAGGATCTATACAGCCTTCTAATTCATCGAGAGAAGAACCGGTTTGACTGATATATAAAATGTTGTTGTATTTATATGATACATTTCCAAAGAAAGAATCAACCAATTGATACTCTACCACTATTCGCCCTGCTTCAGAAATTGCTTCATAAACATCGCTCTCTTTATTTATATTTGTTTTTAGTGGTTTGAAGTCAGGATTGATTTTATCCAATAGATTGATTGCATTTTTAAAAACATCAGATTGATTTTTTGTTAGAGTCCCTTTTCTATGATCGTTTAAGTAATCAACAAAAAACTTAACAAAACAGGTGAAACAAACACAACTGAAAAAGATGTATGCTTGCTCAGGAGTTACGCTTCCCCAGGTGATGATTCCTTTGTTTTTTACAATAACACATTTGCGTTGTTTCAATTTTTGGATAATTTTATTTATATTAAATTCATTAACTATAGGTAAATCATGGATAAATGTTCGAGTCTCACAGTCTGACGGATAAATTGTTTCATCACTATCGCTAATTAGATATTCGATGATTGAAAAATAAGGTTCCATGGGTTTGACAAACATCAATGAATTGATATTAATTTCTGAAAATATTTTTTCCAATTCACGGTTTTTCGGACCATCCTGATTCCAAATAATTTCAGTGTTCAGACCAGCTATGAAAATATCTTTTGGGGATGCAAGACCGTTTTGAATACATTTTTTTTCATATTTATGGATTAAGTTTTTCATAAAGTTAAGCCTAACTCATTTGCTTTTTGTTGTGTTGGCTCACCGTTTTCATTGAGTCCTCGGATTTTGTAATAATCTGAAAGTGTTTTCTCAAATGTAGTTTTATTGATTGAAGGGATTTTAATGTTATTTCCATGGGAGCCTTCTTCATTAAAAAACCGTTTAGGAATTGAATCATCAACCCGGGTAAATCCATTTTGCCAGTTCATGATTCTCTCATTGTAATAAATTCGTTCTCCGGATGAAATTAGTTGGTGGGCAGACATTTCAAGGCCTGTGACAGCTGTGTAAGCCATAGCAAATTCTTCGAGAGAACAACCAAAGAACGCAAATTTGCAAGCTGTTAAAGAATCAATAATTGCGTTCATATCTTCTGAAATTTTGATAATTCTGGCTTTTCCATCAAAGGAAAACCGGTCTGTTGCAACTGGTTTTCGAATAATTTCATGACTAATGGGGTAGGCGCGAAGATGGCAAGCTCCCCGGGTTGAAACAGCATAGGCCAATGCCATCCCATATGCACCTCGTGGATCATAGGCCGGAAGTTCCAGTCCTTTAACAGAAAAAGAGAGCTCAGGCTTATTATTTTCTTTTGCAAAATAATATGATCCTTTAGAAAGTGCAGCACCTTCACCTTTATTTTTACAAATATCTTGAAGTAATGATATGATTTTATCCCCTGATAATTTCTGTTGAGTAATTTCAGAATAACATGCAATGGTTGATGCTGCGGAAATTGTATCGATACCCTGCTCATTACAAATTCGATTTGCCTCAGTGACAATGTCAATTTTATCATTATTGATCAAAGCTGAAAAATGAGACATGGTTTCAAATTCTGGAATGTGTTCATTATCTTTTCCAACTTGTTTACATTGAATATGGCACCCTTTGCAGCCCGCCTTTTTTGTATTGTATTTTTTTTTATATGAAAAGGCATTTAAATTTGAAGCACCGTCAAATACTGTTTTTTTAAAATTTCCAGTGGGCATCATCCTGCGATTGCCAATTAAATCATATAATGCACCGGTCCCAAAATTAGCAATACCATGTTCACCCATAATAATTGGTGATGCTGCAATGAGTCGGAAAATGTCTTCTCTTGCTCTTTGTAAAAGTAATTTGTCATGAACAGCAATTTTCCCGGTTCCTTTAACTGTAATATATTTGAGGTTTTTAGCAGCTTGAATCATGCCCAACCCGCCTCGACCAGCACAGAAAAACCGATCAATCATAATATTGGAAAATAAAACACCATTTTCAGCGGCCGGTCCAATTGAAACCACAGAACCCTTTTTTTTGAGAGTGTTATGGAGTTTTCCGATTTCCCATTCTTTGTATTTTTCAGCACTGACAATTTTTATAGAATCATCACAAATTTCAATGCCACAAAGTTTGTTGCTTTTTCCGGTAATGATGAATCCTTCATAACCTGCTTTTCGAATATTAAATCCTAGAGTTCCACCCACAGAAGAATCACAAATTGTTCCGGTCAAAGGTGATTTTGACATTACACAGGACCTGCCGGAAGTTGGGGAAGATGTGCCAACCAAAGGTCCACACATAAAAATAAGCGGCATTGTTGGGTCATCCCAGCTTTTTGTGATATGCGGTTTTAAATATAGACCGGCAATGCCTTTCCCGCCAATAAATTCTTGATAAATAGTTTTATCAATATCTTCAGTTTTAATTGAATTTGTATTAAGATCTATTTTGAGAATTTTATTATTCATTATTTATTTTAATTGTTATTATTGACTCTTAGGTATCAATAGCTTTATCCGACTCTCCCAAAAATACTATAGCTGATGCCGTCATATGAAGCACATAGGCAACAACGTGATCTGGCACTATTATATAAGCTGTGCCAGTTGGCATCCCGTTTTCTAGCATACTAGCTAAAGCGTGGATTTGAGGTTGCCAAAACAATGGGATCAGGGTCTTATCAAGACAAATTTTTATCAGATCTTTGCTGGTAGCCTTTGAGTCATGTTCCCATCCATTCTTATTACATATGGCTTTCATGGTGCTTTCAAAAGCTTTAAGAGATTCATTTAGTGCTTCTTTGTGATTTTCTTTTTGGTAATGATCATGAGCTGTGATGAATTCTTTTTGTGCTTCTTTAAAATGGTTATCACTTAAAACTCTTAAGGCGGGCTTAACAACCTCTGAATGTATTAATTCAGAATCGATACGGGTAATTATTCCATCTTCAAATTTGTAACCAATAGCGTGTTCTTTGAACCGTTTGTTTAACTCTTTGATCGCCTCATCTGCTATCTCATCAAAATTCTTTGTTTCTTTGTAAGAATACTTTCTAGTCATCCTGTCAATCGCCCTAAACGATGATTCTATGACATCAATAAGTTTCTCGGTGTCTGTTTCACCAAGGAAAAAAGCTTGTAATTCATACCTGAAATCTCTTGATTCATCACGAAAGGAACTTGCCAAGGTAAACATGCCATATTCGCGGCATAAAGTTCCTACTATTAGTCTATATACCTTTTGTACAGGAAGTAATATGTTGTCATATTCTGATCGAGTACCTAATGCATCATCCCAAAGATGGATAATCTGTACTCTAAGAGCGTTAGGGATGTTGTCATATGTATAAACATCAGGTGAATCACCACGCAGTTTTTTCTGTTTCTTAGAAAATAGGTTAGAAGTTGTCATATAAACCACTTTTTTCAGGTTATACCATTCCGGCTCAAAGTGAGCAGGAGCATCTTAGCAATTTGCAGAATGCTTCCTTCTTTGATTATAATATATCTCAATATATTTAAAGAGAATTCTTTGTGTGTCGTTAATATTTTTTAATTTAATAGATTTATTGTATTCTTTTAACAAAAAAACATATTGACAAGAAAGTTTTATTGAAAATACGGGATTTTTCCTTGAATGCATGGCAGAGGCAAGGCATAATTCTAATGTCAGGACATCTATTGCAAAACTGTTCTGTCATTTCAGGGAGTTTATAATTGACCACTTGAGCTACAACAAGTCATTTAAACATTTGATCGATAAAAACAGCAGTAAAATGGAAGCCAACTGGTTCCCATATACCAGCAAAAAATATAAGTTGTTTTCAAATTTGACAAAAGCCCTTTATTCACCGGGTATTCTGTTTACCTATGTCAAAGGTGCTATACATGGGTTAAGGTTTGAAAGCTATGTGGGAAAACTTACAAAAAAGGGAAAGAATAAAATGGGGAGTGATGAATGAAACAGATTCAAGGAACAAGTAATCGTGTGTTGGAAGTTGATCTTGAAGGTCAAACACATGGAATATATGAAGTGACTGTTGATGAACGCAGACTTTTTCTGGGTGCCAAAGGTCTTGGTTTAAAACTTTTGTTTGATCGGATGGCTCAGGGGAAAGACCCTCTGGGACCAGACAATATTATTGCCTTTATGCCCGGGGTTTTGATGGGCACAGGAGGGCCGTGTTCAGGGCGATTTGAAGCACTCACTAAATCTCCGCTAACGGGAATAATGGTTACATCTTCTTGTGGCGGACCTTTTGGTCTTGCTCTTAAAACAGCAGGCTGGGATGGACTTCTTATTAAAGGGAAAGCCTCAACTCCTTTATATCTAGATATTACGGAAAATGGAGTTGAATTTAAGGATGCCAAAGGTATTTGGGGTATGGAAATTCCCGAGGCCCAGGCAGTACTTGATGTTAAAAAAGCTAAATCAGTAGTGATCGGACCTGCCGGAGAAAACCAAGTCCTTTATGCCAACATGGCATCAGGACACCGTTTTTTGGGAAGGGGCGGTCTTGGAGCGGTTATGGGTTCGAAAAACCTTAAGGCAATAAGAGCACAAGGTGGTGTCTATATGATAAAACCCCGTGATCCCAAGGCGTTTAAAAAAGTTAAGAACAAGGCAGCAAAGTACATAAAACAGAACAGCATCACTGACAGATACCGGAATTTTGGTACCAGTGCCTATGTCCGCGATTGTCTTGAGGCTGGTATTTTACCGATCAATAATTTTCAGGACGGTAAGCACGAGCTGGGCAATCAGGTCTCAGGTGAAATTATGGCAGAAAAACATAATACCTCCCACCATACCTGCAAACCCTGTAATATTCGTTGTGGCCATAAGGGATCTTTTAAATCAGGGGATATGTCTGCGCCTGAATATGAAACTATTGGAATGATGGGCACAAGCCTTGGAATTTTTGATTTAGATACTATTGCCGAATTCAATCATATATGCGGCAGGCTGGGTTTGGATACTATCTCAACGGGCGGGACTCTGGCCTGGGTAATGGAGGCTGCATCAAAGGGTTTGATTAAAAGTAATCTCAAGTTTGGATCTAAAGACGGGATAGAAAAAGCACTTTATGACATTGCAAATATGAAAGACTTTGGGGCAAAAATGGCTAAGGGTACAAGACTCTTATCCCAGGAGTATGGAGGACAAGATTTTGCAATGCATGTCAAGGGGTTGGAAATGGCGGCTTATGACCCAAGAGGGTCTTTTGGACAAGGACTTGCCTATGCTGTTGCCAATAGGGGCGGGTGTCACCTTTCCTCTTATCTTGTTGCCCAGGAAGTCTATTTTGGATTTTTAAAACCAGATTCCTGTTATGGTAAAGCCAAGTGGGTTAAGTTTTTTGAGGACTTGGGCTGCTGTATCAATTCATTGCAAACTTGCCAGTTCACCATGTTTGCCTTTCTTATGGAGCCTCCTTTATCTAAATATACACCTGATTTTATGCTGGGGATACTGATGCAATACCTTCCTTCAGTGGCAGTTCCCCTTATTGATTTTTCAATTTATGCAGACTTATGGAATAGTGTAACTGGTATCCATCTATCCAATAGTGAATTTCTAAAGGCTGGTGAACGCATCCATGTACTGGAACGTTATATGAACATTCGTGAGGGAATTGACCATAATGACGACACCTTGCCGGAAAGACTTTTAAAACAGGGACGTGAGTTTGATGATGATAATAAAGTTGTGCCATTAGAGAAGATGCTTCCTGAATATTATAAAATTCGAGGGTTTAATAACCGCGGCATTCCGTTGAAAAAGACATTGGAGGAGCTTGGTATCGCTTAATTTGACCCTTTGACAAGGTGATGTAAAACCTTCCGGGACAAGGGTGTATTGAATCTAAAGCTTATCAAATAATCATTAAAAAGATGGTCACAAAGACCGACAATCCATCCTTTTTTAGTTCCCACAGATTCGTTCTTGCTGTTTTTTAACGTGAGCTTAATAATGGCTTTAGACCCTAATAGTGAACGCGCATATTCTTGTGTTGATGATTTTATCGTAAAAGAAGCACCGCCAATGGACAAGTCATCAAACGCCCCATGAAATGGTCGCTCGCTGGGTTTGCCATCGGCTTCTATAAGATGAGCTACAACCGTTCCTTTAACAGGTAGTCTTGGATGTTGACGACGTTCGATGCCTTGCTTTTTAATGACGTCAGCTGAATTGATTCTCACCAAGCCCTTGCACAGCTCTTGCAATTTTGAGTCAAAGCCCGATAACTTTTCTGTTATATTAGAAAGAGCTTTTTGGTTAATATAGCTAATATTAGCCTCGGTATCAGCAATAACCGATGTCGTTGCTGTAGAAATTAAAAAAAAGGTTGATAACCCACAAGCTTCTCCTGCGGAGGTTTCCTTTAAAAAAAATTCACTTGTTTCTGACTTACATATGCTTTTGAGCTTGCCTTGATTGATAAAAAATAGCTTGTCATTAAGTTTGCCCTGTTGAATAATAATTTGCCCTGGCTTAATATTGATAGTTTTCAGGCTGTAATAAAATTCAATTGCCTCTTCTGGAGAAAACTCTCTATATAGTTTTCTCCAATGTTTTTTATGGCTTGGGTCAATTGCTTTAAATTTATTTTCTTCTAAAATTTCGCCGGATCTTGTGATTTCATCTAAAGCCATTGAATCGGTCTTAATAAGAGTTTGTCGTAGTTTCTCTGCTTTATCAAAGTCATTATTCTCAGCAGATTTAACAATAAGCTTAAAAAGAAGTTTAATGGCTTTGTCTCTTTGGCCTGTTTCAACAAGTTCAAGCACTTGTTTTTCTATAGAAGTCATATCGCCCTTTAATAAAAATAAGGTTATTCTTTAATTTAGACATAAAACTGTTTATTGTCAATAGATGTAAAATAAGCGCCTGTTTAGCCAATAAATAAAACACTTAACTAATAATTTTAAAAAAAGGAGTAAAGCTATGCAGGTTACACGACGGAAGTTTGTTAAGATTTCCGGAGCTACTGCTGCTATTAAAGAAACATTAAGGTTTGTTCGATCTACAATTCCTATTACAATCAAAATTGAACAGGCACAGGAATGGGTCTTTCATTAGTGCATGGTCTTATTACTAAAATGGGAGGGAGCATTCAAGTTTTTAGTCAACTTGGTAAAGGCTCTGAGTTTAATGTTTATTTTCCTGTTCTACAGGGTATTCCTAAAGCAGATAAAATCAAAATAAAAAAATCACTTCAGCGCGGCTCTGAAAAAATACGAGAGGTGTTGGATGAATAGAAGAGTTGAAGTCACAATGTGAGATGGACGAGAGATTACAAAATCGTATTGATAACAATTGTTTTTTTAATAATTAGTCTGTCAATTGTTTTTCAAGTTTTTCCTTATCACCTTTTTTAGTCATATACCGTATTCTTATTAACATGCCTAATGAAATTAAGAATAAAAGGATATCTTGAAGTATCAACTCCATGCGGCTCCCTACTATGATGTTAAGTGTTGCACCATAGAATGCCAATACTAAAACAATTATTGCCCAATAAGTCATGATTATTTCTCCTATATTTATTGATTATAACATTATAAAAACAGTTCTTGATTTTTTTGGAATATTACCTTGGAAAAATAATTTTCACTATAATTATTTTTCACCATATTGAAAAGGTAATGTAATTATAACAGAATGTCAATCAAAATACCAAAATAGAGCATTAGACAGAGATATACCTCTATAGTTATTTGAACCATTTAATTTTTTATTTTACTGACTTTTTTGAATTAAAAAACATTGACACACCAATTCCTATGTGACAAATTAGTTGTATTCAAAAGGACTCATCGAATTAAACGAATTTTGAATGGTCTTTGAAGCGAGCACCATGATCATAGATCAGACCGCAGACCTAAGAGATATGACTCTGTGGCCATGGAAATTCTTACTAGATTGACACAGAGGGGAATTTAAGTCTTAATACAGTGTTTGGTTTATACTCCGGCTTTGAGTGATAGTATTAAAGATCAGCGTAAAAATCGTTTCCTTTATCATCAACTATGATAAATGCTGGAAAATCCTCAACTGTAATCATAAAGACTGCTTCCATACCAAGTTCTTCATATTCCATTAGTTCAACTTTTTTAATGCAATCATGTCCGAGTCTTGCTGCAGGACCACCTGGAGAGCCAAGGTAGAATCCTTTATATTTTTTGCAGGAGTCAGTGACTATTTGAGATCGGTTGCCTTTGGCAAGCATGATCATTGAAGCTTTTTGCTCCTGGAAAACCGGAACATAGGGATCCATTCTTCCTGCTGTTGTGGGACCAAATGACCCGGAAGCCTGTCCTTCAGGTGTTTTTGCAGGTCCTGCATAATATATTACATGGTTTCTAAGATAATCAGGCAAACCTTTTCCATTATCTAAAAGCTCTTGGAACTTTGAATGTGCCATATCCCTTGCAACTATTATTTTTCCTGAAAGCATTAGGCGGGTTGATACAGGGTGTTTTGAAAGTTCTGCCCTAATATCATCCATGGGTTTATTAAGGTCTATATTAACAGCAGCAGCCATCTCTGGTTCTTTTGCTGGCAAGTACTTTGAAGGATTAGTTTCAAGTTTTTCTAAGAAAAGCCCTTGCTTATTTATTTTTGCTTTTATCTGGCGGTCAGCAGAGCAACTTACTCCTATACCGATGGGGCAGGATGCACCATGGCGGGGAAGCCTTATGACCCTTACATCAAGGGCAAAGTGTTTACCACCAAATTGAGCACCTAATCCTAAACCAAATGCTTTTTGTTGAACTTTTTCTTCGAGTTCTTTGTCTCTGAAAGCATGGCCTGTTTCATCTCCTTTTAAAGGAAGCGAATCAAGATAACGTGCAGAGGCAAGCTTTACAGTTTTTAAGTTTAGTTCTGCTGATGTGCCACCAATAACAAAGGCAATGTAATATGGTGGGCATGCTGCAGTTCCAATGGCCAGCATTTTCTCTGTCATAAAATCAATAAGACTTTTTTCAGAATTTAACACAGCTTTTGTCATCTGAAAAAGAGCGGTCTTGTTAGCAGAACCACCACCTTTTGCCATGAATAAAAACTTGTATTCATCACCTCCTACTGCACTGATGTCTATCTGTGCCGGAAGATTACATTTAGTATTTTGTTCGTTATACATTGTTAAAGGTGCATTTTGTGAATATCGCAGGTAATTTTTAGTGTATGCATTAAAGGCACCTTTTGCCAGCATTTCTTCATCATCTGTATCTGTAAAGATGCGTTGCCCTTTTTTAGCATGGACAATTGCAGTGCCGGTATCCTGACACATGGGATATACCATGCCTGCTGAGATAACAGCGTTTTTCAAAAGTTCTAAAGCAATATACCTGTCGTTATCAGAAGATTCAGTATCATCAATAATGCCTTTAAGCTTTTTTAGATGATCCTCTCGGTAAAGATGGGCAACATCTTTAAATGCTTGTTCACTCAGGTAAGTCAGAGCCTCAGGACTTACTTTCAGAATTTCTTTTCCTTCAAAATTTTCTGTTGAGACAAATTTATCGGATAGAAGTCGATACTCTGTAGTTTCCTCTGAATTTTTATCCAAAGGAAACATGGTTGTATATTTAAATTCAGTCATTTTATTATTTCCCCAGTGCCATCTTACGTCTTAGATATGCAATCTGAGTTTGATGGGGCAGGTCTTTTGGACAATAATCTTCGCATCCAAGCAAGGTCATACAACCAAACACACCATCATCATCACCTATGATTTCATAGAATTCTTCACCGGTGCGCTTGTCTCTTGGATCAACAGCATATCTTGCAAGCCTCATAAATCCTACAGCACCAAGAAAATCATCTCTCATTCTTTTAGTGGCGCAGGCAGAAAGGCAAAGACCACATTCCACGCACCTTTCGAGCTCATAGATTTCATCAGCTATTTCAGGTTCCATGCGTTCTTCAAGTCTTGTCAGGTCAACATCTTCAGCTTCTTGGTCATGTATCCATGATTCAACTCTTTCACTCATTTGTCGCATTACTTTACCTGTGTCAACAGAAAGATCACCAATAAGTTCAAACCCCGGAAGAGGTAAAAGCGTTATTACTCCTTTGGGATAGTTGGCTGTAAGAGTTCTGCATGCAAGTTTTGGTTCGCCGTTTATTATCATGCCGCAGGAGCCGCATATCCCGGCTCTGCAAACAAAATCAAATTGAATAGAAGGGTCCTGCTCTTCTCTGATCTCATTTAACGCAATAAATATTGTCATTCCTGGAGCTTCAGTCACCTGATATTTTTCCATCTTGGGCGTATCGCCCTTTATTAGAGGATTATATCGTAATATTTCAAATATAAGAGTTCTGTTTTGTTCGTTGTTCATTATTTAAACCCCCTGCCTACTCGTTCGTTTTTGCCTTGATATCTTTCAGGAACCTCTACTGGATTGATAAGCTCCTGAGTTTGTATTCTGTCTATGCCAGGATTATCTTTTAAAATTTGCTCAATTTCTTTTTCTCTTTTTTCAGTGTCAGGATGGGCAATGGTTTGATCATCACCATATCCTCTGGATGCCGGAGGCATTTCCATTTTCATAATATCGAGAGGTTCATACTCAATTTCCGGCAGATCAGTATTTTCATCTTTCCAATATGCAAGAGTTCTTTTTAACCAGTTTTTATCGTCACGCTGGGGAAAATCTTCCCTTGAATGAGCTCCTCGGCTTTCTTTTCTTAAGAGAGCCCCATAGGCCACACACTGGGCAAGTTTTATCATTTTTGGAACACGAATTGCCTCAACAAGCTCTGGATTTGAAGAACTTATTCTATTTCTTAAAGCTATATTCTTTGCTTTTTTGTTTAACACTTTAAGTTCTTCAACAGCCTTTGTAAGATCATCATGATTTCTAAAGATACCAACTTTATCCATCATAATCTTTTGCATTTCTTTTTTGAGTTTAAAAGGGTTTTCTCCACGCTCTCTGTTGAGAAGATCTGAAATTTTGACTCTTTCCTGTTCAAGAAAAGAGTCAATGGTTTTTGTGTCTATTTTTAATGGAGTATCAGCACAGTAATCTGCAACATACTCACCAACAAGCATGCCTGCTACAACTGTTTCTGCAACTGAGTTGCCACCAAGTCTGTTAAATCCATGCATATCCCAGCATGCTGCTTCTCCGACTGAGAATAGCCCTTTAAGTCCGATGCTTTCGCCTTTAAAGTTTGTTTTTACTCCGCCCATGGAATAATGCTGTGTTGGTCGTACAGGAATGTATTCTTTAACAGGATCAATCCCAAGAAAATATTGACAAATTTCATCAACTTCTCTTAAGTTTTTTCTGATATGTTTTTCGCCAAGCAAAGTTATGTCAAGCCACAAATGGTCTCCATATCTCGAAGGAACACCTTTGCCTTTTCTCATATGTTCAATCATACGACGGGATACAACATCTCTTGAGGCAAGCTCTTTTTTATCAGGCTCATAATCAGGCATAAATCTGTATCCATCCTTATCAAGCAAAAGTCCTCCATCTCCGCGACAGCCTTCAGTTGTAAGAATACCAACCGGAACTATTGCAGTAGGATGAAATTGAACAGCTTCCATATTTCCTAGAGGCGCAAGACCTGTTTCCAGAGCAATTGCTGTGCCTATGCCTTCAGAAATAACAGCATTGGTTGTAACAGAATAAAGCCTGCCATAACCGCCTGTGGCAATTGTGGTTGCTTTTGCAACATACGCAATAAGTTGTCCTGTGATAAGCTCTCTTACAATAGCGCCTTTGCAAACACCGTCTTCATGGATAAGTGCAACAGCTTCTTTTCTTTCATGGACAGGAATTTTGAGCTTAATTGCTTTGTTATCCATTGCATAAAGCATTGTATGACCTGTTCCATCAGAGGTATAACAGGTTCTCCACTTTTTTGTGCCGCCAAAATCCCGGGAATTAATAAGGCCGTGGGCTTCATCGCTCTCAGTTATTGTGACTTTTTCGCCATTTATTACAACCTGTCTGTCACCCCTTTGTACTCTGCTCCATGGAACTCCCCATGCGGCGAGTTGACGGATTGCTTTAGGTGCTGTGTTAACAAAGGCTCTTGCAACATCCTGGTCACAACCCCAGTCACTCCCCCTTACTGTATCTCCAAAATGCACATCTTCATCATCCCCTACGCCCTTTACAGATGCTCCAAGGCTTGCCTGCATACCGCCCTGTGCTGCTGCTGAATGGGATCTTTTAGCAGGGATTAAAGAAAGAACAATGGTATCATATCCTCTTTGTTTTGCTGCTATGGCAACCCTGAGTCCTGCCAGACCTCCGCCTATAACAAGTGAGTCAGTATATATAACTTTCATCAATTACCCCTTAAGATATTGTTGTGTAATAGTCGTTGAAATTTTTGCTGTGCTATCATTTGGGTTTGTATCTTTATGTTTTACACCAATCAGAATAAACACAATCAAAGAGAGAATACCCAGCACAAGAAAAAAAGCTGTTAAAGTTTTTTTCAATTTTTTCAAATTTGCTCTGGATTTTTTTGCATCTTTGCCTGCTAACCAGCCCCATTTCATACATAGCCTGTAAAGTCCTATAGCTCCATGATATTCTACTGCAACAAGTAAAATAAGATATAAAGGCCACATGCTGGAGACCACAACCCTTTTAGCTGAAATATAAGGGTCTATCTCAGGATGTGTAAGCATTATATAAAGATGCACTGAGCCTGCAAAAAACATGATAAAGCCGGTTAATACCTGATAAAACCAAAGGTTTGTATCTTCATGGTTTAAAAGTTTCATCTGTGATCTTACAGCTTTATATTGTTTATATGAGCTTGGAAATTTTCGCATTCCCAACCCTGCATGCAGTATAAATAAAGAGAACACACCAAGTACAGCAAAAACAACTGCAATAGGGTATCCCTCTCCTGTTGGTGACAGAAAAGAAAGTTCCATCATATTTGCTACAAATTTAAAAGAACCAGCTCCCAGCAGGATACTTGAAATAAGGAGCATGTGAACCCACATAAAAAGTCCCAATACAAGACCTGTTCCACTCTGGGTAATGTCAAGCCATGCAGGTATTCTGCTCTTTTTTGTTTTGTTATCTAAAACCAGATTTTCCATTTGTCCTCCTGATTACTTTATGAAAAAATTAAAAAACTTTTCTACAGAGTTGTCCTATTGTGCCTAAATTTTCACATACAGCAATTCCATTTTTTTGTAAGGATTCAATTTTTGCTTTACCGGTTCCGCTGCCTCCGCTGATAATTGCACCGGCATGTCCCATTCGACGTCCCGGAGGAGCTGTAAGACCTGCTATAAATCCTACAACAGGTTTTGTCACATGCGCCTTAATATATTCAGCTGCTTTTTCTTCTGCATTTCCACCAATCTCTCCAACCATAACTATGGCATGGGTTTCAGGATCATTTTCAAAGGCTTCTAATGTGTCTATAAAATTTGTTCCATTAACAGGATCGCCTCCGATTCCAATGCAGGTGGATTGACCCATGCCATTCTTTGTAAGCTGGTCTACGACCTCATAGGTCAAAGTACCTGATCTTGAAACAACGCCTACGTTGCCTTTTTTATGAATATTGCCCGGCATAATTCCTATCTTGGTTTCACCGGGTGTTATAATCCCCGGACAGTTTGGCCCTATAAGTCTGCACTTTTTTGTGGCAAGTAAATTTTTAACTTTAACCATATCAAGTATTGGTATACCTTCGGTTATTGCTACAATCAGGTCAATGCCTGCGTCAATTGCTTCCAAAATTGCGTCCGCACCTAGTAGGGGAGGTACAAAGATCAGGCTTGCATTGGCACCAGTTTGCTTAACAGCATCTTTAACTGTATTAAATACCGGAATTGAGTTAACATTTTGTCCTCCCTTACCCGGAGTTACGCCTGCCACTACATTAGTCCCATATTTAACACATTGTTCTGTATGAAACTTACCTTCTTTTCCTGTGATCCCCTGAACAAGAAGTTTTGTATTCTTATCTGCAAATATACTCAAAGTAATATCCTCCTTTATTTAACAGTAGCTGCAATTTTTTGAGCAGCATCAGCAAGATCAAAAGCACTTGTTAATTCAAGACCAGAATTTGCAAGTATCTCTTTTCCTTTTTCAACATTTGTGCCTTCCATGCGAACAATGACCGGAATATTAATGCCTGTCTTTTTTGCAGCCTCAACAATCCCTTCAGCAAAAATATCACACCTTAAAATACCGCCAAAGATGTTTATTAATACCGCCTTAACTTTTTTATCTGCAAGGATAATCCTAAAGGCATTTTCAACCATTTCTGCTGTGGCTCCTCCTCCAACATCCATAAAGTTGGCAGGCTCAGCTCCTGCAAGCTTTATTATGTCCATGGTTGCCATAGCAAGCCCTGCGCCATTTACAATATTTCCAACATTTCCATCAAGGTTGATATAATTAAGATTGAATTTTGAAGCTTCAACTTCCAGAGGATCTTCTTCATCAAGGTCTCTTAACTCCACAAGCTCTTTATGTCTTCCAAGGGCGTTTGAATCAAAATCAACTTTGGCATCAAGGGCTAATACCCTTTCATCAGAAGTTAAAATCAAAGGATTGATTTCAAGCATTGAACAATCCTTTTGTATAAAAAGATCATAAAAACCCTTGAGCATAATGCCAAATTCTTTCATTGCATTTTTGGGAATATTAAGTCCAAATGCAACTTCTCTCAGCTGATATCCTGATATTCCCATCATTGGATCAACATACACTTTGATGATTTTTTCAGGAGTTTTTTCTGCAACCTCTTCAATATTCATTCCACCTTCAGTGCTTGCCATAATAACAATTTTGGCTGTTTCTCTGTCAACAAGAAGGCTTAGATAAAGTTCTCTTTCAATGTTCTGCCCTGCTTCAATAAGAAGTTTTTTTACTTCTTTGCCCTGGGTGCCTGTCTGATGCGTAACAAGGGTCATGCCTAAAATTTCATCAGCAAATTGCATTGCTTCTTTTTCAGATGAGGCAAGCTTTACCCCACCACCTTTTCCACGACCGCCTGCATGAATTTGCGCTTTTACAACAATTGGAAAGCTTGAAAATTTCTTAATGTTTTCCAAAGCTTCCTGTTTTGAAAATGCAACATATCCTTCAGGTACAGGAATATTATATTCCCTGAACAATTGTTTAGCCTGATATTCATGTATTTTCATGTTACTTCCTTATAATTTTAAACTATTTATGCACATAAGATTTTATATCAGACCGCCTTTTTTTTTTCAACTTTTCAATCATAAATCAGCTTGACAAAAACATACCTCTTTCAATAAATACATCGATCTTGCCATGAAATCGAGAAAGCAAAGCTATACCTTAAAAATCTTTCCTCAATCTAATATCAAATTGCAATAAATTACCATATGTATGATATCCATCAGTTAATATCGTTAAAAAGTTAATGATATGCAGACAAAAAATCCCAAAAGATGTAATATGAAATGTTAAATAAAATTATATCAATGAATGATATATAGAAACTATGGAATTACTTGTTCTCGGTGGCTGCGCCACCGA